>CAYOEF010000161.1:0-335 GCA_964402805.1 uncultured Rhodanobacteraceae bacterium | reverse complement strand
CATCACGCTCGAGGTGCAGCAGCAGCTCGGCGACGGCGTCGTGCGTACCATCGCCCTGGGCAGCACCGAGGGGCTCAAGCGCGGGTTGGCGGCGACCAACACTGGCGAGGGCATCAAGGTGCCGGTCGGCGAGGCGACCCTGGGTCGCATCATGAACGTACTGGGCGAGCCAGTGGACGAAATCGGGTCCATCGACGCCGAGGATCATTGGGTCATTCACCGCGACGCCCCGGCCTATGACGAACAGGCAGCCACCAACGAGGTGCTGGAAACCGGCATCAATGTCATCGACCTCATCTGCCCGTGTGCACAGGGCGGCAAGGTCGGCCTGTGCG
>CAYOEF010000160.1:0-6685 GCA_964402805.1 uncultured Rhodanobacteraceae bacterium | reverse complement strand
TGTCGAACGCGTGGACATCATCCGCGACCTGCGCCGTGGCGAGTTCGACGTACTGGTCGGCATCAACCTGCTGCGCGAAGGCCTGGACATGCCCGAGGTGTCACTGGTGGCCATACTCGACGCCGACAAGGAAGGCTTTCTGCGTTCCACCGGCTCGCTGATCCAGACCATCGGGCGCGCCGCGCGCAATGCCCGTGGCAAGGCGATCCTCTACGGCGACGAAATAACGCGTTCGATGCGCGCGGCCATGGACGAAACCGCGCGCCGCCGCGAAAAACAGACCGCGTTCAATGCCGAACACGGCATCACGCCGCGGACCATCCAACGCCGCATCGCCGACATCATGGAAGGCGCGCATGGCGAGGACGTCACCGGCCACCACCGCGGTCGCACCTACCAGGCCCGCCGCAAAGTCGCCGAGGACGCGCCGGATTACGCGACCATGGACGCCAGGAAAGTGGCGGCCCTCCTGAAGAAGCTCGAGTCACGTATGTACAAGCATGCGCAAAACCTTGAATTTGAAGAAGCCGCGCAGGTACGCGACGAGATAAAACATATCAAGGAACAGGCGCTTTATTGACGAAGGACGTATCTCCGCGGGCATCCCACCTGCACGGCACGTGCAGGGACTCGCCCGCACGCAACGGCGACATGATGAGGTACCGTGTACCCGAGCGCCACGCGTCATGTCTGAGCATCCACCCACCATCAACCTTCCCTACCGGTCCCCGCTGGACTGGCCGCGCCTGTGCGCCTTTTTCGCGCGGCGCGCGATACCCGGTGTCGAGATGGTGACGGGCCAGGCCTATCGACGAACGGTCAACCTGGACGACGCACTGGCGCCCGTACACGGGTGGCTGTGCATCGAACCGGGAAGCCGGCAACACATGCGGCTCACCCTGTCGGCCAGCCTCGTGCCCGTCGCGGAGCAAGTCGTCACACGCATACGCCGACAGTTCGACCTCGACAGCGACCCGCGGCAGATGGCGCAAGTGCTGGGCGACCTGGCGGCGGATCACCCCGGCATCCGTGTGCCCGGCGCTTTCGACGGGTTTGAAACGGTGGTGCGTGGCATCCTTGGCCAGCAAGTCACGGTAGCCGCGGCGAGTACGTTGGCCGGACGCATTGCCACGCGACTGGGCAACGCCATCACCACCCCATTCCCCGAGCTGACCCGCACCTTCCCGGCCCCGGCGGTGCTCGCTTCGGTGGATGACGACACCCTGGGCCGCCTCGGGGTGGTGCGCACGCGTATCGCGGCAATCCGCACGCTGGCGCAAAAATGTGCGGAAGGATCGATTACCCTGGTGCCCGGCGCGGACGTCCCGGTCACCATGTCGGCGCTCAAGGCCATCCACGGCATCGGTGAGTGGACGGCACAATACGCGGCCATGCGCGCCCTCAAATGGGCGGACGCCTTCCCGGCGGCGGACTATGGCGTACTCAAGGCACTCGGCGTCCGCAAGCCTGGCCAGGCGCGTACCATCGCGGAAGCATGGCGACCGTGGCGCGCCTACGCCGCCATGTGTTTGTGGCAGTCGCTTGGAGATTGAAGGCATGCAATTGACCGATGTCGATTACGCCCGCATCGACACGCCCATCGGTGTTTTTATCGTGGCCGAGCGCGACGGGGCGCTCAAGGGCGCCTGGTTCGCCGGCCAGAAATACTTTCCCGACATCGACCCGACGCGCGGATGGCGTGAAACGAGGACCCCCTTCCTGATCGAAGCACAGCGCCAGATCGACGCGTACTTCCGTGGCGAATTGACCCGGTTCGATCTTCCGCTCGCGCCCGAGGGGACCGTATTCCAGCAGGCGGTGTGGCATGCGCTGTGCGAGGTACCGTGTGGCCAAACCACCACCTACGCGGAGCTTGCACGACGTATCGGCAAGCCCAGGTCGTTCCATCCGGTGGGCGCCGCCGTGGGCCGCAACCCCATCTCGTTGATCGTCCCCTGTCATCGCGCGCTTGGCAGCGATGGCTCGTTGACCGGTTACGCCGGTGGCCTGGCGCGCAAACGCTGGTTGCTTGCCCACGAAGGCCGCGAAGGCGACCTGTTCGGATGACGAAGACCCCGCGAGGTCAGGCCAGCAGCAGGCGGTTCATGCGCGCCACGAAGGCGGCCGGATCGGCCAGTTGCGCACCGGCCGTGAGGTTGGCCTGGTCCAGCAGCAAGGCGGCGATATCACGTTGCCTGTCGGTATCGGTTTCGCTTTGCACGCGCATGACCAGCGGATGCCGGGGATTGATTTCCAGCGTCGGCTTGCTCTCCGGCACATCCTGCCCCGCCTCGCGCAACAACCGCGCCAGATGCGGCGCCAGGTCGTGGTCGGCCAGGGCCAGGCAGGCGGGTGAATCGGTGAGCCGGGCCGATACCTTCACGTCGCCGACCTGTTCGCCCAACAGCTCCTTCAACTTGGCGAGCAACGGTTCGGCGGCCTTGCCGGCGTCCTCCTGCGCCTTCTTGTCGGCCTCGCTGAGCGGCAGCTCGCCCTTGGCAACATTCTTGAGCGGCTTGCCCTGGAACTCGGTGAGGTAGCCGACCATCCACTCGTCGATACGGTCGGCCATGAGCAGCACTTCGATGTCCTTGGCCTTGAACGCTTCCAGTTGCGGGCTGCCGGCGGCGGCCTTGTAACTGTCGGCGGTGATGTACCAGATGTCGGCCTGGTCGACCTTCATGCGGCCAACGTAGTCCTCCAGCGACACGCTTCGCGACGCATCGCCCCCACGGGTGGACGCGAAACGCAGCAATCTGGCGATGCGCTCCCGGTTCGACGGATCCTCGACGATGCCTTCCTTGAGCGTGTTGCCGAAGGCCTTGTAGAAGGTGGCGAATTTTTCCGGTTCGTCTTTGGCCAGCTTCTCTACCAGGTCGAGCACGCGCTTCACGCACGAGGCCTTGATCTGGTCCACCTGGCGGCTGTGCTGGAGAATCTCGCGGCTGACGTTGAGCGGCAGGTCGTCCGCATCCACGACACCACGCACGAAGCGCAGGTAGTTGGGAAGGAAGTCCTCGGCCGCGTCCATGATGAACACGCGCTTGATGTAAAGCTTGAGCCCCTTGCGCTCGTCGCGCGCCCCCATCAGGAGGTCGAACGGCGGCTGCGCCGGAAGGTACAGCAGCGTGGTAAAGCTCTGCTTGCCTTCGACATGATTGTGCGCCCACGCCAGCGGATCGTTGAAGTCGTGGCCGAGTGACTTGTAGAAAGCCTTGTAGTCGTCATCGGAAATATCCGACCGCGACCGGGTCCACAGGGCGGAGGCGTCGTTGATGGTTTCCCATTCGCCGGTGGGCTTGCCGTCCTTTTCCTTCGGCATGCGGATGGGAAACGCGACGTGGTCGGAATACTTGTTGATGAGCGAACGCAGCCCCCAGCTCTTCAGGAATTCGTCTTCGTCGGCCTTGAGGTGCAACACCACGCTGGTGCCGCGCTCGGGGCATTCGCACGCTTCGAGGGCATACTCGCCCTTGCCGTCGCTTTCCCATTTCACGCCGTCGGCGGCTGCCGCGCCGGCATGTCGGGTCAGCACCGTGACCTTGTCGGCAACCACGAAAGCCGAGTAGAAACCCACGCCGAACTGGCCGATCAGGTTGGCATCGGCCTTCGCGTCCCCGCTCATCGCTTCCAGGAAACGGCGCGTACCGGAACTGGCAATGGTACCGATGTTCGCGACCACCTCGTCGCGCGTCATGCCGATGCCGTTGTCGCGCACCGTGATGGTGCGTGCATCCGCATCATGGCTGATATCGATATGGAAATCGCTGTCCCCACCAAGGAGGCCAGGCTCCGCAATGGCCTCGAAACGCAGCTTGTCGCAGGCATCGGAGGCGTTGGAGACCAGTTCGCGCAGGAAAATGTCCTTGTGCGAGTAAAGTGAATGCGTCACCAGGCGCAGGACCTGGGCAACCTCCGCTTCGAACGGACGGGTTTCGATGGTGGACTCGGTGCTCATGGGTGGGCTCCTGCGGAAGTCGGGTGAAAAAAAGACGTTCGTTGTGTCTGGGCACCTGTCGCGATTTTCAAGTAGACATACCAATTGGCGCCCGCAGGGTTAAACTGGCCGGCAAGGGGCAGGCCCGGGGAGGCCTGTGATGATTCAGCCAATCAAGAGGGACTGGCATGGGCTTTTTTCGCAAGATGTTCGGGCAGAACGATACTGTCGAAAGTTCGGCCGTGTCCGAGCAGTCCGCGCCGAAGGCGGATTCGGCACGCGGCATCGCATACGACCCCAAGCTCGTCGATTCCCTGCTGGGCGCACACGCGCGCCTGGGGGGCATCTTCGACCGTATCGGGCAGGCCGGCAAGGCAGGCAGCCATGACGAGGTACGTGCGCTTCTGGGCCAGTTCAAGTCGGGCCTGCAATCGCACATCCTTACCGAGAACGTGCGCTTCTATGCCTATGTCGAGGAACTGACGCGTGACGATCCGGACAATGCACGGGTCATGCACGAGTTTCGTCGCGACATGAACACCATCGCACGCAAGGTCGTGGAGTTCGTCAAAAAGTACCAGACCTGCACGTTCGCAACCGAAGCCGAACGTGATGCGTTCGCGAGTGAATACGCCCTCGTCGGCGAACTGCTCGAACAACGCCTGAACAGTGAGGAAAGCGACCTCTACCCACTCTACATTCCCCGCTGAGGCATACGTTGTACCGCGGCCGGTTTGCCCCGTCACCGACAGGCGACCTGCACGCCGGCTCGCTGTTCACGGCCCTGGCAAGCTGGCTGTGCGCCCGGCAGGCTGATGGCGAATGGCTGGTCCGGATGGAGGACATCGACCCGCCGCGCGAGGTGCGTGGCTCCGCACGGGCCATCGTGATGGAACTGCAACGCCTTGGCATGCAATCCAGCGGCCCGGTCTGGTACCAGTCATCATGCCACGCGGCCTACCAACACGCTCTTGACCGGCTGCGCGACATGGGAGCGGCGTTTCCCTGCTGGTGCAGCCGCGGCGACCTTGCACACCATGGCGGATTCCACCGCGACGGGCGTTGCATCACCCCACCCGATCCAGCACGCCCGCCCGCCTGGCGCCTGCGCGCGCCGGATGCCACCGTGGCGTTTGAGGACGGCCTGCAAGGCGCGCAATGCCAGAACCTGCGTGACGCCGTGGGCGATTTCGTGTTGCGTCGCGCCGACGGCCTGTGGGCCTACCAGCTGGCTTGCGTCGTCGACGATGCCGCCCAGGGAATCACCCATGTCGTACGCGGCCGCGACCTGCTCGATTCGACGCCCCGTCAAATCCACTTGCAGCGCCTGCTCGGGCTGCCCACGCCGCATTACGTCCATTTGCCGCTCGTTACCGACCACAATGGACACAAGCTCTCCAAGTCGAACGCAGACCGCGCCATCCACACCCAACCGGCGGAACACGTGCTGCGCACCGCCCTGGCCTGTCTGGGGCTGGATGCGGGCGCGCCGCGGACACGCACGGTGAACCAGTTGCTGTCATTCGCAATCGCGAACTTCGACTGCGCACGCCTGCCCCGCCACGACATCGTCTGGCCAACGCCGGACACATGCGTTGACCATTGAACAACCCTGCCCGACCGACATTCCCGCCACGTCGCATTGCTGTCCGGGAAGGCCCGCGAAGCATCGTGCTCGGACACGGCACGCCATGAGGGCACGGCACGCCGTGCCCCTACGTCGCGTGGTCGATGCCGCGAATCGTGCCCGCACACGGGTTGCAACGTCGCACGGTTGGCGCCCGCGAATCGTTCACGCACATGGGTTTTGCCCCCCAATGGTTGACACGGCGAATCGCGCACGCACACCCGTTTCGTACGGGCACGGCGTGCCGTGCCCTCCCGACGTACCGTACGCTCACCGCCTACCGTACCTCCGGCGCCATCCACCACCAACCACCACGCTAGAATGGCGGCTACCTACGCGTGGAGACCCCAGATGCAACTGGATCAAGTGAAAGCCATCGTCACCGGCGCCGCCTCCGGGCTCGGCAACGCCGTGGCTCGCCATATTGTCAGGCATGGCGGTACGGTGACGCTGTTCGACGTCAACGAAGACAAGGGCAAGAACGCGGCCGCCAACCTGGGGGATGACGCGCGATTCCTGCGCACGGACGTCAGCGATGAAGACGAGGTGGCCACGCATGCGCAACAGGCCCGTGATGCCATGGAGGGGCTCAACGTCGTCGTCAATTGCGCCGGCATTCTCGGTGCCGGGCGCGTCCTGGGGCGCAATGGCCCGATGCCGCTGGAAAAATTCAAGACGACGCTCATGGTCAATCTCGTGGGCAGCTTCAACGTTGCCAAGGCGGGTGCCGCATTGATGCAGGACAATGAGCCGGGCGACGACGGGGAACGCGGCGTCATCATCAATACGGCCAGCGTGGCGGCATGGGAAGGCCAGATCGGCCAGGCTGCCTATTCCGCATCCAAAGGCGGCGTCGTCGGAATGACACTGCCCATGGCGCGCGAGTTGGCGCGCTTTGGCATCCGCGTCGCGACGATCGCGCCAGGCGTGTTCTGGACGCCGATGGTGGACGGCATGCCACCGGACGTGCAGGCGTCGCTGTCGGCTTCCATCCCGTTCCCGTCACGCCTGGGCCAGCCGGAGGAATATGCCGACACGGTCGCCTTCATCATCGGCAACCGCTACATCAACGGCGAGACCATCCGTCTGGACGGTGCCGTGCGGCTGACACATCGGGTAGG
>CAYOEF010000159.1:0-6716 GCA_964402805.1 uncultured Rhodanobacteraceae bacterium | reverse complement strand
TTCCAGCGGCTCAAGGCCGAGCTGGCCCATGCCTTTGCCGCACCAGAGTCATCCTACGAGCCGTTGACGGCGACCGACATCATCCGGCGCAACCGCGGCTGAGCCCGTGCCCGGCATCCGCGTCCAGCAGGCCGCCGCCTTGCGGCTTGACGAAATCTACCACTACACGCGGGATCACTGGGGCGAGCAACAGGCCGAGCGTTACATCGAGGGTCTGTTTCGCGCTGCGCAAGGGCTTGCCTCGCACACGACGCTCTCCTGGCCCATTCCGGCGGATTTCGGGATCACGGACGGCTACTTCTTCCGCTACCAGCATCATTTCGTGTACTGGCGCACGCTATCAAGCGGCGACATCGGCATCGTGACCGTTCTGCACGAGAAGATGCACCAGATCGAGCGGTTTCGCGACGACTTTTTGGGTGCGGCTTGGATAGACACAGTGGCAAGAGTCTCGGCCGTATGCGGAAGTCGGTCTGGCCGCCCGACACGGTCAACGCTAGCCTTTAGCCAGCGGCCACAGGCGTGCAGCGTGGACCAGGCCAGCACCCGCACCGTGTCCACGTCGGTCTCGTACACCAGCCGATAGTTTTCGTGGGGTATCCATTCGCGGGTCCCTGCAATCGTTCTCTTCCGGCCCATTTCGGGATGATCGGCCAACATGGCGGCCACATCGGTGAAGAGCTTGTCCATGTGCGCGCCAGCGCCGGGATCGTCGGATGCGATGTAATCCCAGATGTCGGCGCGATCGCACTCCGCTTCCGGGGTTCAAATGACGATCACCGTCGGCCTGTCTTCACGTCGCTACGCCGGGCGGCAAACGCTGCCTCCACTTCATCATTGGAGCGGTCTCGACCGGTCCGCACCGAGGCGCGGGCGGTCTCGACCTTGCGCCGCAGATAGTCGTCGTACTCGCGCGGCTGGTGCTTCCTTGCGATGTAATCGCGCATCAACTCCCGCATGACCTGGGATGCCGGCCGGTCTTCGTTGGACGCTTCGGCCATGAACGCAGCGTGCAATTCCGGTTCCAGCTTCATCGTGAAAATAGCTTCCTTGGGCATGGCATCACCTCTCGCGGTTTCATACTTACAATGTACGGACGTTATTGGTATACGCGAAAGTAGCCGTGGCACTGGAATGCCGCTTGAATCCTAGTCATGCTCGCGCAGCGCCTGCTTTCGAAGGATCCTGTCGGGGGCAGGCATCATCCTGCGCTCCTGTTTGTGACCGAGGGATCAGGCAGAACCGGTAGCAGAAGAACCTTGCGTTGTTGTCGTCCTTCATGCGCGTATGGAACAGGGTGTCTACGGTCCACAATGGTGTTTCCATGTACCGCGGCTGGTTGTGTCCCATTTCGTGGTGTAACTGAGGTCATCGGTGGCTCTCGGGTTCAGGGTTTGGGCAGCGACACCTAACCCAACCTGAGGAACCACCGATGGCCAACGAGATGATGCAACTGCAGGGGCTGCTGGAGAAGAGCGCGGACGCGGGAGATGATCGGCTTTGCCAGCCAACGCTTGATGGAGCTGGAAGGTTCAGCCGGCACCGGCGCCGCGAGCTATGGCGAGAAGAATCCGGCGTGGCTGGTGCGGCGTAACGGCTACCGCGAGCGTGGCTGGCAAATGCGTGTCGGAACCGTGAGGCGCGCGCCCCGCCATCCGGGCGGCGCAGCCATTCACGCCGGCAGGCGGCGACGCGCGATACCGGCGTGGAAACGTGCGCCGTCCAGCAGGATCGCATCGGCAAAGTCGTAGCCAGGATTGTGCAGCGGTGGCGACGCCTCGCCATTGCCGAGGAAGGCAAAGCAGCCCGGAACGTGGTCCAGGAAGCGTGCAAAATCTTCCGAGGCGGTGATCGGTCGATCGGCGATCGAGACGCGCTCCGGTCCCAGCAGCGCGGTGGCCGCGGCCAGTGCCTCGGCGGTGCATGCCGGGTCGTTGACCAGTGGCACGAACTCGCGCGTATAGCGGATCTCGGCGCGGACGCCATGGGCTGTGGCGACGCCTTGCGCGATACGCTGCATGTGCGTTTCCACGGCTGCGCTGACGACAGGGTCGAAGCTACGCACGTCGCCACTGATCGTGGCCGTGCCGGGCAAGACATTGCGTGCACCGTCGGTCACGAAACCGGTCACCGAGACGACCGCCGTTTCCGCCGGGTCGAGCCGGCGCGACACGATCGTCTGTAACGCCGTCACCAGGGCGGCGCCCGCGACCATTACCTCGGAACCCGCCTGGGGGCGCGAGGCATGGCCGCCGACGCCTGTCAGCACGATGGCGAAGACGTCCTCGGCCGACATGATCGCGCCCGGCCGGGTGCTGAAACTGCCCACCGACTGCCCCGGCATGTTGTGCAGGCCGTAGATTTCCTCGAACGGAAAGCGCTCGAGCAGCCCGTCCCCGAGCATGGCGAGCGCACCGCGCCCCCATTCCTCGGCCGGCTGGAAGATGAAACGCACGGTACCGTCGAACCCGCCTTCTTCCGCCAGCAGGCGCGCTGCACCGAGCAGCATGGCGGTGTGGCCATCATGCCCGCAGGCATGCATCGTGCCCGGCACGGTGGAGCCATGTGCGTGCATGCCGGTCTCGGCAATCCGCAAGGCGTCCATGTCGGCCCGCAGTGCGATGGCGCGATGACGCGTGCCGCGTCGGAGCGTCGCGACGATGCCGGTGCCGCCGACCCCTTCAACCACCTCGTCCATGCCGAACCCGCGCAGCAGACCGGCGACGAACGCGGCGGTACGCGTCTCCTCGAACCCGAATTCGGGATGCGCGTGGAGATGGTGCCGCCACGTACGCATGTCCTGGTCGAGCAGATCAGGATCCGTCATGGATACGTCCTCTATGTACGATTGCCTGCGGGGTAGCGCCGACCAGTTCCGCGTACAGTTGCGGATCGGTCGCGCCTTCGGTGTTGATCATCAGCACGCGTGACTGCGTCTCCAGCCCGGCCTGGACGGACAGTGCGGGGTGCCCGCGCAACGCCTGCACGGCAGCCAGACCGGCGCTACCGGATTCGCCGGCGACGATGGGGACGTCGCGTCGGCCGCCCCGGGCCAGCACGCGCATGGCTGTGATGGCCTGGTCGTCGGTGATGGTCATGAAGTGGTCGAGGCTGGTGTCGAGGAAACGCCAGGCCAGTGGCGAGGCTTCGCCGCACGCCAGGCCGGCCATCACCGAATCCACGCAACCGGTCGCCCGCGCGGCCTTGCCCTGGATGGCGCTTTGCAGCAGGCAATCCGCCTGTTCCGGCTCCACCATGATGAGGCGTGGCCGCCGTGGCCCGTGGTATTCCCACAGGTAGCTGGCCAGCCCGGCAGCCAGGCCACCGACGCCGCCCTGCAGGAAAACGTGAGTGAACGCGCTGGCGTCGCCGCGTCGCGCGTGCGTCTGTTCGACAATCTCGGCAGCGATGGTAGCGTAGCCCTGCATTACGTCGCGCGGGATGTCCTCGTAACCGTCCCAAGAGGTGTCGGAGATGAGCTGCCAGCCGTTGGTGGCCGCCAGGCGGGCCGCTTCGGCGACCGAGTCGTCGTAGTTGCCCGTGATGCGCACGATGCGTGCACCGAGCGCGGTGATGGCCTGTTCGCGGGCCGCACTCACGTGGGCGTGCAGCACGATCACGCAGCGACATCCGGCATCGCGCGACGCGGCGGCCAGGCTGCGGCCGTGGTTGCCGTCGGTGGCGCTGATGACGGTGTAATCGGCAAGGGCGGCGGCATGGCGGCCAACGAGTATGTCCTCCGGGCGGACGCCGGGATGCAGGCGCAGGACCTGCCGCACCAGGGCGATCGGCGCGCCCAGTGCCTTGAAGCTGCCCAACGGGGAGCGTACCGCCTCGTCCTTGACGCTGAAGCGTGCCACCCGCAGTCGCTCGGCCAGGTCCGGCAGGTCGCGCAGTGGCGTGGGGGATACGATCCTCGGCCAGGCGGACAGCCAGCGGCGGCTTTCCCCGGCGCGGGTGATGTTCATGACCGCCTGGAGTTTGGCGGGGTAGGGCACGCGTGTGGCGCGCGGGTTGGCGAACAGCATGGGCGTCTTCCGGTATGCGATGGGCGTGGTCGATGGACGCGGCGCGGCTGGTCAGCTGTGGGCCATGCGTTGTTGCACCACGTCGAGCAGCACCCGGGTGCCCTGGATCAGTTGGTCGTCGTCGGTGTGCTCGTGCGGGCTGTGGCTGATGCCGCCGCGGCTGGGCACGAAGATCATGGCCGCCGGGGCGATGCGCGCGATCATTTGGGCATCGTGGCCGGCCCCCGAGGTCATGCGCCGGCACGCCAGGCCCAGACGCCCGGCCGAGGCTTCGATGGCACCGGCCAGGTCGGCGTCGAAAGTCACCGGCTCAAAGCGTACGAGGCGTTCGGTCTCGACGCGCACGCCTTCGCGTCCGGCGATCTGCACCAGGAAATCGGCCAGGCGTCGTTCGGCCGTCTCGAGGCGCTGCTCGTCGGGATCGCGCAGGTCCACGGTGAAGGTGGCCCTGCGCGCAATGACGTTGATGGCATCCGGCTCCAGTCGCAGCGATCCGGTGGTTGCGAGCGTGGTTTCGCGCGCGGCCGCCACGACCTGCTCACGCAGGAAGGTCACGATGGCAGCCGCGGCATAGCCGGCGTCGTGGCGCAGGCGGGTCGGCGTCGTACCGGCATGGTTGGCCGTGCCGTGCACCGTAATCTTCTGCCACGAGATGCCTTGCAGGTTTTCGACCACGCCGATCTGCAGGTCTTCGGCTTCCAGCACCGGACCTTGCTCGATATGCAGTTCCAGGTATTCCCGCGGCACGATGCTGCCGGGCGGCATGCCGCCGGCATAGCCGATACGGGCCAGTTCGTCGCCCAGCCGCGTGCCGTCGATGCCGACGACGTCGAGCGCGGCGTCCACCGCCAGCCCGCCGGCGTGGACCAGCGAGCCCATCATGTCCGGCTGGTAGCGCACGCCCTCCTCGTTGGTGAATGCCGCCACGACCAGCGCGCGGGGCGGACGCACGCCGGCGGCGCGCCAGGCACGGGCCACGGCCAGGCCCGAAAGCACGCCGTAGCAGCCGTCCAGCGCCCCGGCGTTGCGCACCGAGTCGATGTGCGAGCCGATCATCAGTGCGTCGCGGGGGTGTCCGTCAGCCGAGG
Organism: uncultured Rhodanobacteraceae bacterium; assembly: GCA_964402805.1. Taxonomy (GTDB): domain Bacteria; phylum Pseudomonadota; class Gammaproteobacteria; order Xanthomonadales; family Rhodanobacteraceae; genus Oleiagrimonas. Next base: position 1,600 of record CAYOEF010000159.1, on the reverse strand, counting down.
CCGGCAGGATGCCGAAGATGTTGCCGATGCCGTCGATCCGCACGTCCAGGTCGAGTTCGCGCATCCATTGCACGAGTTGGTCGCGGCCAGCCTTGTCCGCGTCGGTCAGGGCCAGGCGCGTGCGTCCGCCGCCGGCGGCGTCCACGCCGATGGTGCCAAGCAGGCGGATCTGCTCGAGCAGGCGGGCGGCATCCAGCGAGAGCGTAGTGGTTGGCATGGGAAACTCCGGTCCAGGAAGGATTTCGTGAAATACTATTTCCCGGCGAGCGGTAATCCGTATTGATTCACGCCCTTTTGGTTGAATGTTTTATCGAATGCACGCCCGATAGCGCATGACCGTCAAACTCGACCGCTACGACCGCATCCTGCTGGCTGCCGTTCAGGACAATGCCCGTCTCGCGCAGAGCGAACTGGGAGAACGCGCGCACCTGTCCACGACCGCGGTGAACCGGCGCCTCCGGCGACTAGTCGACGATGGCGTCATCGCGCGTTTTGCGGCCTGTATCGACCCCAAGGCGGTGGGTTACGGTCTGACGATCCTCGTCGAGGTCATGGTGGAAAACGAACGCGCCGACCTGCTCGACGCCATGCAGAAGCGCTTCCGGGCATGCGCGCAGATCCAGCAGTGCTACTACGTCGCCGGCGAATGCGATTTCGTACTGGTGTTCCTGGTGCGCGACATGGAGCAGTACGTGGGGCTGACGCGCGAGTTGTTCCACGACGACAACAACGTCAAGGCATTCAAGACGCTGGTGGCGATGAACCGGGTCAAGACCGGCATGGGCGTTCCCCTGGATGCCGACCAGGACGCGCCCTGAGGCATCCGGTGGCAAGGCGGGTCACGCGTCAGTATCCAACCGTGAAACGTTGGCGCGGGTGTCGCGGCGTCTCCATCTCGTCGACGAACGCGATCGCGTAATCCTCCATCGAGATCCAGCTCTTGCCATCGGCGCCGACGAGCAACTGATCCTGGCCGATGCGGAAGGACCCGGTGCGCGTGCCCGGCACGAACTCGGCCGATGGCGACAGGAACGTCCAGTCGAGTTCCGTCTGGCCGCGCAGGACATCCAGGAACCGGCGCCCGCCCATGCCTTCGGACCTGTACGCTTCGGGAAATCCGGGCGCGTCCATCAGCGCGATGCCTGGCGAAACCTCCAGGGTGCCGGCGCCGCCCACGACCATGAGGCGTGTGACGCCAGCCTGCTTGACCGCATCGACGAGCGCGTGCGCATCGACATGCTCGAATCTGACGGCGCTTGCGGCTATGTCATGTCCTTGCAGCAGCGGCGCGAGCTGCAATGCGTCATTGACGTCGGCCGACGCCAGTGCGAGAGGTGCGTGCGTGGCGCGCCCTTTTCCACGTGGCGCGCGATGCCCGTCACCTCGTGGCCGCGCCGCAGCATTTCGTCTAGCAGACGCGAGCCGACCCGTCCGGTTACGCCGATCAGTGCAATTTTCATGGGGATACTTCCGTTGGGGATACCCTGATTTTGCTCGTTATTCCGGCGCAAGCCCAATGCCGTTCGGAATAATTTCCGCGGCCCCGCGCAAAGCGTTGCGGTACCGTCCTGGAAGGATTACGACCCTGAGTGCCAACTCA
>CAYOEF010000158.1:0-6727 GCA_964402805.1 uncultured Rhodanobacteraceae bacterium | reverse complement strand
CCTCGTCGACGTCGTATACGCGCCCGATGTTGGCGTGCGCCTGCTGCTGCGAGCGTCGCTTTTCGCGCGGCAGCGCGAACCGCGAGTCGGGATGGCGCCGGAATTCGTCGTTGAGCACCTTGACGGCAACGTAGGGGTCGCGGTCGCGGGCCTCGACCTTGCGCTCGTCACGCGCCAGGTACACCACGCCCATGCCGCCGCGGCCCAGTTCGCGCTCCAGCAGGAAGCGCCCCTTGAGCAACATGCCGACGGTGGCGTACTCGCCGCCGGTTTCCGCGGCCACGCGCTGCCAGGTCGAGGTGTTGACGCTGCTGGCCGAGGTCTGGTTCGTCCCGGTGGTGCCAAATTCCGACGTGGGACGCACCACGGTGGCCGAGTCGTCACCGCTGTCGGCCGTGCCGCGGGGACGCACGATGGTGCCGTCCTCGTCTTCCGCGGGGGCGCCCGGCCCGGGGGACTGCACCCGCGTGACATCATCGCCAGCGGGTGGCTGCGCGGACTGTATCCGCGTCACGTCATCGTCATCGTCAGCGGCTCCGCTTCCCGCCGGCCCATCCCCGGTTGCGGGCGGTTGCAGGCTGGCCAGTTTGCCCAGCATGGCCCGCACGACTTCCGCATCGAGGGCGCCCGCGTCGCGCTGTTGTTCCAGCCACGCGACGTCCTGCGCGTGCTGCTCGGCCGACACCCGGCCACGCTCGTTCAACGCATCGAACAACGCCGGCAGTTTCAGCTTGCCGGCTCGGAATGCGTCCAGGAGGCTTTCCAGAGTAGTCATCACCCGCCGCCTCAGTCCTTCAACTGCACCACGACCGCCGACACGTTGTCGCGTGCCGCCCGGTCGAGCGAAATGGCAAACAGGTCGTCGACGATCGCCTGCGGCGAGTCATGCCGCCTGAAGCTGGCGTCGATTTCTGCATCGCTCATCTCCTTGTTGATACCGTCGGAGCACAGGACGAACCGCGTCCCCGGACGGTTGTCGGCCACCAGCCAGTCGACGAACAGCGTATCCTCCGCACCGACCGCGCGCGTGAGGGCGCCGGCGCCGGGCTGCGGGGGCGCCGCCGTGCCGATGCCGATCTGGGTCACGTCGCTCTTGACCCCCTGGACATGGTCGCGTGTCAACTGTCGCAGATGGCCATCGGCATGGCAGTAGGCGCGGCTGTCGCCCACCCAGCCGCACAGCATCATGTCCTTGTCATGCACCAGCAACACGACGGTGGAGCCGATGATGTCGCTGCGCCGCTCGGCGGCGGTGCGCCGCAGGTCGGTATTGACCCCGTTGAGCGTGTCCTCGATCGATTCGATGAAATCGAACGCGTCGCCATCGCGCGGCAGGGCGGCCAGGCGTTCGACGATCATGTGGCTGGCGAAATCCCCGGCGGCGTGCCCGCCCAGGCCATCGGCCACCACCCACAGCCCGGTCTTGTCATGCACCAGGATGGCGTCCTCGTTGCGTCGTCGTACCTTGCCGGTCTCGGTGCGTCCCGCTGATTCAAAGTGCAACGTCATGTCCCCACCTCGATGACTGTCAATGGCCAGGCCGCCTCCTGCATGGAAAAGCCGGCGGCCATTGCGATATGCCTGCTGGCCTCCTCCACCGTGGCAACCCCAAGTGCCCCCGCGAGTTCCTCCCCGGCCGGCAGGTTCACGAGTTTCCCCGTCAACAACAAGGCAATGCGGTCACCTGCGGCGACCGTGCATGCCACCTCCTCACACACCGGTCCATTTGGCGCCCCCACACCCGGCATCGTCCCACCCGATTCACCCGGTTGCGCCAAGGGTAACTCCATCGACCGGCCTTGCGGTGCAAACAGCGGGTGCAGGCCCTCGTTCCGGCGCCATCGCCACGCCGTGGCCGCGCCGGCGCGCAGCAATGTCGCCTGCCCGTCCGCCAGCCGCATGACCAGCACGGCCACGTCCTCGTCGACCGGGCTGACCAGATCCGCGGCACGCTCGCGCAGTGGCGCCTGCAGTGCATGCAACTGTGCCTCGAGCGCGGACATTCCGGCGCTGTGCAGATACTCGCCCAACGCCGCGGCCACACGCGTGGCACCGTACCGGTTGTCATCATCCGGGCCATTGTCGGCGGCCATGAGGAGGGTGCTTCCGGCACGCCGCTGCACGACGTGCACGGTGCCGCGATCCGGCTCGGAACGGGCGATCGCGTCGCTTCCGGTGGGTGTGAGCGTGCGCTGGAGGGTGTCGGACTGTGGCAACAGGTCGGCCAGCACGTCATCCAGTTCCACGGGGGCCGGTCCATCAGGTACACGGGGCGGCGCCGCCTCCGCGGCCACGGGTTCGGCAATCACGTTCCCGGCCGCGCCTGCGCCGCACCAATGCGTGGCGGCCATGCGCGCATCGATGAAGGCCGCGTAGGCTTCGGGCGCGGGCAAGCCGCGGGTCAGCAGCGCGGTTGGCGGCACGTGCTGTCCGCCGTGCGTCCACCACAGACAGCCATCAGCCACCTCGCGACATTGCCGCCACAATGCCGCGAGGCCCTCGTCCGCGTCATGGCGATGCCAGCCAGTCCGCCAGGCGCCACCGCGCTCCCAGTCGATCGACACCGAGGCCACGTCGGCGTACTGCGGGGCGCTGCAAGGTGGCGGCACCTGCACGAGCGCCGCATCGAAGGAATCCACGGTGATGCCGGCATCCAGACACGTCCGGCAAACTTGTTCGAGCGCGTCGAACCAGCGCGAACCGCATCGCACGATGGATTCGGCGGAAAAGTCGTCATCCACCGTCCACGCAAGCACCATGGGAAAACCGCGCCCGACACGATCCAGCGACGGCCCGGTGACACCCGCCCACATCGGGGCGCCACACACGCCCGAAGGGAGCACGAAACGCCACACCGGCGCCGCGCGCCAGGCCGGTTGCCAGCGGTCCGCAAACGCCAGCCGCGCCGCGCTGACCGCCGGCTGGAAGGCGTCATCCCATGCACTCACGAAGGCTGCCGGAAGACGACGCTGCACGAAATCACCGACACTCGAGAGCTTGCCAAAGCAGCCTGCATGGTCGGCTCCCGCCACGCGACTACCCTCCGCACCGGAAATGTTGTACCGCCTGGTTGAGAAACGGGTTCTTCAGGCTCGCAGCCACCACCGTCACCTGCACCGGGTGCCCACCGAAATCGAAGCTGGCCACATAGCGCAGATCCGATTGTTTCTGCAGTTTCGCCGCGCGCAAGGCGTGGAAAAACGCCCAGTCACCACGGTAGCTGAAGGCGCTGATCAAATTGCCCGAGGTATCCCAGGCCGATACCTTCACGCTGCCTGGCTTCGGCCCGGGCCACTTCATGGCCATGCGCGCATCGCCGCCCGTCTGGTAGGTGAACTTCTGGCCATCCACGTCAATGGCAAACCGGCCCACGCCATCCCCCAGGCGCGGATCGGACAGGGTGAAGTCCACCTCCGGGGTACTGGCGCCGTGATGGAAATACATCTGCTTGATCTCGTCGGCCAGTTGCGCCTGGCGCAGCATGCCCGGCGGGCCGTTGACCGCCCCGGGTCCGGATTTCCATTTCCAGTACCGGCCACTGGTATCGACCAGATTGGCCAGCGTCTTGTTGTAGAACGTGTCGAAGCGTCCGCCGTAACCGAACAGGCCGGCAAAGTTCTGCAGCGGGATGTCACGATGGCTGGAGGGCACGAACGGGAACCGGCCACGCGTGAAGGACGCACAACTGTCACCGACCGCCTGCTGCAGCTTGCGGCCGAGGGCGCTCTTGGTTCCACTGGCCACCAGCGCCTGGCTTTTGCCGGTCAACTGCGACAACCAGGTCGACACGGGCGCCGGCAGCTGGCTCACCTGCTGCTGCGCCTGCAACAGTTGCGGGTTGGGTTTCCCGGCGGCGTCGGCGAAGTCCGTCATGCCCAGCAGCGTCTTGCTGAGCGTGGCGAGCACGGCCAACGTGCGGTCGATCGGCTGCGCGCCCGGCGCCCCCGCCACCAGCTTGTCGAGCGCGTCGAAATGGGCGTTGATGAGGTCGCCCGGCTTGGCGGCCGGCGCCGCGGACTGTCCACCACTTCCGCCGGCACCCGCGGCCAGGACACGAGTCAGGGCGTTGCGCGTGGCTTGCTGGCGCGCCTTGTACGCGGCAATCTGCTTGGCGGTCGCCGCGGCCTTCCCGCTTCCGCCTTTTCCGCCCGGCGTGCGCAGCATGTCATGGGTGTTGTCGGCGACGACTTTCAGCAACGCCTTGAGCGGGGAACTGGAGCCGGCAAGTTTGGCCGCGGTGGCGCTGGCATCGGACATGCTGGTGATCGGCTGCAGGGCGAGGTCGTCCAGCAAGTCGTCCCAATGCTTGATGTAGTCCCGCTCGTACAACACGAGCACCTGGGCCTGCATGCGCGCCTGCGCAAGCGAGTCCATTTTGGTTTCGCCGAAGACCCAGTCGTTGGCGGCGAATTGCTTTACGGCCTTTGCGATCCCGCCATCGACCAGGCGCTGGAACACCGGCTGGGTGTACAACGCCGGCAACGGCTTGGAAAGCGGCACCCCACTCTTGCGCCGGAACACGTCGCCGAGCAAGCCCAGTGCCTGGTCCAGCCGGAGCGGCGCATCGCTCGATGCGGTCTCGTGCAGCTTGATGCTCCCGTAGATCAAGGCCGCCAGGTCCGCCGTGTGCAACGTGCTGCGGGCCTGGGTGACCAGGTCCTTGTCCAGCGGTACCGCGCGCACGTCGCGTGGATTGCCCACCATGACCGCGAATTGCTTGGCCAACGCATTCTGCAGCACAGGCTGGTTCGGAAAAATCCGGCTCCATTCGTTGTCGGTCAGCGCCACCAGCTCGTCGCCGTCGCGATGCGGCGGTTGGCCAAGCATGAGGTATCCCTTGAGGTAGTAGTACAACACTTGCGGTTTGTCGGCGTTCGCCGTCAACCCTTCGCGAAACCGCATCGCCACGCCGGGCAGCAGCAGCGCATTGAGTTCGCGCAGGTACGCGGCGTGGACCTGGTCGCCAACCGAATCGCCCTGGTACAGGCCAAAACGCATCAGCCACGGCACGTTGCCCTGGTACGACCGGGCCACCGCATCCACGGCGGCCATAGCGTCGAGGCGCTTGAGTGCCTGCGCAAAGTACATCTTGTCGCTGGTCGCATCGGTCAGGTCGGCGTGCGCGGGATAGTGCGCGATGGCCTCCTTCACCTGGGCGAGATAGGCGCGATTGCGCCCGTAACTGGTGAAAAGTCCCGCCAGAAGCAGGACCACCACCACCAGCACCACCCCATAACCGGCAACCTGGATCAGGATCCTGCGCCGCTCCAGGCGCGGATCGGTGCCGGCAAAGCCCGATTCGTGGAACAGCACATCTTTGAGCAGGCGCTCGACGAAGAACGTGCGCGGTTTGGCGGTCGGCTTCGGGATCTGTGCCGCGTCCAGCCCGAACGTGCGCGCGACCGCTCCCAGCATGCGGTCTATCGGCGCGCCCTCCTGGGTGCCGGAGGTCAGGTAGACGCCGCGCAGCAACGGCGGCTTGCCGTACTGGTAGTGGCTGAACACACCTTCGACGAAACGTTGGGCGAGATCCCGCAACGACCCCATCTGCAACGGGAACGACAGCACCGCCGCGCGCCGGACCGCATCACGTTCGCCATGCAAGCGGTCGAGCGCACGCGCGTTGAGCCGGCTCACGAGCAGGTCGAATTCACCGGCGAACGCCGTGGCCGCACTGCCGTCCATCGTGCGTTCCACGGGAAAGGAAACGCCCCATACCTGGCTGCGCTGCGCGAGGTCCAGGTCGTCGAAGAACTCGCCGAACCCGGCGACCAGGTCACACTTGGTGAGCAGAAGATACACGGGTACGCCGATGCGCAACTGTTCGCCAAGCTCGTCCAGGCGTTGCCGCACCGCCGCGATGTGCGCCTTCAGGCCCTCGTCATCAAGCACCAGCAGGTCCGACACGCTCATGGCCAGCACGACGCCGTTGATGGGCCTGCGCTTGCGATACTTGCGCAACAGCCGCAGAAACTCGGCCCAGGCCCCCGCATCGGCGGCCTCGTCGGAGTCCTGCGTGGTGTAGCGTCCGGCAGTGTCGAGGAACACCGCCTCGTCGGTGAACCACCAGTCGCAATTGCGCGTGCCCCCGACCCCGCGCAGCGCGTCCTTGCCGAAGCGTTCGGACAACGGAAAATGCAGCCCGGAGTTCTTGATCAGCGTGCTCTTGCCGGAGCCCGGCGGGCCAATCACCACGTACCATGGCAAGGTGTACAGGTCCTTGCCGCCATGGCGACGCTTGCGCAGCATCTCCACGGCCTCGCGGAAGCGCGTCTGCAACTGGGCACGTTCATCGGCACCCCGGTTGCCTGGAGCGCCGGCGTCTGCCGCTCCCTCCTGTGCCATCTCCTCGGCCAGTTTCCCGGCCCGCGTACGCGCGCGCCACTGCGCCACCTGCAGCCAGATGGCCCAGATGGCGATGATGACGATGATCAACACCAACCGCGCCGTCGCACTGGCCAGGGGCTGGTGGTCGGCGATGCCGAGATAGGGACCGCCAAACCAGATCAGCAGCGCCAGCAGGATGACCCCGATCAATGCCCAGAACCCGGCGGATTTGCCCAAGCCAAGAAGTTTTTTCATGGCCTCAACCCTCCGGGATGTAGATCAGGTCGACGCGTCGGTTGCGCGCCCGGTTGGCGGGAAGATTCGGCGGCACCGCAATGGGCTTGGATGCGCCGGCACCCACCGATTCCAGCCGCGCCGGGTCGTTGATGCCCTGTCTGAG
>CAYOEF010000157.1:0-6728 GCA_964402805.1 uncultured Rhodanobacteraceae bacterium | reverse complement strand
TGGATGTGCGTCCTTTTCGCCAGACACTCCCGTGAGCGCTGCCGTACCGACCGATATCCTGCGTCGTCGCCTGCGCGATGCGTTGCAGCCCGAGGAACTGGAGGTCCTCGACGAAGGCCACCTGCACATCGGCCATGCCGGCGAAGGGCAGGGACATTTCCGGGTGCGCATCCGTTGCCGGGCATTCGACGGCAAGTCGCAAATCGAGCGCCATCGCATGGTCTACGCCGCCGTGGGAGATTTGATGGGCAACGGCGTGCACGCGCTGGCCATCGAAGCCACCGTGTAGGTGATGCGTGATGATGTACATTCAGAAAAGTATCCAAGTCGTTTATAGTAATGAAAATAACTATATGGAAAGTCGCAGATGAGTGATCTTCCGCGGGTCGTTGGCAGCGTTCGAAAACGTCATGGGGGTGTCGGTTTTCCATGCGATTGACCACGATCAAGCTTGCCGGGTTCAAATCATTCGTGGACCCGACCACGCTGCATTTTCCGACCAACATGACCGGTGTGGTCGGTCCCAATGGCTGTGGCAAGTCCAACATCATCGACGCGGTGCGGTGGGTGATGGGGGAAAGTGCGGCCAGCCGCTTGCGTGGCGATGCTTTGACGGACGTGATTTTTTCCGGTTCCAGCGGGCGCAAGCCCGTGGGACAGGCGATGGTGGAACTGCGCTTCGACAACGGCGACGGGGAAGTGCAGGGCCAGTTCGCCAGCTACGCGGAGATTGCGGTCCGGCGCACCGTCTCGCGTGATGGCCAGTCGCAGTACTTCCTGAACGGTGCGCGCTGCCGGCGACGCGACATCACGGACCTGTTTCTTGGTACCGGGCTTGGGCCACGCAGTTACTCCATCATCGAGCAGGGCATGATCAGCAACATGATCGAGGCCAAGCCCGAGCAACTGCGTGTGCATCTGGAAGAGGCGGCCGGCATTTCCAAGTACAAGGAGCGGCGCAAGGAAACCGAAGCCCGCATCAAGGCCACGCGCGAGAACCTGGAGCGTGTGCACGACGTGCGTGAGGAAGTGGAGCGGCAGTTGGAGCGCCTCGATCGCCAGGCGCAGGCGGCCGAGCGCTGGAAAGCGTTGAAGGAATCGTACAAACGCAAGCAGGCGGCGTTGCACGCCATGGATTACCGCGACGTCCAGAAACGCCGCGCGCAAACCGCACGCGAGCTGTCCGAGGTGCGGGTCGAGATTGACAAGGCGGGTGCCAGCCAGACGGATATCGAGGCGCAACTGGAAGCGGCCCGTGAAAGTCATCACGAGGCTGGTGAGCACTTGAACCAGGTCCAGGCGCGGGTTTACAGGATCGGCGCCGAAATTGCCCGCATCGAGCAGCAGGCGCAGCACAATCGCGAACTGGTCGAACGGCTGGAGCACGCCAGCCAGGACGCTGCGCGCGAGGACGCCGAACTGTCGGACCAGATCCGCGGCGACCGCACACAGGTCGACACGCTGCGCGCGGCGCTGGCGGACGGTGAGCCACGCCGTGAAACCATCGAGGAACTCAAGGCAAATGCCGACGCGGCGTTGCGGGATGCCGAGGCGCGCCTGGCCGATTGGCAGCAGCGCTGGGAGGCGTGCCGTCGCGAGGCCGCCGAGGCTGCACGTGCCGCGGAAGTGGAACGCACACGGCTGGATTACCTCGATCGCCAGTCGACCGACAACGCGCGGCGTCGCGAGGCGCTCGAACAGGAGTCGAAGTCGTTCGACGTGGCGGCGTTGGAGGGCGGCATTGCTCGCCTGGAAGCGGAACATGAGCAGGCGCAGCAGGGCGTGGACACCCTGGAAGCCGAGCTCCAGCGCCACAAGTCACGCCAGTCCGAACTAAAGGATGCGGAACATGCGGCCCAGCGACGGTTGGGCGACACGCGGCAGGCCCTCCAGTCCGTGCGCGGGAGGCTGGCTTCGCTGGAGACGCTGCAGCACGCCGCCATGGGACTCGATGACGAGGCGGCCACGGCCTGGCTTGCGGCGCAAGGCCTGGGAGAGGCACCACGCGTGGGCGCATCGTTGCGCGTGGAGGCGGGTTGGGAGGCTGCCGTTGAAGCCGTGCTGGGCGACACCCTGGAAGGCGTGCTGGTCGCCGATGGCGCCCATCGGCTGGCGCATGGCCTGGCGGCCCTCGAAGGTGCCGACATCGCCTTGCTCGACGCGGCCGAGCAGTCCGGCCGGGCCGGGACGCTGGCCGCGCACGTGCATGGCCCGGCACCGGTCGTGCGCATGCTCGGGAATGTCCTGACGGCTGGCGATGTGGATGCAGCCACCGGCATGGTGGCGAACTTGAAGCCGTCCCAGTCGGTGGTCACGCCTGCCGGTGAATGGCTTGGCGTGGGCTGGGCGCAGGTGCGGCGTTCGGGCCGAAGCCAGGCCGGGGTCCTGGCACGCGAGCGTGAAATCGACGAACTTGGGGCGCACCTGCAGGAGCTTGAAGGCACGGCCGCGGCGGCACAGGACGAACTGGAAGCGACGCGCGGCGCACTGGCTGAATCCGAACAGGCCGGTGCGGACGTGCAGGGCGCCTTGTACCAGGCCCATCGGCAGCTGTCCGAACTGGCCGGGCAATTGCAAAGCCGCCGCGGCAAGCTGGAGACGGCGCGGGCGCGATATGACAAGGTCCGCCACGAACAGGAGGAACTCGCCGACGCGCGCGACACGCTGGACACGCAGACCCGCGAGGTGCGCGCAAGGCTGGACGCGGCCGTACCGCGCATGGGCAGCGCGGAGGACCAGCGCCGGGATCTCGAGCGCGTACGCCGGGAACTCCTCGAGGTGCGCGAGGAGGCGCGCCTGAATGCACACGATGCCGCGACACAGGCCCAGGAACTGGCGCTGGGCATGGAGTCGAAACGCAGCGCCCTGGCCGCACTGGAACAATCACTGGCGCGCATGGAAAGGCAGCAGTCGCAACTGCGCGCGCGGCGCGACGACCTGGCGCGGCAACTTGAGCAAGGAGCAACGCCCGCGGCTGAACTGGATGCGCAGCGCCAGGCCTGTCTCGACGAACGCCTCGAGGCGGACCAGCAGCTGATCGATGCGCGCCGTCGCGTCGAGGATGCCGATGCGCACTATCGCCAGCTTGATCGGGAACGCCAGCGTATCGAGCAACAGTTGGCACAACTCCATGAAACACACGCGGAACGGCGCCTTGCCGACCAGGCGCTGGAAATGCGCGCCGGACAGTTGGCGGCCGAGATCGAGGCATCCGGCATCGCGCTGGACGAACTCCTCGAGTCGTTGCCAGCGGCGGGAGATGTTGAATCATCCAAACGCGAACTCGACGCCCTCGCTGCCCGCATCGAGCGCCTCGAGCCGGTCAACCTCGCCGCCATCCAGGAACGCGAGGAACAGCGCGAACGCAAGGGTTATCTCGATGCCCAGGTGGATGACCTCGTACGCGCGCTGGCTACTCTCGAAAATGCCATCGGCAAGATCGACCGCGAGACGCGACAACTGTTCAAGGAGACGTTCGACAAGGTCGACGCGGGCGTGCGCGAGCTTTTCCCACGCCTGTTCGGCGGCGGCAACGCGTATCTGGAATTGACCGACGAGGATCTGCTCGATACCGGCGTGACGATCATGGCGCGGCCGCCTGGCAAGCGCATCAGCAATATCACGCTGCTCTCGGGCGGCGAGAAGGCGATGACCGCGGTTGCCCTGGTATTCGCCATATTCCGGCTCAACCCCGCGCCATTCTGCCTGCTCGACGAGGTCGACGCGCCGCTCGACGAAGCCAACATCGGTCGTTTCTCGGGCCTGGTCGAAGAAATGAGCGATACCGTGCAATTCATACTCGTCAGCCACAACAAGGCCGTCATGGAGGCGGCCCGGCAGCTGTGCGGCGTGACCATGCGTGAACCGGGCGTTTCCCGCCTGGTGCAGGTCAACCTGGCCGAGGCATCGAAATTGGCGGGAGTAGCCTGACCGGCCTGTTTGCCATTACGCTATTACGCTTGGCGTCTACGTATCTGGATACGCGCAGCCAGGCAGCCCGGACACATACACCATGCATTGGAACCCTGCCGTCGGAATCCCCCTTCTTGTTCTCGGCCTGATCGTGCTGGCACTGGTATGGTTTTTCGGCAAACCGCGCAAGGCGGTGCCCACGCGCCATGCCGGGCGTGGACGGGAGGCTGCGGGCGGCGCCCGCCGCGAACCGACCCTTGGCGACGACGACGCGCCAGCGTCATTCGCGGATGTCGTGGAATCCGGCGAGGACCCGGACGCACCCGTCCAGGGCCAACTCGACGTCGACATGCGCGAGGAACTGGAACGATTGGGCGCGACCCTTGCCGGGACAAGGGCTTCCGCGGCGCGTGCCCCGGGTTCCATGGAGACGGCGCCTGGCGTTGCACCGACACCGGCGCCGGCCGCCGCGAGCCGGCAACCGTCGATGCCGGTGCGTTCGACCATTGGCAGGCGTCCTCCGGAACTTCCCATTGAACGCATCGTCAGCCTGCACGTCGTTGCGCGCGAGGGAAGCACGTTTCGTGGCTCGGACCTCGTCGTCGCCATGGAAAAGGCCGGGCTGGAGTACGGGGACATGGGAATTTTCCATCGTCTCCTTGATGGCAAGCAGGACGAGGGCGCGGTATTCAGCGTCGCCAACATGGTCAAGCCGGGTGGCTTCGACGTGGCGGCACTGGCCGAGCTCGAGACCCCGGGGCTGGCCTTCTTCATGGCACTGCCGGGGCCCATGCCGGCCCTGGACGCATGGGACATGATGCTGCCGACCGCGCAACGCCTGGCCAAGCTGCTCGAAGGCCTGCTGCTTGACGAGCAGCGCAACGCCCTGGGACGCCAGCGCATCGCCCACATCCGCGATGAGCTGCGCGGCTGGGACAGGCAGCACCAGGATGTTTAGGAGCGTGGGCGTAGATCGCGCAGCCGTTGCAACCGGCCTTGAACCGCGGGATGGCGCATGACCCATCGCGGGGCCGTACCCGTACTTGCCATAGACGGGCCGTCCGGTGCCGGCAAGGGAACGGTCGCCATGCAGGTGGCCCTGCGCACGGGTTGGAACCTGCTGGATTCGGGCGCGCTTTACCGTGCCGTCGGCTATGCGGCCCATGCCGCCGGAGACGACCTTCACGACGAGGCGGGCATCGTCGCCCGCGCGCTGCGTACGCGGATCGGATTCCGGCTCGACACGGATGCGGCGGTGGTGCACACGATCATCGATGGCACCGACGTTGGCGACCAGTTGCGTACTGAAAGCTGCGCCGCCGCGGCGTCGACCGTCGCCAGCTACCCGGGTGTGCGTGCCGCCTTGCTGGACAAACAGCGCGCGTTGCGCCAGCCGCCGGGGCTGGTGGCCGATGGGCGCGACATGGGCACCGTGGTGTTTCCCGATGCAACGTACAAGGTGTTTTTGACCGCAAGTGCCGAAGAACGTGCACTCAGGCGCTATAAACAGTTGAAAGACAAGGGGCTTGACGTTAAACTGGCCGCCCTCATCGAGGATATCCAGGCTCGCGACGCCCGTGACGCGTCGCGCGCGGTGGCTCCGCTGAAACCCGCGGTTGACGCAGTCCTCGTCGACACGACGCACATGTCGGTTGATGAGGTGGTGGGGAAAGTACTGGGTTTGTTGTCGCCGGCGTCAGGTCGGCCGGACCCGGTGTAGTAGTGGTCCCCGCGGTACGGCGCGGGGGAAATGCAACGGCGTGGATTCACGCCCTCGACCGGTGGGCCGGTCGTCCGATACGCGGCATTCGCGGCAGGCGTGCGTGATCGGACGGGGGCTCTTCTCGTTTTCTGGAATCAACATGACTGAAAGTTTCGCTGAACTGTTCGAACAAAGCCAGCAGGCGCTGGCCAAACTCAAGCCGGGCACCATCGTCTCCGGCATCGTGGTGGAAATTCGACCCGATGTGGCGGTCATCAACGCCGGCCTGAAAAGTGAAGGCATCGTCCCGATCGAGCAGTTCAAGGACGAAAACGGACACCTCGAAATCGAAGTTGGCGACGAGGTGAAACTGGCACTTGAGACCCTTGAGGACGGCTTTGGCGAGACCAAGCTGTCGCGCGAACGGGCCAAGCGTTCCATGATCTGGGACACCCTGGAGGAGGCTTTCGAGGACGAACAGGTCGTCACCGGCCAGATCTCCGGCAAGGTCAAGGGTGGTTTCACGGTCGACATACACAACGTGCGCGCCTTCCTGCCGGGATCCCTCGTCGACGTGCGCCCGGTGCGTGATCCGGCGTACCTGGAAGGCAAGGACCTGGAATTCAAGATCATCAAGCTGGATCGGCGCCGCAACAACCTCGTGGTGAGCCGTCGCGCGGTGGTCGAGGTCGAGTTCGCCGAGGAGCGCGAGGAGCTTCTGGACCGCCTGGTCGAGGGTGCCGTCCTGCCCGGCGTGGTGAAGAACCTCACCGATTACGGCGCCTTCGTGGATCTGGGCGGCATCGACGGCCTGCTGCACATCACCGACATGGCCTGGCGCCGCGTGCGACACCCGTCGGAGGTGGTCAGCGTGGGTGAGGAACTGGAAGTGCGCGTGCTCAAGTTCGACCGCGAACGCATGCGTGTATCCCTCGGCCTCAAGCAGTTGGGCGAAGACCCGTGGGTCAACATCTCGCGGCGTTATCCGGTCGGCTCGCGGATCTTCGGCAAGATCACCAACGTCACCGACTATGGCTGCTTCGTCGAGATCGAGCCGGGTGTGGAAGGCCTCGTGCACGTGTCGGAAATGGACTGGACCAACAAGAACGTCAAC
>CAYOEF010000156.1:0-6748 GCA_964402805.1 uncultured Rhodanobacteraceae bacterium | reverse complement strand
GGCCGGAAAGCTGGCACAGGTGGTCGAGGCCAGCGCACGCGCCTGAATTCGACCGTTTAGAGGCGCCGGAGCGCGCGGGCATCCTGTCCGCAATGCACGCGTAGCGCACACGGACGTGCCCAAGTGGTGGAGGTCGCGAACTACATTGATGATATCGAAATCCAGTGCAGCGACGCGTGATGGACGGGTGGAAACTGGGCGCTGAATACCGCCTGTTCCTGCTGTCGTGGTCAATGTCAGGTAAGTGCTTTTCAATCCGAATCGGGTGCGACAGCCTTGACATGCCAGGCAATCGCAGCACGTGCCAAGGCATCAATCGAGTCGATCAGTGTGATGCCCAGTTCATCGCGCCGCGGCTGCGGCAGGGCGATCGGCAATTCTGTACAGCCCAGCACGATTGCGTCGGCACCACGGCGACGCAGCTGTTCGACCGCCTCGGCGGCCGGTGCAAAGGCGTCCTCGATCCGGTTTGCCTTGACCCGGTCGATTGACACTTGGCTGCAGCGTTGCTGCTCCTCCAGGTCCGGCACGACGCACGCATAGCCCTCGGCTTGCAACACCCGCTGGTACATGCCCGATGCCAGTGTACCGATGGTGCCGAGCAAGCCGATGCGTCCCCCGGTGATGCCGTGGCGGTGCAGGTCGTCGACCACGGCCTGGCGGATGTCCAGGATTGGCACGCGTACCGCGCGACACATGGTGTCGTACCAGTAGTGGGCGGTGTTGCAGGGGATGGTGATGACACTGGCGCCGGCGTCCGTAAGGTCCAGCAAGCCCCGGCGCAACCATGGCCAAGGGTCCGGTCCGTTTCCCGCCAGGTAGGCGGAGCGGTCTGGTACGCGCGGGTCGCTCCACACGATGGTGGGGATATGGTCCTGGTCGTGGCTTGCTGGTGTCAGTGCGGTCAGGCGCACCATGAACCACGCACTTGCCATGGGTCCCATGCCACCCAGTACCCCCAGGCGCGGTGTCGTTACATCGGTATGCATGGCGCTCATGAAGAATGCCGTCCCAGCCATGTGACGTGAAGTCGTCGCACAGAACAGACGCCAAGAAGCCGACGATCAGGCGACTGGCTCCAGTTTCCTTGCATGGCCGTCGACAGGCAAGTAGCTGCGGGCCGAGTGTGTTGGCGGTAAACGGACTTGTCTGGTTTTGCAATACACGCATCGTCCGCTTCGCTCAGGCCCGTTTCGAGGCGAAGCGGGATCATTCCTGCGCAGCCGCGAGCTTGATGCTGCAATGCTTACATGGAAAGATGGCGTGGCATCGGGAGCCCGGCGATCAGATGAGCAGCGAGCACTTGCTGGAAGTACGTGACCTCAAGGTGGAGTTCGACGGCGAGGATGGGACCATGGCCGCGGTTGAGGACGTGTCCTTCCACGTCGACGCCGGGGAAACCATCGTGATCGTTGGCGAATCCGGCTCGGGCAAATCGGTCACCAGCCTTGCCATCATGCGCCTGATCGCCGACCCCCCAGGCCGAATTGCCTCGGGCAGCGTACATTTCCACGGCAAGGACGGTACGCATCGCAATCTGGTGCAAGTGCCTATGTCGACAATGCGTCATATTCGTGGCAATGACATTGCCATGATTTTCCAGGAACCGATGACCTCGCTCAATCCGGTGTATACGGTTGGCGACCAGATCATGGAAGCAATCCGGTTGCACCAGCACAAGAGCCGCCGCGAGGCTTTTGCGCTGGCTGTCGACATGCTCAATCTGATGGGTATTCCGGAGCCACGCAAGCGCATGGCCAATTATCCGCACCAGATGTCCGGCGGCATGCGCCAGCGCGTGATGATTGCGATGGCGTTGTCCTGCAGGCCGGCATTGTTGATTGCCGATGAGCCGACCACGGCCCTCGACGTCACTATCCAGGCGCAGATCCTGGAGTTGATGAAGCAGTTGCAGCGCGAGTTCGGGATGGCCATTGTTTTCATCACGCACGATTTGGGGGTGGCTGCCGAAATCGCCGATCGCATAGTCGTCATGTACGCCGGAAAGATCGTCGAGGAGGGGCCCGTGGACGCGATTTTCCATCACGCGCGAATGCCGTATACGATCGGTCTTCTCAACTCAGTCCCCCGATTCGACCAACGGCGCGGCGAGGGTGAATTGTTGCAGGCGATTCCCGGAACGGTTCCGGCGCCATACCAACGTCCGACGGGGTGCACGTTTCACCCGCGATGTCGATTCTCGCGGCATGGCATTTGCGACGTGCAGGTGCCGGTACTGGAAGCCTGTGACGAACCCGGCCACACGGTGCGTTGCCTGCGCTGGCGGGAGATTGCCATGGAGATTGGCGCATGAGTGCGGCGCAGTCGATCCTGCTCGATGTGCGGCATTTGAAAAAGTATTTCGACGCCCGCAGCGGCGTCTTTTCCCGCTCTGGCGAAGTGGTCAAGGCGGTGGATGACGTGTCCCTGCATATCGGCGCCGGTGAGGTCGTCGGCCTGGTGGGTGAATCGGGCTCAGGCAAGACCACGGTCGGGCGTACGATCCTGCGGCTCATCGAACCAACCGATGGCGAAATTCTGTTCAAGGGGCAGGACATCGCCAAGGCCTCGTCGCGCGAATTGCATGCGTTTCGGCGCAATGCCCAATACATCTTCCAGGATCCGTTCGCCTCCCTCGATCCGCGCATGCGGGTGGAGGAAATCGTTGCCGAGCCGCTCATCGTCCACCGACTCGCGCACGGACGCAGCAGCCGGCGCAGCCGTATTGTCGAGTTGCTGGAAATGGTCGGGCTGTCCGCCGACCACCTGCGCCGTTACGCACATGAATTTTCCGGCGGGCAGCGCCAACGCATCGGTATAGCGCGCGCCCTGGCCGCGGAGCCGGAGTTCATCGTGGCCGACGAGCCGGTCTCGGCGTTGGACGTCTCGGTCCAGGTCCAGGTAGTCAACCTACTGCACGAGTTGAAGCAACGCCTGGGGCTCACGATCCTGTTCATCGCGCACGACCTGCCGCTGGTGGAGTACATCTCCGATCGCATCGTCGTCATGTATCTTGGCCGGGCGATGGAAGTTGCACCGGGTTACGAGTTGTGCAGCACCCCCAGGCACCCGTACACCGAGGCACTGCTGTCGGCGGCGCCGGTCCCGGACCCCGACGTCAATCGCAGGCGTGAGCGCATCGTCCTGAAAGGCGACATACCGAGCCCGATCGATCCGCCGTCAGGCTGCGTGTTTCACACGCGCTGTCCCTATGCAACGCCCGAGTGTGCGCGTGTCGTTCCGCAACTGCGCGAAGTCAGCCCCGGTCGTTACAAGGCCTGCATACGCGACGACATCCTCATGACGCCAGGCGCGTGACACGTCACAGGTTTTTCAACCGCGGATTGATTTCGTCACGCAACCAGTCGGCGATCAGGTTCAGGCTGAACACCATGCCCATGAGGGCAATTGCCGCAAATATGATGAGCCACCACATGTTGGCGTACATGTAGTCCTTGCCCTGCGAAATCATCGTGCCGAGCGACGGCTCGGTCACTGGCAAACCGACGCCCAAGAAGCTCAGCGTCGCTTCAAGCATCACTGCGATGGAAAAATCCACCGGTGCAATCACCAGCAACGGCGATACCGCATTCGGAAGGATATGCTTGAAAATGATGCGCAGATGTCCAGCGCCGGTCGCGCGCGCGGCCAACACGTAGTCCTCCTCCTTGATCGCCAGCACACTGCCGCGCATGGTGCGTGCATATTGCACCCAGTCGGCCACGACGATGGCGAAGATGACCAGCAACAGGCTGCTCTGCTTGAATACTCCCAGCAACAGCAAGGCGATCAGTGTCGTCGAGAACGACAACAGCGAATCGGCGATACGCATGGACAGCGATTCGAACCAGCCCTGGAAGTAACCGGCAAGCAAACCGATCGTCCCACCGATCGATCCGGCCAGCAGTACCACCGCGGAGCCGACGATGAGCGACGTACGGCTGCCATACACGATGGTGCTCCACACATCCCGCCCCTGTACGTCGGTACCGAGGACAAACGGCCACATGCCGCCGTTTTTCCAGATGGGTGGCAACAGCGAGTTCGACATGCTGAGCGATTGCAGATCGTACGGGTTCTGCGGTGTGACCAGAGGGGCAAAGATGGCGCACAAAACCAGCAACAGCAAAAACACGGACCCAGCCACGGCCAGGGGATGATGCAGGAAGCGACGCAGCATGCGAAAACGCTTCTTTTTCCGGGCGGGTGTTGGCGCGACACTCACCTGAGCCGGATTCACGGCTACCTCAGGCATACCGGATCCTCGGGTTCAGGAACGCATAACCGATGTCGAAGATCAGGTTCAAAAGAACGACGATGACGGCAATGAGGCTGATATAGGCCGCCACCACCGGAAAGTCACTGTTGTAGATGGACTGCAGCAGCAGATTCCCCGCACCGGGCCATTGAAAGATGGTCTCGGTCACGATGGAAAACCCGATGAGCTGCCCAAACTGCAGGCCGATCATGGTGACAACGGGAATGAGCACGTTGCGCAGCGTATGCTTGAACAAAACCTTCATCGGGCCCAGGCCCTTGGCCCACGCCGTGCGTACGTAATCGGTCTGCAATGTCTCGAGCATGCCGCTGCGCGTCATTCGAAGCAGCAATGCAAGCTGAAACAGGGCCAGTGTCATGGCGGGCAAGATCAAATGTTTCAGCCCGCTGATGGTGATGAAGCCAGTGCTCCAGGTGCCGATTACCGGTATCACGTGGCCGCGTCCGGAGGGCGGCAACCAGCCCAATACCACCGCGAACACCAGAATCAGCAGAACGCCGACAAGGAACGTGGGCAACGAGACGCCGAACAGGGAACCGGCCATGACGGCCCGGTTGACGGCCGCACGTGGACGGGCCGCAGCGAGCACTCCCAGCGTTATGCCGAACACCACGGCTATGACTTCCGCCGCGAAAGCCAGCTCCAGGGTCGCTGGCAAGCGGTCCAGGATCAGCCCCATGGCCGGTACGCGGGCAACGTAGGACATGCCGAAGTTGCCGTGGAGGGCGTTCCATATGAAGTGGCCATACTGGACGTAAACCGGTTGGTCCAGGCCCAGCATGTGGCGCACCAATTGCTGCTGCGCCTGGGTGGCATAGCGCCCGGCCATACTCAGCGCCGGGTCGCCGATGTACTGGAAGATGACGAAGCTGATGAACGAGACGATGCACAGGACGATGATGCCTTGTCCAAAGCGTCGTATCAGGTAGCCCGTCACGGATCCACTACCTCCATCGGTCGGGTCGCGGCTTCATCGGCACAGGCGGGGTGCACGCAGGATGCCATCATGACGTGCGGGATGCCGCCGGGTGGCATGGGTCCGGTTGGCCTGCCGCCGGGTACCGTCCGTTCCGGCGGCACGTCCAGCCTACTTGCCGGTCATCGAAATGTCCTGGAATGACAACCAGCTGTCCGCACGCGGGGTGAAGTCGATACCCATGCCCTTGCGGACGGCGTAGTCGCTCTCCTGGTAGTGCAGCGGAATGACTGCCACGGCAGCCATGGCCATTTCATTCAGCTTTTGCAAGGCCTTCTTGCGCTTGGCGACGTCGATCGTTTCCTGCGCAATGGCAAACTGCTTGTCCAGCGCCGGGTTGCTGTACGAAGCCCCGTTCAATCCACCATACCCGTTCTTGGGATCAACGGTGTGCAGCAACTTGCTGAACGTGCGCCCGAAATCGTATGCCCCGTCGAACCAGCCCAGAAGATAGAAATCCACGTTGTGCTGGTCGAGCTGCGGGAAATAGACGGCCTTGGGTTTGGAATCGACATGCACCGTGATGCCGATCTTGGCGAGCTGGTTGGCGACTGCAGCCTCGATTTGCTCATCCTGCACGTAACGATCATTGGGGCCGGTCAGCGTGATCGTGAACCCGTGCGGATAACCAGCTTCGGCGAGCAGTTTCTTGGCCTTTTCCGGGTTGTAGGGCAGGCGTTCTATGGTCTTGCTGTAGCCGATCGTCGGCGGATCGGGGATCTGCGACGCCGGTGTCGCATGGTGGAACATGATCTTGTTGATGATCTGCTTTTCGTTGATGCCCATGTACATGGCTTTGCGTACGCGCAGATCCGCAGTGGGTGAACCCGGCCGGTTGGTCAGCCCGAGCCAGATCGATCGCCGTGACGGCCGATTTACCAGCGTGATCTTCGGGTTGTTCTTGATTGCCTTTATCAGTGATACGGGTACGCCCTGGAGGATGTCGACCTGTCCGCTCATGATCGCGGCCATGCGCGTCGATGCCTGGGTAATCGGGCGAACCTCCACATGCGCTATGGGCGGTGCCTTGCCCCAGTAATGGTCATTTGCCGCGAACTTGATGTACGAACCCTTGACCCATTCCACCAGTTTGTAGGGGCCGGTACCAATGGGATGCTGTCCCACGTCACCTTGTGAGCGGGGCTCGGTCGACTCCTTGTCCATGATGAAGATCTGGGGCAGGGTCTGTACAAAATAGGCAATGGGTTTCGTGGTCTTGACGTCGATCGTCCACGGATCGCCATTCACGGGCTTCACGGATGCCACCATGGCACCGAATGCCAGGAACTCCGACACTTTTGGATCTTTTGTGCGTTTCATCGTGTACTTCACGTCCTGCCACGTGAAGTCGTTGCCATTCTGGAATTTGACGCCCTTGCGCAGGTGGAAACGCCAGGTCAACGCGTCCAGCCGTTTCCACGACGTTGCCAAACCGGGCTTGAGCTTGCCTTCGGCATCACGCTCGACCAACGCGTCGAAAATATTAGACATGA
>CAYOEF010000155.1:0-6770 GCA_964402805.1 uncultured Rhodanobacteraceae bacterium | reverse complement strand
TCGCTACGACGCGGAAATACCGGCCGTCATCCACAGCGTGTTCAGCGAACTCGGTATTGGCGATTTCACCATCCAGCTCAACCATCGCAAGCTGATGCGCGGTTTTTTCGAAGGCCTGGGCATTCGCGACAGTGAGCGCCAGACGCTGGTGCTGCGCGACGTGGACAAGCTGGACAAGCGTGGTGCCGACCACGTGCGCACCACGTTGACCGGCGCGGCATTTGGTCTTTCCGATGCCGCCGTCGACAGCGTATTGGCCTTTGTGCAGGTACGCTCAAGTTCGCTCGCCGATGCGCTCGACAAGCTCGACGCGCTGGCGCCGGGCAGTGACACCTTTGAACAGGGACGCGCCGAGCTCAAGGACGTATTGCAGTTGGTCCACGATTTCGGCGTGCCGGATTCAGCCTTTGCACTCAATCTTTCCATCGCCCGCGGCCTCGATTACTACACCGGCATGGTCTACGAGACCACGCTGGATGCGCATCCCGAGATCGGTTCCATCTGTTCCGGTGGCCGCTATGACAACCTGGCCAGCCAGTACACCAAATCCACGTTGCCGGGGGTGGGTATTTCCATCGGTGCCACGCGGCTTTATTGGCAGCTTCGCGAAGCGGGGCTGATCGAAGCCGGCAAGGGGAGTACCGTGGATGCACTGGTCACACAGATGGATTCCAGCCAATTGGCCGCGAACCTTGCGCTCGCCACGGACTTGCGGGCGGCGGGCATTGCCACCGAAGTCGTGCTTGACGGCAGCAAACTGGCCAGGCAACTGAAATACGCCAACCGCGCGGGTATCCGCTTCGCCCTCATGCAGGGCGAGGATGAACTGGCACGTGGCATAGTGACGATCAAGGACCTGCGTCGCAATGAACAGTACGAACTGGCCCGTGGCGAGTTGACCCGATCCTTGCGCGTGGAGCTGGAACAAGCCGACGCCATGGGCTGATTCGTTCGCGGTGCGATTGCGTTGCCAGGCGTTTTGATGCACCCGCGCCTGCGGGACCAGCGCATGCGTGGATCCGGGACACACACCAGGAGTCTTGCCGTGGGCAGCCCGCAAACAATCATCCTCGACGGTGCCAGCCTGGCCCGTCCCGATGTCGTGAAAGTGGCGTACGGCGCACGGGTGGCGCTGGATGGCGCGGCACTGGGCCAAGTCCGTCGCCGCGCCAGCGAAATCGCCGATGCTCCCGATGACGCGGCACCAGGCGGCTCCCGGCGCGGGTCGGTGGCGCAGGGCGCCGCGCGCGTGGACGATCCATTGCCGGTTGAGGTCGTCCGCGCGATGCTCGCAATCCGGATCAATGCATTGCTGCGTGGTCGTTCCAGGGTACGCGTCGCAACGCTCGGGGCGCTGGCGGACATGCTTGATCGCGGCGTCGTTCCCGTTATTCCACGAAAAGTCCCGCAAGGCACGCGTGATGGCGTGGCGCCCGTGTCACGCCTGGGTACCGCGTTGCTTGGCCTGGGCGATGCGTTTTTCAAGGGCGAGCGCATGCCTGCCGCCACGGCGCTGGAACACGCGGGCCTCAAACCGATCAGCCTGTCGTTCGACGAGGATGTAACGTTCGGTGACGACCACACGCAAATGCTTGCCGTGGCCACCCTGGCGCTCGACCGCATGCAACGACTGCTACGCAGCGCAGACATGGTCGCTGCCATGGGCGTGGATTTTTTTGGTATCAACAACAATGTACTAGACAAGTATATTAATGCACGATGGCAACATACGGGTTGCGGTGAGGCAGCGTGCCACATGCGCCAGTTGCTGGACGGCGCCAAGCCCCCGGACGTCCCACCGCACCTGGCCCCCCGTTTTGGTGCACGGGCAACCGCAGGCCGCGATGGCCACGCGCACCAGGCACCGCGCCTCAATGTCGAATGGGAGTGGATTGCGCCGGCGGAGGGGCACGAGGTTTTCCATCCGTGGTTCCTGCGCGCGTCCGGGGAGGGATCACCCTGGGCGCCCGATACCAGCAGCCTGTTCTGGACGCCGCGCGTGCACGGCGCGGTACGCGATGCGGTAGGGCAGGCGTGTCGCGTCGTCGACAGCGAACTCAATTCGGACCTCGGCGGGACACCGCCCGACGGGGGAACGAACCCGGGTCCGCCATGTGATTTCCGTGACATCTCGCTGGCGCTGGTCATGGGCTACGTCAGGTCTGCCGTCCCGGCACTCGGTGCGATTTCCGAGCAGCGCACGGCCATGCTTGTCGATGCGGCAAATGCCGCCGGGGCGAACATGCTCACGCTCACGTTCACCGGGCCGCGACACGCGCCACATGTGCAATCCGTCGACGTCGACGCCGAACCCGATGGCGACGACGTCGTGACCGGCGAATCACCGGTTGCACGGGACACGGGCCTCGTCTTCACGATGGCGGACGAACTGGCCCGCGTGCTGGCACTGGAGTTCTACACGGCCGTACGTGCCCTGGCTCATCGCCAGGACATGATCGATGCGGTCCGCGCATTCATGGGGCAGGGGCCGCTCGGTACGCTGGCCGGCAAGATCGGCAACGCGCCGGAGCAGGGTACTGATGCCTACGCGCTTTTCCTGCCGGAACTTACACGCCTGTTCCACGCGTTTGTCGACACGGACGCCTTCCGCCCTGGCAGCGGCGTTGCCAAGGCATGCGCGGTGGTGCACAAGCACATCGGCCCTGTATCGCCTGACCAACTGTCCGATGCTGATTTCGATGCGGTATATCAGCTTGTTACGGCAGGTTCCTTCTCATTTTGATGACGACGGACACCCGGAGAACCCCGACGTGACATCTGTCGGGGTGTGCCTGCACGCAATAGCCGTGGCACCCACATCGCAGGGTTGATCGCCGCCAGGCCGCTCATCCATTTATCCCACTGTCCGAATTTGCGGGACTATCCCGGCCAGCGGCGATTCGACACGGGTTGGCGTCAATGATCGTCCGCGACCGCGTCGGGTCATGCGCGGCGCCAGACATAGGGCATGGCGAGCACGGTGACCCACGCTGCGCCAAGTGCTTCCCCGCTGATCAATGCTGCTGCCGGACTCGTTCCCAAATACAACCGCGACAATGACACGAAGGCGATCAATGCCGCCACGGCACCGATCACCACGACACGTCGACGGGGTGCCAGCCCCGCCTTGCGCGCCACCATGAGGCCCAGGAATCCATACATCGCCACGTCGATCGTGCCCCAGCCATGCGAAAGCAGTACGGTCCCGCCCAATGCCGGCGACGCTCCCGGCAGCCAGTTGGACGTATCGACACTGAGCAGTATCGTCAGGGCGACTGCGCCGATGGCCATCATGATCCAGTACAGCGCGGCCCTCCCGGCTCGCCGCCAAAGGAGCCAGCCGAGTACCCCCGCCGCCACGGGTACGGTTACTTCCGGATTTCCCATCCGCGCAAGGGCAACCATGGCCTGATGCGCGTAGGCAGGGTACAAACCCTGCAAAAAGTGGAAAATCGCGTCGTCGCCGCGGGCCAGCAGGCCATTGCCGATCGCGTAGTGTGAGAGGCCGAAAAACAACCACGACGAGGCGACAAGCAATATCGCTGCCACGCACAGCATCTGGAAGTGGCGGGGTTCCATACTGGCGAACACACGCAGGCGGCATCTTGGCCACGTATTGCGGGCCATTGCCCAATGCGACAACTTGCGCTGGCCTGCACCAGGTACCTGCGGGTAAATGCCGAGAACCACGCGACGCGCAAGCCACGCCGCACTGCCGAAGGCAATGACTGCAGGAGCGAGGAGTACGGCAAGTTGACTTGCCGTAACCGCCACCAGATGCACCGATGCACCAAACAGCGCCCCGATGAATACGTGGATCGGGGCCCAGATTATCGCCGAGGCGATATTGAATGCATAAAAGCGCCACGGCTGCATGCCAAGCGTCCCCGCGACGACCGGAACCAATGCCCGCATCCATGGAATGAATCGTGCAACGATGACCGTCTTGCCGCCATGGCGCCCCAATTGGGCCTTTGCCTGCGCGACAAGCTGGGGATGCCTTCTGAATGGCCGCAGGGCCAGGATGTCATCCTGGAAGTGGCGGCCCAGCCAGAAGGCGATGCCATCGCCGATAATGGCACCGACCGTCGCCGCCACGACAAGCGGCCAGATCAGAAGCGATCCATAAGGCACAAGCGCACTGATGGCCACGATCAGCATTGATCCGGGCATGGCCAGACCAATGACGGGAACCGTTTCGACAGCCGCAAACAGGCCCACGAGTGCATACGCCACCATGCTGTGGTGTGCGGCGAGCCCCGTAACGGTGGACACAAATTGTTCGATCATCACAAACTATGACCAGCCGGCCTCTGCCGCAAGGACGTGGATCGCGTTCGTCACGCGCCGACCACCGCCGTGGGGGCGCTGCTGCCGGCATTGATCTTCGACAGGATGTTGACAACATCGCCCGCCGCGTGCGCGCCGTCTTGCGTATTGATCCGCAAGGCCCTGCTGTTTCGGCCATAAGGCCCCCACTCGTCGGGGTCCGTTACACTGAAAAGCCCGATTGTGGGGGTACCGCTTGCGCTTGCAACGTGCATCACGCCACTGTCGAGTCCGACGAATACGGCCAATTGTGAAATGAACGCACCGAGTTTGCGGATATCGCTGGTGTAGAAACACGGATATCGTGCATCCAGCCTGGATCGCCCGTCAGCCGGCAGAATCTCAATCAACGTGTATTGCGGCGCACGGCGGCCTATCACGCCCAGAAACTGAAACCACCATGCTTGCTCGACATCTTTGGGGCCGGTCGCATTGGCGAATATGCCGATGAACTGATGCGTCAACGCTGATTTGCCGGCAATTCTTGCCAGTTGGATACGAGCCACATGCTTTTCCGCCGCAGCCAGGCGCAAATCAAGTAATGGCCAGTTGTTTCCACTCGCCGCCACGCCCAGGGCCTGGCGCAGGAGAAACACCGGAATCATAGCCTGATGATGCGGCGATCGTGAACCATCGATCATGTGGGTAAGTGCTCCGCTTTTGCGTGGGCCGGAAAATCCCAGGGAGAAGCGGGCATTGGCAAGCAATGCCAGCAATCTCGCGCCCTGGGATTGCAGGTCCGGGTCGATGACCAGATCGTAGCGCCGCCGTCGCATGGTTCTGTACGCGCGCAGGGTGCGTAGCGGACTGCCGGCCTCGTGCCGTGGCAAGGCGATGATTCGACCCACCGAAAACCGGTTTCCGTATACCTGTGCAGCGACGGGGCAGCGCGTCATGATGTCCACTTCGCATCCTGGAAAGCGTTGTTCCAGCTCGCCAAGCAGCGCGGTCAGGAGAATGCAGTTCCCGAGAGTACGGGTGCTGCGCAACAAAAGCACTCGATGAATATCCCGGCCAGGTAATCGAGTGGATGCATCAGGGCATTTTCCCGATTGGCCGTACAGGACACGCATGATGCATCGGGTCACCAGGCGGCGAAATGGTCGTGTTGCATTTGACATGATCATGGCCCCGTCGCCAAACACGTATCGCACATCCGAAAGCCCGATGCATTGGCATATGGCCTCGCATTCACCGGGCACGGGCAATTCCAGCGGATTGGAACACGCGGATTGGAACATGGCTTTCATAGCCGTCACTTAGCGGAATCAGCGGCACGTGCGCCGGTCCAGTTGCCGTTCAGGCATTCGGACGCCGTGGGAATTGCCCGCGACTGGGTTCAGGCTCGGAAGGTATGTCGTGCGACAGCCAATCAGCCGTCGGTCTCAAAACGGACGGCCCTTGCGCGCAGCCGCGACAGTTGAACACAACGAGCGGCTATTTTGATATGTGCGATGGAACGGCCTAATGCCAGGCTAAGTAAGCGCACGTAACGTGGATCCACCTGGGCGTCCTGGCGGAAACGTGCTTTCGGCGGGCACGCGTGCAGGGCGTTTGCAATACCGATGTGCCTTCCCGGTCCCGCATGACGCACGTTTCGCGCTCGGGATCGGAACTGCGCGGACGCTGCACGCCGTAAATATCCACCAATTTCCTGTTCCTGCCCCAATCGTGACGCTATCTGCAGATATTCGCACCGGTGACATCGGTTCTCGCCGCTGCTCGAAACTGCAGGACCGGACCGTGCCCATGTCTTCCGCGGGACCGCTTCCCGTTCATGCCGGTCTTGAAATGGACACTTCGCGGCAATGGCTGTGGCTGTGCTTGTGGTGCGCACTGTTGCTGCCGCTGGCGGTTCTTTTCCCGCCTATTCCCATTGATGAGACGCGTTATCTTACGACGGCATGGGACATGTATCGGTCCGGACAATGGCTCGTACCGATGGTCAACGGGACGTGGTACTCCGACAAGCCACCCTTGCTCTTTTGGCTCATCGCCGGTGGCTGGACGTTGTTCGGAGTATACACGTGGGTGGCGCGCGTCGGGGCGCTCGCCATATCCGCGTGCGTGCTGTTGAGCCTGCGCCGGCTGGCCGTGCGCCTGGGCCTTTCGGCACGCCAGAGCGATGCCGCCATGTGGCTGCTTGCGGGAAGCCTAGCGCTGCTCACATACGCCGTCACGATCATGTTCGACTTGCTGCTGACGCTCTCGGTGCTGGCCGCGCTACATGCCATGCTGAGCATTGATCAGGGCCGTCGCGTACGCGGGACCATCGGACTCGGCGCGGCGATTGGCTTTGGCATTCTCGCCAAGGGTCCCGTCATGCTGCTCGACATTGCCGGGGTCGTGGTGTTGGCGCCGCTTTGGCGAGGGACGGCGCGAGAAGATGGCGCGAGGTGGTACGGCGCGATATTGGCGGGACTTGCGATTGGCGCGTTCAT
>CAYOEF010000154.1:0-6776 GCA_964402805.1 uncultured Rhodanobacteraceae bacterium | reverse complement strand
GGATGGTTTCCTTGTACACCACGGCCATCGGCTTGCCGACGTTGGCCGAGGTGAAATCGAACATGCGCTTGGCGGCGACCGAATTGAGCGTCACGGACACTTCCGGGGTCCCGGTGCGCTGGTCGATGCCCGAGGTCGCACTGACGAGCTGGTCGCCGGTCGCAATCACCTTCTTGCTCAGGAGATAGGGCCGTCCATCACGTCCGTAATACAGGCGCGCCTCGGGCGGCACGATCCCGGTCTTGGCCGCAGTCGCCGCCTGCTGCGGCGTGCCATAGCCGGCGCGGTATTCCAGGGTGGCCGTGGCGCCGAGCATGCGCTTGGCCTCGGCCGTATCCTGCACGCCAGCCAGGTCGACCACGATGTGACTTTGTCCCTGCTGCTGGATCAACGGCTCGGAGACACCCAGTTCATTGATGCGGTTGCGCAGGGTCTGCACGTTTTGGGCCACGGCCTGCTGCTGGATTTCGATCAGCTTGTTTTCCGACAGGCGCGCCTGGAGCACATAATGCCCGTCGGCGCTGCTGCCATCGGTTATGCGCAGGTCCGGAAAGCCGGAACCGATCAACGAGGCGGCCTTGTCACGGTCGGCGCTGGAACGCAGCACGACCTGTGCTCCCACGCCATCGGACGCGGGTCCCACGTTGACATAACGAATGTCATGCTGGCGCAGCGTCGAGCGGATATTCCCGACATAGGCGGTTTCGTGCTTTTCACGCACGGCCTGTTCATCCACTTCCATCAGGAAGTGCACGCCGCCCTGCAAGTCGAGGCCAAGACGCATCGCGTTGGCATGAATGCCCTGCATCCACGCCGGCACGGTGGAAGCCAGGTTCAGCGCGACGACGTAATTGTCACCCAGCGCTTTCCTCAGCGTATCGGAGGCCTGGAGCTGGACGTTGGTATTGGAAAAACGCGCCAGCAGGAGATGGGATTTTTCGTTCAGGGCCACGCTCTGGAACGGGATCTTGTGTTCCAGCAGGGTATTGCGTACGCGTGTCTCCAGCGCCTGGTCGACCGTGGCACCGCGGTTGGCGGAAATCTGCACTGCCGGCTCCCGCTGGAACAGGTTCGGCACCGCATAAAGGACGCCCAGTGCCAGCACCACGATGACCAGCACGTATCTCCAGCGGGGAAAATCACTCATGCATCACATCCATTCATGTCGCGGCCGCCACGGCAACCCGCCTGCGGTCCCTGGCGCACAGGCAGCTTGGTTCACGCCGATTTCAACGTACCCTTGGGCAATACCTGCGCAATGGCCGTGCGTTGCAATTTGATCTTCACGCCGTCGGCGATCTCGACCGTCACGAACGATTCGCCCAGCGCGTCGATGCGGCCGGCAACGCCGCCGTTGGAAATCACCTCGTCGCCCTTGGCCAGGGCCGCGACCATCGCCTTGTGCTGCTTTTGCCGCTTCTGCTGCGGCCGGATCATCATGAAGTACATGAGCACGAACATGACGATGATGATGACGAAGAAGGAAATACCACCACCGGCGGGTGGCGTACTGGCTCCAGCGGCAGCGGCGTGAAGGATGGGCAGGTGCATGTGGGCTCCGGATGGGTATGGTTGCGGCACGTGCAATGGCACGCTGCGGATAAAGGCTGCCAATTATGCCATGAGCGTTCCCGGCATTGCAGCGCCACGCACAAACCGCCTGTCCGAGGGCACGGCACGCCATGGGATGGGCACGGCACGCCGTGGGATGGGCACGGCACGCCGTGGGATGGGCACGGCACGCCGTGCCCCTACGAAATGGGGTGTGACGTGATTTGCAGCCTCAACCACGCGGTGTAGGGGCACGGCGTACCGTGCCCGCATTGCCCGCGACCGCACGTCGAACGAGGTGCCGGTGCCCCGTTCAGACGATACGCGCCCCAGCCCGCCGGGCATGGAACGTCGCGACGAAATCGTCCAGCCGCGCGGCACGGATGGCCTCGCGCAGGCCCTCCATCAGGCGCTGGTAGTAGCGCAGGTTGTGCAAGGTGGCCAGTTGCGGGCCCAGCATCTCGCGGCAGCGGTCTAGGTGGCGCAGGTACGCGCGGCTGAATCCGTGGCTGCAGGTGTAGCAGTCGCACCCCTCTTCGATGACACCCGTGTCATCGGCATAACGCGCATTGCGGATGCGCAGTGTTCCCGCATCGGTGAACAGGAAACCATTGCGGGCGTTGCGCGTGGGCATGACGCAATCGAACATGTCCACGCCACGACACACGGCCGCGACGATGTCCTCGGGCCGGCCCACGCCCATCAGGTACCGTGGCCGCCCATCGGGCAGCATGGGCACGGCGACATCCAGGGTGTGGTTGCGCGCATCCTCGGGCTCACCAACGGCAAGCCCGCCCAGGGCGTAGCCGTCAAAGCCGATCTCGACCAGACACCGCGCCGAGCGCTCGCGCGCCTCCTCGTTGACGCCACCCTGCATGATGCCGAACAAGGCATTGGGATTGCGCAACGCGTCGAACGCACGCCGCGAACGCTCCGCCCAGCGCATCGACAACTGCATCGAACGTTCGACCTCCGCCGCATCGGTCAGGCGACCGTCGACTTCATAGGGCGTGCATTCGTCGAAGGCCATGACGATGTCCGAATCGAGCACACGCTGGATGCGCATCGATTCTTCCGGCGACAGGAACACCCTGGCCCCGTCCACCGGCGAGGCAAACGTGACGCCCTCTTCGGTCAATTTGCGACGCCGCGCCAGTGAAAACACCTGGAATCCGCCCGAATCGGTCAGGATGGGGCCGGCCCAGCCGATGAACCGGTGCAGGCCGCCGAAGCGGCCGATCACGTCCAGTCCCGGTCGCAGGAACAAGTGGAATGTGTTGCCCAGGATGATCTGCGCGCCGACATCCGCGAGATCACGAGGCGTCATCGCCTTGACCGTGCCGTACGTTCCCACGGGCATGAAACAGGGCGTGTCGACCACGCCGTGCGCCAGGTGCAGACGCCCCAGGCGCGCGGCGCCACAAACGCCGAGGATATCGAACTCAAGCGCGGCCATGGCACCGCGATCCGCACCCGCGACACGTGCATCGGGCGCGCAGCGTCACGGATCGCCACCGTCCGCCACGTTCGACCACCGCTCGCGCATGGCGCGCAAGACCGCCGGATGCACGAAATCGGACACGTCCCCACCCAGATAGGCGATCTCGCGCACCAGCGAGGAGGAAAGAAAGAAGTACTGCTCGGAGGGCGTCAGGAACAAGGTCTCGGCTTCGGGCATCAGATGCCGGTTCATGCTGGCAAGCTGGAACTCGTACTCGAAGTCGGACACCGCACGCAGGCCACGCAACACCACGCGGGCGCCGATCTCGTGCACCAGTTGCGCCAGCAGCGAGTCAAACCCGCGCACCTCCACGTTCGGCAGCGCACTTAGCGCCATCCGCGCCAGCGCGACGCGATCGTCCAGGCTGAAGCACGGGCCCTTGCCGGTGCTTTTGGCCACCGCCACGACCACGCGGTCGAACAACGGCGCGGCGCGCGCCACCAGATCGGTATGACCGTTGGTAATGGGGTCGAAGGTGCCGGGGTAAACCGCCACCCGTGTTGCACCGGGGGATTTGTCCGCCATGAAGGATCCTGTCGTCGCTGAATCAATCCATAAGCCCCGATTGTATCGGCCCGCGCAACGGAATACCTCGATGCGCACGGCTTGCGCCATGTCAGCGCGGCGCGCGGGCCCGGCGCGGCCGACCGCGGCGTGCCGGCGACCTGTTCAATCCGGGTCCATCCAGCTTACCGAATGCGCGGCCTGGCGGCGATACACCGCGCACGCCACGTTGCCGGCTCGGGTGCCCCGGTAAAGTTCCCACGTTGGCGGCGGCGCGAACGCCATGCCGACCGGCATCTCCACGTAGATCCACGCGCGCGGCGCAAGCCAGCCACGGCTTTCCAGTCGCGCAGCCGCGGCATCCCACAGCTCACGCGCAAACGGCGGATCCACGAACACGACGTCCATGGCAGCCGGAGGCGCATGCTCCAGCAGGGCCAGGGCATCCCCGCAGTGCACGTCCACAGGCTGCCCCAGCCGTTCGAGGTTGGCACGCAGCGCCGCGGCCAGGTGCCGGTCACGCTCGATGAAGCAGACCCGCGCCGCGCCGCGCGAAAGTGCTTCGATACCCAGCGCACCACTGCCGGCGAACATGTCCAGGCAGCTTGCCCCCGGCACGATTGCCCGCAACCAGTTGAACAGTGTTTCACGCACCCGCGCGGGCGTGGGCCGCAGACCGGGCACCTCGGGGACCGCCAGCACGGAACCGCGCAGCATGCCGGCGACGATGCGCACGCGACCGGGCATACCGCGTGCGGTCACCTTGGCCATCGCTGTTCCCCGCCACGTGCCGGTACGAAAACCGGCGGAGCCAGTGCTAGCATGGCCCCTGCATTGGCGCGCGACAGGTTTTGCATGCTCAAGTTCTGGAAGAAGAAGGACGCGGACAAGGATAGCGGCGCCCAGGCCGATGTGGCATCCGGCAATCCGCCGCCGGTGCCGGAAGTCGCGCAACCGCAAACGGCGGGGGCTGCCGCGCCCGATGGCAAGGCGCCTGCCGCGGTGACGCCCGACACGGCGGAAGAAGCGATTGCGGATACGCCCGTGGCAGAGGCTTCGGCAACCGGCGAAGCCCGCGGCCGCTGGCGGAGCCGCCTCGCCGGCAGCGGATTCGCGCGCGGCCTGTCGTCCCTGTTCGCACGCAACCCCAAACTGGACGACACACTGCTGGATGAACTGGAGACGACGCTCATCACGGCGGACGTGGGCGTCGCCACCAGCATGGAACTGGTGGAGTCCCTGCGGGCACGCGCACACAAGCGTGAGTTTGCCGACAGCCAGGCCCTCGTGGAGGCACTGCGCGGGGAGTTGCTGGCGCGTATCCGGCACGTCGAGCAACCGCTGGACGTGGATATGCACAGGCCGTTCGTGCTGCTGGTGGTCGGCGTCAACGGGGTTGGAAAGACCACGACCATCGGCAAGCTCGCACACCGCTACCGGCAACAAGGGCTCGCCGTCACCCTCGCGGCAGGCGATACCTTTCGCGCCGCCGCGGTCGAGCAGTTGCAGGCATGGGGCCAGCGCAACGGCGTGCCGGTCATCGCCCAGGGCCAGGGCGCCGACTCGGCCAGTGTCATCTACGATGCGCTGGACGCGGCACGCGCGCACGGGAGCGACATCCTCATCGCCGACACCGCCGGGCGCCTGCACACCCAATCCGGCCTCATGGACGAGTTGGCCAAGGTCATCCGCGTGATGGGCAAGATCGACCCGCAGGCACCACACGAAGTGCTGATGGTCATTGACGGCAACACCGGCCAGAACGCGATCAGCCAGCTGCGCCAGTTCCATTCCAGTGCCGGGGTCACCGGCCTGGTGGTGACCAAGCTCGATGGCACCGCCAAGGGAGGCGTGGTCTTCGCGCTGGCGCAGGAGTTCAAGCTGCCGATACGGTTCGTGGGCCTCGGGGAAGGCATTGACGATCTGAGGCCATTCGACGCACGCGCCTTCGTTGACGGGCTGTTGCCCGACATGACCCCGGCGACCGGCGCGGGAAACGGCGCCCTACCCCGTGACTGACCCCGATACGGACAGTCTCCCCCGCGGGGGCAAGGTGAACCGACACCAACCGCGCGCGCCCGCACATGCCGTGCACGCGGCCTGACTGCTTACGATCGGTCAATCATGGCAACGATACGCAGACGTTCCCGACTGATATTGCTGACCGCGGCGGCCACGCTCCTGGCGCTGGTGCTGGCGGCCGGGATCGCCATTTACTTCCTGTCACAACCGCAGCGCATCACGCACATGCTGCAAGCCGAAGCCAGCAAGGCAGGCATGACGCTGGTGATGGGGGCACCACCCGATTCCACGCTTTGGCCACAGCCCGCCGTCGTGTTGCACAGCCTCACGTTGTCCGCCGACAACCGGCCGGTGCTGGTGGCCGCCCGCACACGGGTCGTATTGCCGTGGCGCGCGTTGCTCGGTGGCCCCATCAACGTCACGCGGCTCGAGCTCGATGCGCCACGCCTGCATCTGAGCCAACTGGAGCAAACCCTTGACCTGCAGCAACCCCGGCAGGGCAAGAAAGTGGAATTGCCGCGGGTCAACATCGGCATCTACGTCAACAACGGCTCGCTGGTGAACAATGGCCGACTGGTCCTGGACAACCTCAACCTGACCACCGGGCCACTCATGCCGGGACGCATCTTCCAGCTTCGCATCACCGCCAATACACACGAGGGGCCATTCGAACTGACCGCGCTGGCGACGCCGCGCGAGCAGCCTGGCACGATCCAGTTCGAGCACGTCCACATCCGGGCCGGCGTTGGCAAGGACGGTATCGTGAACATGTCCGGCAAAATACTGTGGAAGGGCGGCATGAACGTCCACCTGGCGCTCAAGGGGACGGCACGCCTGCCCAGCGGGCGAACCTATCAAACCGGGCTCGACATGGCGCCTGCGGCCGGCGGCGACACCCCGCTGGTGCACCTCAAGTTGAGCGGCCCCGGTGCCGACGTCGACCTGGCCATGCCGCCTGCGCGCCTTGCCACATGGTGGGGCACGATCAGCAATCCGGGTACCCGAACCGCACTGCCACTGCCGCCGCTGGATGGCGTGGTTACCGCCACCAAGCTGGATTTCGGCGATCTCCACATCGAAGGACTGCAACTGCGCAGCGGCAGCGCCGTCCCCGCCGCGCCGTCGAGCACGGGCGCCACCGGCACGGCGCCGACCACACCATGATCGCACCCCGGTTGCTGGCGTGGTTCGATGAACA
>CAYOEF010000153.1:0-6795 GCA_964402805.1 uncultured Rhodanobacteraceae bacterium | reverse complement strand
TCGGTGGTATGTTCGGGAAGGAACTGCAATTGCGATTGGGTACTGTGCAGGAAGCCCTTGCCGAAAAGGCCGCCGGAACCCACGGCGATCTTGGACTGGATGATGTTCCAGCCCGCTCCCAGCGGATCCGATGCGGGGTTGAGGAAGGTCAGCACGCGCTCGCGCTGGTAGTCGTGCAGGAAATACCAGCCCGCCGGCGCCGCCGCGGCCGCCAGCGCCACCAGGATACCAATGCGACGCCACTGCATGCCGGCCAGGAATAGTCCGAACGCGCCCGCTGCAACCACCAGGACGGCGGTGCCCAGATCCGGCTCCTCGGCAATCAGGGCAACCGGAATGGCAATCAGGATGCCGACCATGAAAATATCTTTCCAGGATGGCGGAAGACGTCGTGGATGCAGGTACCAGGCCACCATCATCGGCATCGTCAACTTCAGGAGTTCGGATGGCTGAAACCGCACCACACCCAGGTCCAGCCAGCGCGTCGCGCCCTCGCCTTCACCGATTGCGAACACGATGACCAGCAGCAGGACGCTGAAGGCATACAACCAGGGCGTCCACACGCGTAGCGTCGCCGGGGGCACGTGCGAAATGACCAGCAACAGCAGCATGCCGATCGCAAACTTGACCGCCTGGCCCCCGACCAGCGAAAGATCCCCACTGCCGGCGCTGTAGAGTATCAATAGTCCCGCCAACATCAGCAGCACCAGCGCCGCGAGCAACGGCAGGTCCAGCCGGGGGCGATGCCACATGCGTGACAACAGGCGCCGGGAGCGGGCCATGAAGGCACCAACGATGCTCATGGCGCCACCTGGCGTGCGGTGTCGGCCTTGCCAATGGGCGCGTCATGCTCGCGCGCCCACGCGTTCAGTACGGCACGCGCGATCGGGGCAGCCGTACTCCCGCCCCAGTCGCCATGGTCGACCACGACCGCAACGGCGATCTTGGGTGATTTGGCCGGCGTGAAACAGATGAACAGCGCACGATGCTGTCGTGCAAGCTCGCTGTCGCTTTGATGGCCGGTATAGGCCGCGGTGGTACGCGAATAACGTTCGGCGGTGCCGGTCTTGCCGGCTATCAGATACGGAAAGCCGTCGCCGAGGCCGCGTGCCGTGCTGCCTGGCCCGCCATAGACGACTTGCAGCATGCCCTTGAAGACCGTCTTCCAGTCAGCCATGTTCTTGACGATGTCCTTGCCGGGCGGTATCGCCGGCGCCGCCACCTCCGGCGCTTCCACGCCCGCGCGCGTCGCGAGAAGGAGATGCGGACGATGCGGCACGCCACGGTCGGCAAGAATCGCGACGGCATGCGCCAACTGCAAGGGCGTCACCACCCAGTAACCCTGTCCGATACCGGCAAGAACGGTCTCCCCCGGATACCACGGTTGACTGCGATGGGCACGCTTCCACTGTCGCGACGGCAGGACGCCCGCGCCCTCGCCGTCGAGATCGATACCGGTCGGCCGGCCAAACCCGAACTTCGCCATCCAATGGCTCAGGCGATCGATCCCCATGTCGTAGGCAAGTTGGTAGAAGTAGGTGTTTACGGATTTGGATATGGCCTCGACCATGTCGACCCGTCCGAAGCCCCAACGCCGGTCATCGCGATAGCCGCGTGATTGCCCGGGTATGTACCACACGCCCGTCGACACGACGGTATCCTGGGGCGTTCGGATGCCCATCTCCAGCCCGCCGAGCGCCAGAAACGGCTTCACTGTGGACCCTGGTGGATAGCGCCCGCGCAGTGCACGGTGCAGCAATGGCTGGCCGGGATCATGCAGCAACGCGGAATAGTCCTGCTGGCTGATGCCGTTGACGAACAGGTTTGGATCAAAACTCGGTTCACTGACCATGGCCAACACCTGCCCGTTGCGCGGATCGATGGCCACCACCGCACCGGCCCGGCCGTCGAGTGCCTGCACGGCGGCTTCCTGCAGGCGGGCGTCGAGCGTCAGGTACAGGGTCTTGCCGGGCGTCGGCGGATGCACGCTGAGCTTGCCGATCACCCGCTGATGCACGTTCACTTCGTCCACTTCATAGCCGGGTTCGCCGTGCAGCAGGCTCTCGTAATGGCGCTCGATGCCGGTCTTGCCAAAATACTGGGTCCCTTCATACCGCTGCGCGTCAACGGAAGACAGTTCCTGGGCCGTGATCCGCCCGACGTAGCCCAGGACGTGTGCGAATGCCGCACCCCACGGGTAATAGCGCTTGAGGTAGGGCACCACGTCGACGCCGGGGAATCGCCATCGGTTGACCTCGAAGCGGTCGATCTCGTCCTCCGTGAGCTGCAGCTTCAGCGGGACCCTTTGAAACGGCCGATACTGCTTCAGACGCTTGTGGAACTCGCTCAACTGCGCATCGCTCAACGGCACGATGTGTCGAAGCCGATCGAGCATGGCGTCCATGTCGCCTACTTGTTGGGGCACGACGTCCAGTCGATAGGCCGGCACATTCCCCGCCAGCAGGCGCCCATCGCGATCGTAGACGAGGCCACGGGGTGGTGGCAGCACACGCACATGCACGCGGTTGGCGCGCGAACGCGTGGAGAACTCGCCGTATTGCACGACCTGCAGCCAGAAAAAGCGGCCGCTCAGCCCCAGCAAGCACACCAGCACCAGCACGATGCTGACCATCGCACGGCGCCGAAACAACATCGCCTCGGCGCGTACATTCTTCAAGCGTTGCCGCCGCCTGGTCATGTGTTGCGTACGCGCCAGCGGGCGTAGAGGTCATCGAGCAGCAGGAACACGAACGGCCAGAACGCCGCCCCCACGAGCGGCGCCACCCAGAACATCGCGGGCGGCATCGATTGACCCGCCAAAAGGCGGATCAGCAGCGCCAGGATCCGATCGTTGAAGAGCAAGGCAAGTACCGCGAGCGTTTGCTGCCACATGGGAAAAAAACGCAACCGCGGACGGAATTTGGCGACCAGGAAGACGACGACCGTCAGGCGCAGCGCCTGGTCACCCAGCAGTATGCCGTTCAACACGTCCGCCGCCAGTCCGAGCGCAAACGCCAGGCCCATCGGCATGCGTTCGGGAGCCTCGAGCGTCCAGAACACGAGCACCAGGATGGGCCAATACGGCCGCAGCGGCTCCAGGGCCGCCGGCAGCGGCAGCAACAGCAGCAGCAGCGATGCGAGCAAACTGAAGCCGAACAGGAATGCAAGCAGGCGACGGCGCTTCATGACCCCACCCCGGCGCCATTCGCGCCCTGTGCCGCGAGGGAGGCCGGGGGCCCTACCGCAGGCGCCACTCCCGGCGGCCCGATGGGTGGTGCCAGCGTGCGCAGCACGAGTACGTAGCGGCTGCGGTTCAATTGCGCGGCCGGCTGCACCCTGGCGGTCAGGAACATGCCTGCCGCATCGGGCGCCACGGATTCGATTTTCCCGACCGGGAATCCCCCCGGATAGGCGCCCCCCAGACCCGACGTCAGCAGTTCGTCACCCACACGCACATCCGCCGAAACCGGGATGTTGGGCAACCGCAACACACCGCCGGCCCGTGATCCGTAAGCCACCGTACGCAATCCGGTACGCTCGATGACGACGGGTACGGCGGCATCCGGATCGGTGACGAGCATGACGATGCAGGTGTCGGGCAGTACCTCGACGACCTGGCCCATGACACCGCCCGCATCGATCACCACCTGGCCGGTCGCCACACCCTGCCGGGCACCGACATTGAGCATGATCCGATGCCGGTAAGGTCCAAGGTCGACATCAATCAAGTGTGCCAGTTGCACGCCCATCCGCAGCGAGCGTCGCGTATCCAGCAATTGCCTCAGCTTGTGGTTTTGCCTGACCAGGGCGGACATGCGGTTGATCTGGGCGTGGGCGAGCAACAGATCCTGGCGCAGCCGCTGGTTTTCACGGGTCAGGTGGTGGCGACTGGCGAAGGCCACGCGCACCGCATCGACGGTTTCCGACGGCAGTGCCGCGAATTCGTACAACGGTTGCACCACGACGGCGGCAGCGTAACGCGCACGCGTGAGCCAATGGCCGCGAAAATCGACGACCATCAACACCGCTGCCAGGGCCAGATACGCAACCAGGCGAAATGTATCGCCCATGGAGGTTGAAGACCGTGTCGAGTTTCCCTCGCGTGTCAGCGCCATGCCCGTTCCGCCGCGCCGCCGCGCGGTTCCGTACCGCCAGTCATACGCCACCCGGTGATGTGGCGTACCGCCCTGATTGCCTCGACGCAAACGTCGGGGCGCCGGGTCACTCGCCGGCGAAAAAGTCGTTGCCGTGGCGGTCGATCATTTCGAGGGCCTTGCCACCACCGCGTGCCACGCAGGTCAGCGGATCGTCGGCCACCTGCACGTACAGGCCCGTCTCCTCTGACACCAGACGATCCAGGTCGCGCAACAGTGCGCCGCCACCGGTCAATACGATACCGCGCTCGGCCACGTCCGAACACAATTCCGGAGGCGTTTGCTCCAGCGCCGCCTTTACCGCCGTGG
Source organism: uncultured Rhodanobacteraceae bacterium (assembly GCA_964402805.1). Lineage (GTDB taxonomy): Bacteria > Pseudomonadota > Gammaproteobacteria > Xanthomonadales > Rhodanobacteraceae > Oleiagrimonas. The sequence continues at coordinate 2,332 of CAYOEF010000153.1, read as the reverse complement.
CAATCCCGGACAACGGTTCGTGCAGGGCCTCGAGCACTTCGTTGGAATTGATTGTGAACATGCGCGGCACGCCTTCAGCCAGGTTGCGCCCCGATATTTCGATCTCGCGCACCTCTTCCTGCGGGTACGCGCAGCCGATCGCCAACTTGATGCGCTCGGCCGTGGAATCACCGATCAACGTGCCGTGGTTGCGGCGTACATAGTTGATGATGGCCTCGTCAAAGCGATCGCCACCCACACGCACGGACTGCGAGTACACCACCCCGTTGAGCGAAATGACCGCAACCTCGGAGGTGCCCCCGCCGATGTCCAGCACCATCGAGCCACGGGCCTCATGCACGGGGATGCCGGCACCGATCGCGGCCGCCATGGGCTCCTCGATCAGAAACACGTCACGCGCCCCGGCACCCTCGGCAGACTCCTTGATGGCGCGGCGCTCGACCTGCGTCGAGCCGCATGGCACGCATACCAGCACCCGGGGACTGGGGCGCAGCACGCGTGACTTGTGCACTTGCTTGATGAAGTGCTGGAGCATCGCCTCGGTCATGGTGAAGTCGGCGATCACGCCGTCCTTCATGGGTCGTATGGTGGCAATGTTGCCGGGCGTACGCCCGAGCATGCGCTTGGCGTCGGCCCCGACCGCGGCCACCGAACGGGGCCCGCCCGGACCACGCTCCTGGCGGATGGCGACGACTGAGGGCTCATTGAGCACAATGCCCTGACCACGCACATAAATCAGCGTGTTGGCGGTTCCAAGGTCGATAGACACATCGTTGGAAAAAAGCCCGCGAAACTTCTTGAACATGGCGTCGTTATCGTCGAGTCGGACGGGGCAAAGGAACGCGTCAGTCTAGCCATTACCCCTTGCATACGCAACAGCGACCGGGGTGTTGCGGGACAAGGTAATACAAGCACGGAAAGCCCCCGGGGAGCCGGACGGTTAGCGTACGCCACGTCCGTGGTCCCGACGAGATCCGGCATGATCGTGGCACGCGTGGCCGGGCGTTTCAAGCGCACCGCACACCTCGGATGGAACGATTGGCCAACCAACGCAGCCTGTTTTGGCCTCGTCATTGATCCGCTTTTCCCGGGCCGGCGCCAAAGGCCGATCCGCGTCCTGCCGTCGATTCAGGCACACGCGCCGCCACAGTCGCATGCGCGACCCGACACCGGTACCATGGGCGTTTCGACGCGGCCCGCCATGCACGCCTGCACGCTTACCGGCCGCCCATGCAGGAGCTTCCCTTGATGTCAGTGCTGGTTTGCGGGTCGATGGCGTTCGACACGATCATGGTATTTCCCGACCAATTCAAGAATCACATCCTTCCAGACAAGGTGCACATCCTCAACGTGTCGTTCCTCGTACCGGAAATGCGGCGTGAATTCGGCGGTTGCGCCGGCAACATTGCCTACAATCTCAAGCTTCTGGGCAACGATCCGATACCCATGGCAACCGTGGGAAAGGACTTCGCGCCGTACGCCGCCTGGCTCACGAAACACGGCATACGGATGGACCAGGTGCATGAGCTGCCCGACTGTTTTACGGCCCAGGCGTTCATGACGACGGACCTGGACAACAACCAGATCACGGCATTCCACCCTGGCGCGATGCTGCGCAGTCACGAGTTCCACGTGGCCGATGTGCCCGATGCGACCTTCGGCATCGTCGCACCGGACAGCCGCGAGGCCATGTTGCAACACGCCAGCGAGTTCAGAGACAGGGGCATCCCGTTCATCTTCGACCCCGGCCAGGCCATGCCCCTGTTCACGGGTGAGGAATTCCGCGACTTCATCGAACGCGCCGACTACGTCATCACCAACGATTACGAATCCAACCTGCTGCAGCAGCGCACGGGATGGGACGCCGCCACCATCGCGAGCAAGGTCGACGCCTACATCACGACGCAAGGGCCGAAAGGATCGACCATTCATACGCCATCGGAAACGATGCACATTCCGCCGGCTCAGGAGAAGCGGGTGACGGATCCCACGGGCTGCGGCGACGCCTACCGTGCCGGCTTGATCCATGGGCTCGTGCGCGGTTTCGACCTGCCGACCTGCGGCCGCATGGCGTCGCTGATGGGCGCCCTCAAGGTCGCGCAGCCGGGGACCCAGAACCAGCATTTCACCTATGCGGAGTTTGCGGCGGAGTTCGGCGCGCAGTTCGGGTACGCGTTGCCGCGCGGCTGACCACGCGGGGCGAGCCGGGGCTGTCGCGGGAGGCCGGTGGCATGCCACACAAAGCGAAGCCCCGCGGCGGGTGCCGGCGGGGCTTCGGTTGTTGAATCCTGGCGGTGACCTACTCTCGCATGGGCTAGTGCCACACTACCAT
>CAYOEF010000152.1:0-6822 GCA_964402805.1 uncultured Rhodanobacteraceae bacterium | reverse complement strand
CAACGTGGCATGGCAAGTAACCGTGCTAAAGGGTGGAAGCCTACACCGAATCTTCGCCGTGATCATGTCACGCGGCCCCCCAATCTCACCGCATGAGACTCCTCTGCGTACACTGGCATTATGTAGGGGATTCCGTTCCTGATCAGACTCGCATGCGACTGACGGAGCTTTGAAAACCGGGCTGAGGGGAAAACCATGGATGAACTGGGTCCGACTGACCTTAAAACCATCCTGCATTCCAAACGCGCCAACATTTACTACCTGGAACACTGTCGCGTCTTGGTCAACGGCGGACGAGTCGAATACGTCACCGACCAAGGCAAGCAGTCGGCGTACTGGAACATTCCCATCGCCAATACCACAACGGTGCTGTTGGGAACCGGGACGTCGATTACCCAAGCGGCCATGCGTGAATTGGCCAAGGCAGGCGTACTGGTTGGCTTTTGCGGCGGTGGCGGCACGCCGTTGTTCAGTGCCAACGAAGTGGATATCGAGGTTGCATGGTTTTCACCGCAAAGCGAATATCGTCCCACCGAATATCTGCAGGCGTGGGTGCGGTTCTGGTTTGATGACAACCTGCGCCTCGCTGCAGCCAAGGCATTTCAGCACGCCCGCGCCACACGCATAGGCGAACAATGGCAACACCAGGCACTGCGTGATGCCGGCTTTGCCGTTGACGCCGCGCGCCTCGCCGAATTGCTGGCTCGCACGCACGCACAAATCGACTTGGCACCTGACAACGTCGGCCTGTTGACCGAAGAAGCGCGGCTTACCAAAGCGCTGTTCAAGCTGGCGGTCGACACGGTCGGCTATGGCGACTTCACGCGTGCCAAGCGTGGAATGGGGAGCGATCCCGCCAACCGCTTTCTCGATCATGGCAACTATCTCGCCTATGGCCTGGGCGCGACGGCCACGTGGGTGCTCGGTTTGCCGCACGGACTCGCCGTCCTGCACGGTAAAACGCGTCGGGGAGGCCTGGTGTTTGATGTAGCGGATCTGGTGAAGGACGCCCACATCCTCCCGCAGGCATTCAACTCGGCAATGCATGGTGATGACGAGCAAAGCTTTCGGCACAACTGTATCGAAGCGCTGACGCGCAGTGAAGCACTGGATTTCATGATCGACACACTCCAGGCCGTGGCCACGGATACGGCGGCAAAGGTTGGAAATCTCTCGGAGCCGGCACATTGAACGTGTTGCTGGTCAGCCAATGCGACAAGCGCGCACTCACGGAAACGCGCCGTATTCTTGACCAGTTCGCCGAACGCCGGGGCGACCGCACGTGGCAAACCGCCATCACCCAGGCCGGCCTGGATACCCTGCGCAAACTGTTGCGCAAGACCGCGCGCAAAAACACGGCGGTGGCCTGCCACTGGATTCGCGGCCGTGACCACAGCGAATTGCTGTGGATCGTGGGTGACGCGCGTCGTTTCAATGCCGAAGGTGCAGTGCCGACCAACACGACCGCGCGCAACGTGTTGCGCGCAGGCGACGAGAACGATTGGCATACCGCGCAGGATATCCGCCTGCTGGCACAACTGGCCGCGCTGCTGCACGACCTTGGCAAAGCCAGCGTGGCATTTCAGGAACGGCTTGAAGGCAAACGCACGGAGAAGAATCTGTATCGCCACGAATGGGTTTCGCTGCGCCTGTTTCTCGCTTTCGTCGACGGTGACGACGACGCAAGCTGGCTTGCGCGACTAGCCGGTACGGATGAGGGCGACGAAGCAGATTGGACGGCACCAGGGCGTTATCTGCGCGACGGTGTGGATGAGAATATCGAACGCCATCCGTTCCGCAACCTCACCGCGCGAGCGCCGATGGCCGCCGCGATTGGCTGGCTGATTGTCACTCATCACCGTCTGCCAGTCATTCCCGAGGCCAGGAAAGACGGCAGTGGCCAGGACTGGCTGGGAAAACGTGCGGGACGCTTCGAGCCAGCGTGGCTGGAGACACCGCTGGCCAGCGTGGCCCACGACTGGAATGAAATCGATCAACGTTCCACGCCTGCGCAAGCAAAGCCGTATTGGGATCTCGCCGGGGAACTGCCTGCAATTGCGCCCGAGTGGCGGGCACGGACCCGTCGTGTCGCCAAGGCACTGCTCGACCTCACATCACGACGTAGCGCAGATTGGCTGGGCAATCCCTACGTCATGCACCTTTCACGCCTGTGCCTGATGCTTGCCGACCACCACTACTCCAGCCTCGGCGTGGGCCAAGGCGGCAAACCGGTGGCGGAGCGCCAGCGCTTTGTGCAGGATGGTCAAGGCGTATTTGCCAACACATTGCGACCCGGCGCGATGAATCAGTCGCTGTTGGAGCACCTCCTCGGCGTCGGTCATACCGCCAGTCTGATCGCCCACGCGCTGCCCAACTTCGAACGCCACCTGCCGCGACTAGCCAACCACCGAGGCTTGCGCAAGCGCAGTGCCGACTCGCGCTTCGCGTGGCAAGACAAGGCCTTCGATGCAGCCACCAGCCTGCGCGAGGCAGCGCGCAAACACGGTGCCTTCATCGTCAACATGGCGTCCACCGGCTGCGGGAAGACGCTTGCCAATGCGCGCATCCTGTACGCCTTGGCCGTCCCCCAGCAGGGCTTACGGGTCAGCTACGCGCTGGGCCTGCGCACGCTCACGCTACAGACCGGGCGCAGCTATCGGCACGACCTGCTCTTGAACGACGACGAACTGGCGGTGCTGGTCGGTGGCTCGGCCAGCCGCGCCCTGTTCGAGCATTACGAGGCAAAAGCCGAGGCCAGTGGCTCGGCATCCGTACAGGCGCTGATCGAGGAAGACAGCCACGTGCTTTACGAGGGCAACGTGGCCGATCACCCACTGCTCTTTCGGGCGCTGGCCAACCCCGAAATTCGCAAGCTGATCTGCGCACCAATGCTGGTGTGTACCGTCGATCACCTCGCCCCGGCCACCGAGTCGCTGCGCGCCGGCCGCCAGATCGCGCCAATGCTGCGGTTGATAAGCAGCGACCTGGTGCTGGACGAGCTGGACGATTACGACCTCGACGACCTACCCGCGCTGACCCGCCTGATGCACTGGGCCGGCATGCTCGGCAGCCGCGTGGTGCTGTCTTCCGCCACCCTGCCGCCGGCATTGGTGGAAGGCATGTTCATGGCTTATCGCGCCGGCCGTCGCCACTACCAGCGCAACCGTGGGCACGATGGCGGCGGCAGCGAGCGGCCCGTCGAAGTGCCTTGCCTTTGGACGGATGAATTCGGTTCACCCCAGATCGAAACTCTTGTCGACAATGAAGGTTTCGCTACCGCCCATGCACGCTTCGTCGAGCACCGTGTAGCCAAGCTGCGGGCCGCCGAACCCTTACGCCTCGCCGAGCTGCTACCGATCGACATCACCAACAGACAGCCCGAGCGCATCCACACGGAGTTCGCAAACCAGGTGCGCAATGCCTGCCTGCGTCTGCACCGCGATCACGCCAACACCGATCCCGTCACCGGCAAACATGTCAGCTTCGGCCTGGTGCGCATGGCCAACATCGACCCGATCTTCGACGTGGCCAGCGTGCTTTACACGCATGCCCCACCGGAACGCACGCGCATCCACATGTGCGTGTATCACGCTCGCTTTCCGCTGGCGCAGCGCTCGGCGATCGAGGCCGTGCTGGATGCCACCTTCAATCGCCGCAGCGAAGATGCAGTATGGCAGCTGCCGCAAATCCGACACGCGCTCGATACATATCCCGAACACGACCACCTGTTCGTGGTGCTGGCCTCGCCGGTATGCGAGGTGGGCCGCGACTGGGACACCGACTGGGCGGTGGCCGAACCGTCCTCGATGCGCTCGCTGATCCAGCTTGCCGGCCGCGTGCAGCGCCATCGCCGCAAACCACCGAAAACACCCAACGTGCTGGTGTTCGACACCAACCTCAAAGGCATCAAGCAGCACGATGGCCACCAGCCGGTATTCACACGCCCTGGCTTCGAGACGGATCGCGACCACGGCCGCTTCCTGTTGGCCAGCCATAGCCTGCACGTTCTGCTGACTGCGGACGAATACCGCCACCTCGACTCCCAGCCACGCATTCATCCGCGTGCCACTGAACTCCAGCCGCGCGAGCGCTGGATGGATCTGGAGCAGGCACGCATCCGCGCGGCCATGTTGCCGGTGACACCCGCTGCGGCCACTCGTTCGACACGCCGTAGTACCGCGCCGCCCCCACGACTGGAACGCGATTACGCGCCCGCGACCTGGCAACACCCGCAAGCCGCGCTGATTGGCGTGCTGCCACAGCAGCAGCCGTTTCGCCACGACGAACAACCCGGCACCACGCTGGCTTGGCTACCCGACGAGGACGATGAAGACAAACTGCTGCCGCATCGCGTAGAAGACGTTCCGGGAAGCAGGCGCGGCGAGAAACTCTATGTCCTCGCCAAGGAATTGCTGCACGAGGTCGCGCTGGACGTCGCGCCCGGTGTCAGCTGCTGGGGCAAGTTCGACCTGCGGTCACTGGTGAGCGAACAAGCCGAAGCGCAAGACCTGCCGCTCGATCTAGCCGCCCGAAAGTTCACCACCGTGGAGCTACCGCACAGCGACCAAGGCTGGCGCTGGCACCCGTGGATGGGTTTCACCAGACAACGCTGAGGCAGATCAATGCCAAGGATCGATCAAAGGGATGCCGCAAGCGTCGAAATCACGCACATTGCGCGTGGCCAGCGTGGCCCCGCGCGACTGCACGATGCCAGCGATCATGGCGTCAGGCTGGCTGATCGGTCGTCCCCGCGCACGGCACATGGCGGCGATCGCAGCATGGGCATCGGCGGCATCGCCGTCATAGGGCAGCACGCGGCTGGCCATGTCGGTGGAAAAGATCGCCTCCACTTCTTGCAACAAACTGTCGCGACGGCGGCCAGCCGGCAGGATACGAACACCATAGAGCATCTCGCCGCGCGAAACCGCCGTCGTGAACGGCGCATCCGTTGCTTGCGCTTCCAGCCATGCCAGAACCTTCGGTTCCGGCACCGGGCGAATCAACTCGGACAAAACATTGGTATCGAGAATGATCACTCGTCGAAATCACTGCCAGCGAAGTCGGGCGGCTCGCGCATGGGTTCGCGCACCGGCAATTCCAACTCGATACCGCCAAACCGCTCCACCCGCGCGCGGATGGCCTTGACCAAGGCCGCGCCGGTATTGGCTTCCGGCGAAGTGCTCAGCGCGACACGCAAGATGCTGCGTGCCTCCTCTTCCATCGAACGACCATGCTGCGCCGCCCGGACGCGCAGGCGGGCCTTCACGTCGTCATCCAGATTTCGAATAGTCATGGTTGCCATGGGTAATCCCTCCAAAAGTGACTGCAATGATTGCATTGTAGTCACTTTTGGAGGAGCAAGGGGCTGCCTGTGCGGCAGCGAAAGGGCTAGCGAAAGGGGGTACACAGTTTTCTGAGCTGCTTGTTCAGCAGTGTGCTTCTCCTTCGCAGAGCGATCATACCAAAGAAGGTAAACAGTTGGGATGAAAGTAGGTATACAGTGGTATTGATATTTTGAGGCAATCGTGGAATGCTAAATGTGCCGGGGCACCGTTGGCGCGGTGCTCCGGCGAACAGCCAGCCGGTTGGAAGCCCGGATCTACACACGAAAGAACTGGCGTGTAAGAGGATGCAAGAAGTGATCTATCGACGCTTCGACAGATTAGTCCCATGACGAGACGCTCCAAACACCTCACGGCGGCTTGCTGCCGTGAGGATTCTACAAGCACACCCGCTCAGGGTGCATGAAAGGATTCCCATGAACGAGAAATCGGAGCCCGTATCACGTTCTAGCCTCTTCCGCGCCGCCATCGCCGGCTTTATCGAAACCCGGCGCGGGGTCAAGCTGAAAGGCAAGGACGACGATGCCGACACGGCATCGAAATACGACTACGCCACTTGGTTGGCCGATGCAGCACGACGGGTAAACCAGATCCAGGCCGTGACCCACGTACTCAAGGCCACCCACCCGGATGCACGCGGCAGCAGCCTGCATGTCATCCCGGCCAACCTGCCGCAGCGCGTCGAGATCGGCAGCCACTTGCTGGGCGAGGACTACGCCGAGGACGTGGTGGGCAATGCCGCGGCACTGGACGTGTTCAAGCTGCTCAAGCTCAATGTCGATGGCCGTCGTTTGCTCGACTGGATGCAGGCCGGTGACCCAGATCTTCTGGCCGCGCTATCCGACGATGCCGAACAGGCCGAAGCGTGGATGAAAGCCTTCGCTTCGCTGATTCATGAGGAAGCGCAACCGTCCAGCCACCCTATGGCCAAGCAGATCTACTGGCTGGCCGGCGAAGACCCGCAGGACGACGCCCACTACCACCTGCTGCAGCCGATGTTTTCCAGTTCGCTGGCACACGCCGTACACGTCGACATCCAGGATGCGCGGTTTGGCGAGGCTAACAAGGAAGCGCGACAAGCCAAGCGGGACAACAAGCCGGCCGACGTCACCTACCGCGACTACCGTAACCTCGTCGCCCGAAAGCTGGGCGGCACCAAGCCGCAGAACATTTCGCAACTGAACAGTGAGCGCGGCGGCGTGAACTACTTGCTAGCCTCGCTGCCACCACCAGCGTGGAAACCGGGTACTGGGATGAGCCTGCTTAAGCTCGATTCGGTATTCAACGAAAGGCATGGCGTGTTTACTCGATTCGGCGGCGTGCGCGAGTTGCTACGCACACTGACCGCCTTCCTCAAGGCCAACCCTGACCCCATCATGGAAACTCGCAACCATCGCGAGACTATCGAACAAGCCATCGGCCAGGAGTTGGCGATGTTCGGCGTGGCGGTTCGTGGAAGCTATACGGCAGGCTGGACGCG
>CAYOEF010000151.1:0-6826 GCA_964402805.1 uncultured Rhodanobacteraceae bacterium | reverse complement strand
CCGGGCGGCCCCTATTGCAAGCTTCTTGCAGCGGGCGACGGGGCCGTCGCCATCGGTCAGGCGAACGAAGCCGAGGGGACCGGCTCCATTGCCCTGGGCTCCGGTTCAAAGGCGGTGATCAACAGCCTCACCCCGACCGACATGCAATACGGCACGCTGGCGTTCGGTTACCAGTCCAGCGCGTCCAACGGCGGCATCGCGATGGGCAGCAAGGCGGTCGCATTGGACAACACCATCGCAATCGGTGCCAATGCGAACGGCAGCGCCCTGGCGGTCATGGTCGGGACAAACGCCAAAGGTGGCTGGCGGTCTGTAGCAATCGGCGCCAACGCACAAGCCGACCCCACCGCCGTGACGTACGAGAGTGTCGCGATTGGTTACGGAGCGACCGCCAGCACGACGCAGGCAGGCGATCTGGGTGGCATGGTGGCCATTGGCCAGGATGCGCACGTGGCACGAAGTGAAGGCATCGCACTGGGCAAGGATGCCGACGTTTCAGCACCCGATGGGCTAGCCGTCGGCGTGCGAACCAAAACAAGTGGCGCGTATGCAACGGCGCTTGGCTATCAGAGCGAGGCCTCAGGCGACTACAGCGTTGCGCTCGGCAACAGCGTGCAAGCAATCGGCAGCCACTCCATCAGCATCGGGACACGCAACACGGTCAACGGAGCCAATTCCGGTGCCATCGGTGACCCGACCATCATCAACGGCACCGACAGCTACAGCGTGGGCAACAACAACAACATCAACGCCAACGACACCTTCGTGCTGGGCAACAACGTGAGCATCCCCACGGGCGTCGATGGCGCGGTGGCCCTGGGCAGCAACAGCAGCGTCACGCAGGCCGGGGGCGTGGCCTTGGGTGACGGAAGCGTGGCTTCCACCGCCGCGGGGTTGGCAGGATATGACCCATCCACGGGCGCCGCTTCCACCAATACCACGGCCGCGTGGAAAAGCACTGTCGCCGCGATCAGCGTTGGTGACGCGACCAACGACAAAACACGCCAGATTACCGGCGTGGCGGCGGGCAGCGCGGACACCGACGCCGTCAACATCGCACAGCTCAAAACGCTGGCCGGCAACGTGACCGGTTCCGGCCTCGATTTTGCCGGTGATACGGGCACGACCGTCCACCGTGACCTCGGCCAGACCATCAACGTCACCGGCGGCGCCGCCGGCACGCTGACAGGCAACAACATCGGCGTCACCGGCAACGGGACGGACACCTTGAGTGTCCAGCTGGCCGAAGACATCGTCTTGGGCGGCACCGGCTCTCTCACCAGCGGCAACACCGTGGTGGACAACACCGGCGTGACCGTCAGCGGCGGCCCCAATGGCGCCGTCACGCTGACCAACACCGGCCTGGACAACGGTGGCAACAAGATCCTCAATGTGGCCAATGGTGCTGTCAGCGCTTCGAGCACGGATGCCGTCAACGGCAGCCAGTTGTTTGCGTCGACGGCTGCGGCGACGACGGAAGTCCAGGCTGGCACCAACGTGGCCAGCGTGGGCAAAACCACGGCAACGGACGGCCACGCCATCTACACCGTCAATGCCGATGGTGCCGCCGTCGACACGGCGGACAGCAATCTGACGCTCGCCAGCAGCACCGATGCCAACCACCTCACCACGTACACCATTGGACTGGCCGACAGCATCACCGTGGGCTCAAACGGCGGCACCCACCCGGTCACCATCGACGGCGACGCCGGCACCATCACGGGCCTGACCAACAAGACTTTCGATCCGACCAACTTCACGTCGGGCCAGGCCGCGACCGAGGACCAACTGGCCAGCATCAGCAGCACGCTGATCACGGGGGGCCTGGACTTCGCCGGCGACAGCGGCACAACGGTACATCGTGATCTGGGCCAGACCCTCAACATCACCGGCGGCGAAACCGCCACCAGCAAGCTTTCGACCGGCAAGAACATCGGCGTCGTCGCCAACGGCACGGATACGTTGAGCGTGCAACTGGCCAGCAACCTGACCGACATCGACAGCATCACCATCAACAACGGCCCGGTCATCAACCAGAACGGCATCGACATGGGTGGCGACACCATCATCAATCTCGGCAATCCGGTCAACCCGGGCGATGCGGTCAACCTGGCGTACTTCAATACGCATTCGGCGCATTACTACAGCGTCAACAGCACCATCACTACAGCCGGCAGCAACTACGCCAATGACGGCGCGACGGGGCAAAACGCCATAGCCGTCGGCCCAAATGCCCAGGCGACCGCCGACAGAAGCCTCGCCATGGGTTACGGTGCGCAGGCAACCAGCCTCGACGTCATCGCCATCGGAAATGGCGCCAAGGCAAGCCTCAACGGTGCGACCGCCTTGGGCCACAAGAGTACGGCCAGCGGCTCCAACAGCATCGCGCTGGGATACTCTGCCGATGCGCAGGCCTTCGACACGGTCAGTGTCGGCGTCAACAGCGTGGTGTCGCAGAACTATGCGGGCGCCTTTGGAGGCGACAACACCGTCGCCGGCAGGAGTTCCTATGCCGTCGGCTTTGGCAACACCATCAACGCCGACAACGTGTTCGTGCTGGGCAACAACATCACGGTGCCGACCGGCCTTTCCGGGGCCATGGTGCTCGGCAATGCCAGCACCGTGGCGGCGGCGGTACCAACCAGCACGGCCACCATCAACGGCGTAACCTACAGCGGCTTTGCGGGCGCCACGCCGGCCGCCGGCGACGTGGTCAGCGTGGGCTCGGCCACCGCGCCGCGGCAGATCCAGAACGTGGCGGCGGGCCAGGTCACTTCCAGCAGCACGGACGCCATCAACGGCAGCCAGCTCTATGCGGTGGCCAACGAGCTGGGCAACATCAAGAACACCGTGAGCCAGGGCTGGAACCTGAGCATTAACGGCGACACGGCCAATGCGTCCAACGTCGCGCCCGGCGCCACAGTGGACCTTTCCAGCAGCGACGGCAACATCGTCATCAACAAGACCGGAACGGGCGTTGATCTTGCCCTGAACCCGGATCTCTACCTGGGCAGTGCCGGTTCGGTGACTACCGGCAACACGACCGTGGACACCACCGGCGTGACCGTCTCGGGCGGCCCCAATGGCACGGTCAAGCTGGCCAATACGGGGCTGGACAACGGCGGCAACAAGATTCTCCACGTCGCCAATGGTGATGTCAGTTCCACCAGCACGGATGCCGTCAACGGCAGCCAATTGTTTGCCGCAACGACGGCGGCGACGACGGAGGTCAAGGCCGGCACCAACGTTGCCAGTGTGACCAGGACCACGGCGGCGGACGGCCACGGCATCTACACGGTAAACGCCGATGGTACGGCGGTCGCGACGGCTGGCACCAACCTGACGCTGGCCAGCAGCACCGACGCCAACCACCTCACCACCTACACGGTGGGTATGGCCAACAGCATCACGGTGGGCACGAACGGCGGCACCAGCCCGGTCACCGTCAACGGCAACACCGGCACCATCAACGGGTTGACCAACAAGACATTCGACCCGAATGCCGTCACGTCCGGCCAGGCGGCGACCGAGGACCAACTGGCCAGTGTCAGCAACACCCTGCGCACGAACGGCATGGACTTTGCTGGTGACAGCGGCACGACCGCCCACCGTGATCTCGGCACGACACTAACCGTCAAGGGCGGCGCAACCGGCGCGCTAAGCACAGGCAACATCGGCGTCACGGCCGACAACACCACCGGCACGCTCACCGTCCAGTTGGCGCAGGCCGTCAACCTCGGCAGTACCGGCAGTGTCACCACCGGCGCCACGACGGTGAACAACAACGGCGTGATGATCAACGGCGGCCCAAGCGTCACCACCGCCGGCATCGATGCCGGCGGCCAGCGGATCACCGACGTGGCGCCCGGCACGCAGGGCACGGATGCAGTCAACGTCGGCCAGTTGAATGCCGCCCTGCAGGGCTCGTCCAACTGGGCCAAGTCATACACCGACCAGCGTGTCAACACATTGCGCCATGACGCGAACGCCGGCATTGCCGGCGCCATGGCGATGAGCGGACTGGGCCAGGCGTTCCTGCCCAACCAACATGCGGCCACCGTGGGCGCGGCATCGTTCGAGGGCGAGTCCGCCATCGCCGTTGGCCTGTCCACCATGAGCGACACCGGTCGTTACCTGCTCAAGCTGAGCGGCAGCGCCAATTCGCGGGGCGACACAGGTGCGGCGGCGAGCGTGACGATGTTCTGGTAATCGCAGCCCGGAACTTGTTCGTAAATAACGAAACCGTTCGTGCTGGGCGTAGCGAAGCGAAGCTTCGCGAAGTCGAAACACCGGAATCCCCGGGGAATCCCGATCCTGTTGCACTTCGACTTCGCACCTTCGGCACTGCGCCCAGTGCGAATGACTATTTACGGACAACCTCTTATATCCACGTCACAGGTAATTGGCCGGCAGCGTCGAATGGCTGATTGAATCAGGCGCATCGTTCAGCCGTGCCAACCGCATTGAGCAGACTCCGGGGCTCGGGTCAATCCTCCGTTTGCGCTACGCGCCGCATGGCACTTTTGGACGCAATATGTCACTCATGTCCTGTCGAACCGCGGCGGGATTTTAGAGCCTTCGTGATGGCATCCCACGGCGTCCCAATAACCATGCCATCGGGCAGCCGCAGGGCAACGCCGGTACCGTCGAAAAACAACTTGGCACGATAAATGCTTGGCTATATGTACGGTTGCTGAATTTTGGGCTTCCGTCACCAGAACCAGACATTTGCATGCTCGTCTAGGGGGATCGGGCCTGCCCCAATGGGGGAGACACGTCGTGAACAGGATCTGCAACACGGTACGAAGTCGTTTCGGTAAACAGCCGGAGGCCATCCGGGATCTGACACTTCCACACGGTACGGTAGAAAAGACGCCCGTTGCCACCGCGCGCATGCGGGTTTCGGCTTCCATCGCACTGGCGGTACTGCTTGCCTTGTCAGCGTCGCCGCTGGTTCATGCGGCATCGCTGATAGGGGACGCGACAGTAACTGGCTATCCAACGGAATCATCCGGCACCGGCAGCAATTCCAACGGCGCCACCGTCGCCAACACCTGCCCTTATTTCCTGGACCGCGGTAATCCCGGCAACAACGCGGTGGACAGTACCGGGCACATGATGGAAGGTGCATGCGGCGTGGCGGTCGGCAACAAGGCGACGGTTCACGTAGCCGCGGATTTTGCGGGTGCCGTGGGGACCGGTGGCGGTGGCGTCGCCATTGGCGACCGCGCCGCCGCAACCAGTGGTGTCGCCATCGGCGCTGGCGCGCAGTCACAAAACAATTCGGCCATTTCCATCGGCCCCATCTCGCTCGCGACCGGTAATTCGGCCATCGCCGTCGGCAGGCAGTCCGCGGGCACGGGCGACTATTCCATCGCGATGGGCAACGTTTCCTGGAGCGAAGGCGACAGTTCCGTGGCCATCGGCGACTCGGCCCATGCACAAGGATATCGTTCCGTGGCCATTGGTGGAGCCGATACGCAACATTCGCCAGGGGCATCCAATGATGGTGCCGGTTACGATACAGATAGCCAGACCTTCGCAGGTGGCGATGGCGCAGTGGCCGTCGGTACGGGTGCCAAAACCAGCGTCGACGGCAGCGTAGCACTGGGCGCCGATTCGGTCGCCACGACGGCCGCCGGCGTGGAGGGTTACGACCCCGCCACGAACGCGACCAGTACCGACACCAGCGCAACCTGGAAGAGCACCTCGGGAGCCGTCAGCGTGGGGGATGTGGACAACGACCTGACCCGTCAGATCACGGGGGTTGCCGCCGGCAGCGCCGACACGGACGCCGTCAACGTCGCCCAACTGAAGAACCTTGCCGGCACGTTGTCGAACAGCGGTTCGGGGAGCGGCGGTTTTGGGCTCAAGGCCGGCGACGGCAACACGGTGACGCAGGACCTTGGCAAGACGATCACGGTCAAGGGTGATGGCCGGAACATCAGTACGAGCGTGGTGGGCGGCGCCCTGCAGGTGGGCTTGAACAACGACATCACGGTCGACAGCGTCACGGCGGGTGGCACGACGGTGAACAACAACGGTGTGACGATCGTTGGCGGGCCGAGTATCACCACCGGTGGTATCGACGCCGGGGGTCAGAAGATCACCGACGTGGCACCGGGCACGCAAGGTACGGATGCGGTCAACGTGAACCAGTTGAACGCGGCGATGCAAGAATCGTCCGACTGGGCCAAGTCCTACACCGACCAACGCGTCAACGAACTGAGTAACAAGGCGAATGCCGGCATTGCCTCCGCCATGGCCATGGCAAGCGTGCCGCAAGGCTACGCTCCCAACCAGAGCACCCTCGGGGTGGCGATGGGAAGCTTCCGTGGCGAAAGTGCGATCGCCATCGGCGTGTCCACCATCTCCGACAGCGGCCGTTATGTCCTGAAAGTCAATGCCACCGGCAATTCACGGGGCGACGCCGGCGTGGGCGTCGGCGCGGCCATCGTGTGGTGAGGCAGGCTGTAATCACGCCCTCCCCGACCACAACCAACGCTCGCGGCCAGGTGATCGGGGTGGGCACGATTCCTGATGCCAACACGCAGGGAGCAGAATCGAAGTGTCGTCCGCTGCAGGGAGAGCAATATGGCCGCACGCAGGATTGTCCGCCCCATCCCCGGGCCTCGCCCCGGCGCCTCGCTCCGGGGCGCCGCCTGTGGTGGTCCCGTCCTGTTCCAGACAAAACGGTCGAACCGGATGCTTCATCCACACCAACCACCTTCTCCGCCAGATACGCAAAACGCCCCTTGCGGGGCGCTCCGTGTATCTGGCGGAGAGAGAGGGATTCGAACCCTCGAGAAGGTGATTAACCCTCTAC
>CAYOEF010000150.1:0-6881 GCA_964402805.1 uncultured Rhodanobacteraceae bacterium | reverse complement strand
CCGCCGTCGGTGGTGGTGGCACCGCTGAGCAACTTGAGCGCACTCGATTTGCCGGCGCCGTTGGGGCCGATGAGCGCCAGGAACGTTCCGGGACGCAGCGCCAGACTCACGTCGTCGACGATGTCACGGCGCCCGCGGCGCAGCGATGCATGGATGATCTCGAGCATGATTCAAATCTCCAGCCGGCGTTGCCGGACCAGCAGCCACAGGAAAAACGGTGCGCCGATCAGCGCGGTCAGGATGCCGACCGGCAGTTCCGCCGGCGCGGCGATGGTGCGGGCGAGCGTGTCCGCGCCGACGGTGAGTCCCGCACCCAGCAGTGCCGAGCCGGGAATGACCAGGCGGTGGTCCGGCCCGCCCGACAGCCGCAGCAGGTGCGGCGTTACCAGGCCGATGAAGCCGATCACGCCGGTGAATGCCACGCCCAGCCCCACGCCGAGCGCGACCATGACCACGAGCGCCTTCTTGAGCCGCTGCACGTCGATGCCGAGATAGCGCGCCTCGGCTTCGCCCAGCACGAACACGTTCAAGGCCCGCGCGGTGCGCGTGAAGCCCACGCACAGGACGAGCGTCGCCGGCAGGACCAGCCAGCAGGCATGCCACGACGCGCCACCAAAGCTGCCGAGCGACCAGAAGGCGATGTCGCGCAGCTGGGCGGCATTCGACAGATAAGTCAGCAGCCCGAGCCCGGCACCGCCGAGGGCGTTGATGGCGATGCCCGCCAGGAGCAGCGTGGCAACCGAGGTATGCCCGCGCCGTCCCGCCAGGCGGAATATCGCGAAGGTCGTCACGATCCCGCCCACGAACGCCGCCGCCACGCGCGCGTAACCCCCCAATGCCAGCCAGGCATGGCCCGACGCCAGCGTGGCGCCGAACACGATGAACCCGGCCGCGCCCAGCGCGGCGCCGCTGGATACGCCGATCAGGGCCGGATCGGCCAGCGGGTTGCGAAACAGGCCCTGCAAGGCGGCGCCCGACCCCGCCAGGATGGCGCCGACCGCCGCGGCAAGCAGGATGCGCGGCAGCCGGATGTCGAAAACCACCGCGGCGTACAGCGGCGAAAGCGCGTCCGTACCCGGCATGCCGAGCCGGTGTGCGAACACGGTGGCCACCGTGTCGAGGCCGATCGGCATCGGTCCGACGCACAATGCGCACAGGCCGGCCAGGACCAGCAGGATGGCCAGGCCGCCCAGGATGGCCGGCCGTGAGCGGATGCCCGGGTGCTGTCGCGCCGGTGCGGCCAGGGCGGTCATGGTCCACCCACCGCGTCCGGATAGAGCTGCCGGGCCAATGCCTGCGCGGCGGCGGCCAGGCGCGGACCAAAGCCGAGCAGGAACTCGCCATCCATGGCGACGACCCGGTGGTGCCGGCCCGCCGGGGTCAGGCGCACGCCCGGCAAGGCATATACGGCATCCAGCCCGCCCTTGGCCACGAGCCCTTCGGACATCACCACGATCACGTCCGGCGCCAGCTCGAGCAGCGCCTCCGCACCGACCGGCTTGTAGCCCGCGAAGGCCGTGCCGACATTGATCCCGCCGGCCAGCGCAATGATGCCGGCCGCCGCCGTATCCCGGCCCGCCACCAGCGGCGCGCCGCTGACGGTGAGCACGAATGCGACGCGCTTGCGCGTGCCGACCTTGGCCAGTTCTTTCCCGAGCGTGGCGAGCCCGGCCTGCATCGACGCCACGAGGCGCTCCCCGGCGGCGGCGCGACCCAGCACCCTGGCAATCGTGCGGACCTTGGCAATGGCACCGGCGGCGGTGGGCTGCTCCGCAATCGTCACCACGTCGACGCCGGCCGCCTCGAACTGCGCGATGACCGCGGGCGGGCCGGCATCGGCGCTGGCCAGGATCACGCCGGGACGCCAAGCCAGCACCCCTTCGGTATTCAGGGTCCGCAGGTAGCCGACGTCGGGCAGCCCGGCCGCGGCCGCGGGGTACTGGTTGGTGCTGTCCGCGGCGACCACGCAGGCACCGGCACCCAGTGCGAACACCGTTTCGGTGATGTCGCCGCCCAGGGTCACCAGCCGTGCCGGGCATGCCGCATGGGCTGCGCTGCAGGCCAACAGCAGCAGGCCGCCCAGCGCCACGAGCCACCGCTTCGCGTTCATCGGCACGGCGCCCGCGCCTCAGGCCGCCAGCGACGGGACCGGGTCGATCAGCGCGCGCCAGGCTTCCGATTCCGGAATGCCCGGCTTGCGCTTGCCGAACATCTGCGCGATCAGCCGGTCGCGGCGGTCGTAGATTTCCAGCGAGGTGATGCGCCCGTCCACCGAGTGCTTGCGCACCACCCACGCCGAGCCGATGTCCTGGTCGCGCAGGTGCAGGTTGAAGGCCGGATCGAGCACGTTGAACCAGGGGCCGATGCGGCGCAAGGTCTGGATTTTCCCGGTACGGATCTGCGCCACGCCGGCACTGCCGACGAACACCATGATCTCCGTGCCGGACGCGGCAGCGGCTTCCAGCAGCTGGCAGAACACCGCGGGCGCGACCGGGCTGGCCAGGTCGTTGCCGGCCAGGCGCAGGGCCTGCGCGCGGTCCACGCGGAAGCGCTTCAGCATGCCGTAGAAGTGATGCACGTCCGGCAGTTCCCGCCAGCGCCTGCGCAGACCTTCCACGTCCACCCGGTCGTCCGCCACGGGCTCGTAATGCACGGATACCGGGCGCACCGCCTGCCCTGGCGACTGGTCGCCGGCACGGTATTTCGCCACCAGGGCGTCGTATGCCGGCACGCTGCTTTCGCGCGTGAGGTACACCTTGTGCACGGCGGCGCCGTCCGCATCGAAAAACTGCAGGCTGCGCAGGCGCCGCCCATGCTTGTGCGTGTCTTCGGCAAAACCGTGATGCCAGTGCAGCATGTACAGGCGCAGGTCGATGCCTTCGCCCAGGGCGACGCCGAGTGCGCCGGAGATGTCCACGCCGCTGTAGATGCCGGTGGTCTCGTGCACCGCGCTGTCGTTGCGCGTGATGGTCTTCACCAGGCCAAGTGGTGCCAGCTCGTGCAGCAGGGCTTTCCAGTCGCCGGCCAGGCGGGTGACGCCCTGGCCGCATGCACTGGCAAGCAGCTCGGCCTCGCTCACGCCGAGGCGGTTCGCGGCGTCGCGGGTACGCAGTTCGGGTTCGGTGGCGGCGAGCTGCTGCCAGGCGGCACGCAGGCGGGTGGGTTCATGGATGGCGGGTTGTGCGTTCATGTGCGGCTCCTGTGGTTACCAATGCATGTGCAGGCTGATCCCGGCGTGGAAGCCGGCCTGGGTGTAGCGGTCGATGGCGGCGTCGTTGGCGGCGCGACCGTTGACGCCCGCCCAGGTCCAGTATTTGCGGTCGGTGAGGTTGAACAGGCCGACGTCCAACTCGGTGTCGCGCGTCAGCTTGACGTTGCCGATGAGGTCGAACGTGGCGTAGCCCGGCGTACGGAACAGCACTCCGGCGTCGGTGTCGTCGTTGACGCGGTCCTTGGCGTGCACGAAGTTGCCCATCAGGCGCAGCTTCCAGCGCCCGTCCGGCGCCAGGTAGGCAAGCCCCAGGGTCAGTTTGGGTGGATCGACCGAATTGAGCGGCTCGCCGGCGGTATCGTCATTGCCGACGCCCCATGCCATGGCGCCTTGCAGCTGCAGCCCCGGCAGTACGAAATCCAGTCCCAGCGCGCCGTGCGCCTCGATGCCGTAGATCGTCACCTTGCCCAGGTTGCGCGCCTGGTAGGTCAGAAGGCCGGTCTGCGGGTCGACGCCAAGCGGCACGAAGGGTTCGATGAAATCCTTGAAACGGTCGTGGTAGACGCCCACGGTGAAGTTGCCCCGCCGGCCGTAATGGCGGATGCCGAGCTCGACCGAGTGGCTGGTCTCGGGCTTGAGATTGGGATTGGGGATCGCGGTGTAGCCAAACTGGAGGTTGGTGAACCCGACGTTCACGTCGGCATAGGACGGCGCGCGGTAGCCGTAGGCGTATTGCGCGAACATGCTGGTGTGGTCGGTGAACTTGTAGACGACGCCCAGGCGCGGCGACCAGTCGCCACCGGACTTGTCCACCGGATCGACGCCCGGGTTGGCGGTCGCGAATATGACGTCGTTTTGCGCATCCAGTTGATGGTGGTCGTAACGCATGCCGGGGATGAGCAGGAAACGGCCATCGGCAAAACCGATCCGGTCCTCGACGTAGACACCTGCATCCCAAATGGTGCTGTTGGGAAAATCGCGCACCGGGAAATTGTCGGGCGTCACCGATTTGCTGACCGCGCCGGTGGCCAGGTTGACCTCGCTGCCGTCGCGCAGCTCCTCGACCCGGGTCTGCCGGATTTCCGCGCCGTAGACGAGCTGCTGGTCGACCTTGCCGCGCAGGTGCTTGCGCAGGGTCAACGTGGCCCCGGCCTCCTTCTGCCTGAAGTCGAACTGCCGCTGGATGGCGTAATCCGTAGGCGCGCCGAACATCGTGACCGTCTGGCCCTGTTGCGTCCCCTGTTGGGTCTCGCTGTGCTGGTAATAGGCCAGCGCCGTGCCGGTGTCGAACCACGACGCCGAGCCATCACCGAAATCCAGGCGCGCGCTCAGCCGCCGCAGGTCCCTGGTGTCGTGGCCGGTCAAGCCGGTGTTCGCAATGACGTAGGGAAATCCCACGTCGGCCGAATAATCGGTCGAGGACAGGCTGCTGAACACGTCGGTATCGGTATCGGCGTGGTTGGCCAGCAGTTCCAGCGTCAGCTCGTTCGTGCCCCGCGTGAACACGCCCTTGGCGAGCACGTTGTTGGACTGGTAATCCTGCGGATTGGGACGGGTCCGGCTGGCGTCGCGCGTGTCGACGTCGCCCTGGTTGTCGAACGCGTGTCCCTGGCGACGGGTGAACAGCAGCATGCCGCGGTTGTCGGGGTTGCCGAACGCCAGCGTGCCGCCGGCCATGGCGCCGTCATTCACGGTGGCGTAGCCGGTGTCCAGACCCGCATAGAAATGGTCGTCCCTGCCGGCCAGGTAGTCGCCCGGGTCCTTGGTGAGGATGTTCACCACCCCGCCCACCGCGTCGCCACCGTAGAGGGCAGACGCCGGGCCACGGATGATTTCCACGCGCTCGATGGCACTGGTGTCGACGAAATTGCGCCCGGCATCGGAAAACGAGCCGATCGAAAACCCGTCGGGAACGCGCACGCCATCGAGCAGGGTCAACACCCGGTTGCCACCGATGCCGCGGATGGTGAAGCCCTGTTCGCCAAACCGGGTGGGGTCGTCGGGAACGGAAATACCGGGCAGGTAGCGCACCATTTGGCCGATGTCGGTGGCCAGGTTGTCCTGGATGTCGCTGGCTGTGACGACGTCCACCGTGGCCGCCGTATCGAGCACCGGCTGCCAGCTGCGTGCGGCGGTCACCACGACGGGTTCCAGCGCCACCGGTGCGTTCGCCGGGCTTTTCGCCGGCGCCGTCTGCGCCAGCGCGGCATCCGTGGCGAACGCCAGCGTCGCCACGGTTGCCAGGGTTGCCAAAAAAACCTTCATGTGCCACTTCCCTCGGAATGCCAACAGTCACGGAGCCGGCGCGGGCAATCCGCGACCGGATGGATGCTGGCTTCCGTGAGGCGCATGGCCTGCATGCGCCGCGGGGTGGCTGGCGGGTGATCGATCTACTTGGTGAGAATGAGCTTGTCGTTGCGGGTTATTCGCAAGCGGTACAAGGTGTCGCCATGAAGAATGCGGATTTCGCGACGATCATCGAACAATTCCCGCGAGGTGATCGGCGTGGATGCGGCGTCGGCATGGGCGGCTGCCTGCCCGCGCCCGTCGTCAGGCTGCTTGATCTGTGTCAGGGTCTTCATGGTGTCGGTAATGATAATCACTCGCATTTGGCTGTCAAGCCCTCTGCCCGACATACGGCCGAACCGACCACGGCGCACGGGCATGCGGTAGCATGCATCCATGGACGAACCATCACCCACCACCCACTTCGGTTTCCGCGATGTTCCGGTAACCGAAAAGCAGAAGCTGGTCGGCGAGGTATTCACCTCCGTCGCACGCCGCTATGACCTCATGAACGACCTCATGAGCTTCGGCATCCATCGTCTGTGGAAGCGTCATTTCGTGGCCACCAGCGGCATCCGCAGGGGCGATCGCGTACTGGACCTGGCGGGCGGCACCGGCGACATCGCCGCCCTGCTCAAGCCGGTGGTCGGGGATGCAGGGACGGTCCTGGTCGGCGACATCAATGCGGCCATGCTCGAGGTTGGCCGTGACCGGCTGACCGACCGCGGGCTGGTCAAGGGGATCGACTGGGCCCAGGTCAACGCCGAGCACCTGCCTTTCGCCGATGCGACCTTCGATGCGGTCACCATGGCCTTCGGCCTGCGCAACGTGACCGACAAGGCGCAGGCGCTCGCCGACATCTGCCGCGTGCTCAAGCCCGGCGGACGGGCGCTGGTGCTGGAGTTCTCACGGGTGCGCAACCCGCTTTTCAGCAAGCTGTACGACGTCCATTCGTTCCAGGTCCTGCCGCGCCTGGGGCGCGTGTTCGCGCACGACGCGGCAAGCTACCGGTATCTGGCCGAATCGATCCGCAAGCACCCCGACCAGGCCACCTTGAAGCACATGATGGAGGATGCCGGGTTCGGCCACGTCGAAGTACGCAATCTCAACGACGGGATCGTCGCCATTCACCGCGCCTACAAGTTCTAGGCCCACCGCCCGCACGCCGGCTTTCCGGCCGGCACCGCCATTGCACCCCGATCGCGCGCCAGGCCACTGGTCATGCGAACACTTTATCCACCCATCGAGCCTTTCCACAGCGAGCATCTTGCGGTCGACGGCCGCCACACGCTGTACGTGGAGCAATGCGGCAATCCCGACGGCTTGCCCGTCGTATTACTGCATGGCGGCCCCGGTGCGGGACGCACGCCGTACAAACGCCAGT
>CAYOEF010000149.1:1590-7077 GCA_964402805.1 uncultured Rhodanobacteraceae bacterium | reverse complement strand
CAATGCCATATAGCTGCATGAGTGGTCTCCCCACGCCAAATACCATCGGGTATGTATTCCGATCACACGCCGTCGAAGTGGTGCATGTGCAGTGATCCCCCGATCACCACAACGCGACGCACGTCACAGAATTAAGTACTCTCAATGATGCTAACACAGTGCAATTACGCGCGCAGGCATGCCCCCGCGCACGAATTCGGCATATTGCCCGGTATGCGGGAAGATTGGGACCGGAAGATGGGGAGCCTGCGTGTACGCAGCCCTTGGCTTGGGCTACGCAGTATCCGGATCAAAACGACGGCAACGGGACATTGACCCCATCGCCTGCGCGTCGACAGATACGCTTGGTGCCGAAGGAGAGACTCGAACTCTCACGGTATCGCTACCAACGGATTTTGAGTCCGTCGCGTCTACCAATTCCGCCACTTCGGCCCGTGGACGCGAAGTATGCCTGATCCGGTGCGAGCGGTCGAGGGGTTGTGCATGGGTACGGTGCGAACCGTACGTACGGTGGGCCGCGGTGTGTGCGAGTGGCCACTGCCTGCCCTTCCCTGTAGCGAGGGCCATCGGCTCATGGCAAGTGTGTGACCGGGGTTTTTGTCCGGCCCCGGTTCGTGAGAAGCTTGCGGGACACAGCGACGCCATACGGCGGCCGGTCGCGCCGGACAAGGGGAAGAGAATGGTCTCGATACACCATCGACAGGCATCCTCCAGGCTGTACAACGACGACCTTGCCCCGGCGCGGGAGCGCCATTGGGGAGCGTTCAGCCTGTTCAATGTCTGGACATCCGATGTCCACAGCCTGTTTGGCTATTACCTCGCCGCCAGCCTGTTCCTGCTGTGCGGTGGTTTCGTCAATTTCATCATCACCATTGGCATATCGTCGCTGGTGATATTCGTCATCATGACCCTCGTCGGTTACGCGGGGATGAAAACGGGGGTGCCCTATCCGGTATTGGCGCGGGCATCGTTCGGCATCTGGGGAGCGAACCTTGCGGCCCTGATCCGCGCACTGGTGGCCTGCTTCTGGTACGGCGCGCAGACATCCCTGGCCGCATCGGCCATCGTGGCCATGTTGACCCGGTCGGACGTCATCCTGCATTTCCAGCAAAATACCGAGATTTTCGGGCAGCCGGCCGTCAACGTGATCTGCTACGTGGTGGTGTGGGCGTTGCAACTCCTGATTATCCAAAAAGGCATGGACACGGTGCGCCGCTTCCAGAACTGGGCAGGACCGGCCGTGTGGATCGCCATGCTGGTGCTGGCGGTTGGATTGTGGGACATGGCGGGCGGGTTTTCCCTGACGACCACCCGCATCCCGCATGATCTGCTGCTCAAGGCCACGCACGCAGCGGGCGTACGCGGCGAGCCGGGATCCCTGACCGCCTTGATGGCTGTTGGTGCAACGTGGATCACCTATTTCGCCGCGCTTTATCTCAATTTCTGCGACTTTGCGCGCTACACGCCAACCAGGGCCAAATTGCTCAAGGGCAATATGTGGGGCCTGCCCATCAATCTGCTGCTGTTCTCGCTGGTATCGGGAATTACCACCATTCTTGCTTACCAGGTGTATGGCGAAGTACTCGTGCACCCGGAGGATATATCCGCGAAGTTCGGCAGCCTGTTTCTTGCGGCGCTGGCGGCGCTCGTTTTCGTGGTCGCCACCCTGGGCATCAACGTCGTGGCCAATTTCGTGTCTCCGGCGTTTGACATATCCAACACATTCCCCAGGAAGATCAGTTTCAAGGGCGGCGGGTACATCACGGCGGTCATCGCACTGGTCCTGTATCCCTTTGCCCCATGGAATGGAAATGCCGCCGTATTCGTCAACGCGATCGGCGCCATCATGGGTCCGCTTCTCGGCGTCATTCTTGTCGACTTCTACCTCATCGCAAAAGGCAGGGTAAACGTCGCACAGCTGTATCAGGAAAACGGTGCGTACCGGTTCCACGGCGGCTGGAATATAGCCGCGCTGATCGCAACCGGCATCGGCGCCATCGTGTGCAGCGTGCTTCCCTACACAACGGACCTGATGCCATCGTGGTGGTCGACCTACGGATGGTTCATCGGCGTGGCGATCGGCAGCCTCGTGTATTACCCGCTGGCAAAGCTGCCTTTGGCGAGGCATCCCGCATCGCGCGTCGCGACACCCGCGGAAGGTGTCATGCACGAACCCACACGATGACCCGACGGCCATGGCGGGAGTGCGCCCGCACGCGACGGCCGCAGCATGCTTATCCTTGCACGGTCAATCGACGGCAGGCTGGTTCCCGCGCCACCATGCGTGGGTTACCGATGCGAAATTTGTGACGATTGTTGGCTGCCCTGCCCGGTGTGTTGCGCCGCCGGTTGCGGCTCGACATGCCAAAATCCGGGGAAAAAGTGATACACCAGCGCGAAAACCAGAACCGCCAAACCTACAATGCCCCCCAGCGTACGCTGCCTGACGGCAAATCGATGGCGGGGCATGGCGGTTCTCCTGTACACGGCGACATCAGTGGGCCACCAGTCTACACAGGGCGCCCGTGGACAGGAAGGCGCTGGCCAGCCAAGGCTGTCTATGCGTAGACTGCCCGTCACTTGCGACTGACCCGTGTGCCGATGATCCCGACTGACGACAAGCCAAACGATACCCCGCCATTCAGCTGGATTGATACGCCAACCGCGCTGGCGGCATGGTTTCACGAGGTTCGCGATGGCGACGTGATCGGCGTCGATACCGAATTCACGCGGCGCAACACCTTTCATGCCCAATTGTCGCTGCTGCAGCTTGCGCACGGCGGGCGTCATGCGCTCGTCGACCCGCTCGCATTCGAGCTTGGTGATACCCTGCGCGGGCAGATTGGCGAGCGGCCCGTCGTATGCGTGATGCACAGCGCCGGCGAGGATATCGAAACGCTTGCACCGTGGCTGCCCGATGGACCGTTGCAGCTGTTCGACACGCAACTCGCCGCCGCCTTTGCCGGCCTCGGTGCCGGCCTGGGCTATCGCGCGCTGGTCGAGCGCCTGTGCCATGTCACGCTTGACAAGGACGAAACCCGATCCGACTGGAACCGGCGTCCGCTCAGCCCATCCCAGCAGCGCTATGCCACGCTGGATGTCGTGTATCTGGAGCAGCTGTACCGCACATTGTCACCCGTCCTGGAAAGACAACACCACGCGGCGTGGTTTGCCGCCGATTGTGAACGCGTCAAGCAGCGTGCTGATACCGATGCGATGTCGAACCAGCCACAACGCGCCTTCCAGGCCGCCGCGGAATGGCCCGATGAACGCCAGGCGCTGCTGCGTCGCCTGTTGTTGTGGCGCGAGCAACGCGCACGTGAGCTGGACAAGCCACGCAATTGGCTGATCGACCCTCCGACGGCGCTGAACCTCGCGTCTCACCCGCCCGCCGACGCCGACCAGTTGTTCGAGGCCACGCGCGGATTGCGCGCATTGCGCGGCCAACAGCGTCGGGAATTGCTGGAACTGTTGCACACGCCCGTGACGGGTGATGAGATCGCCGATACGCGCGCCATTCCTGCCCGTCCCGGCCACGCCACGCGCGAAGCATTGCGCGGCATGAAGCAGGCCGTGGAACGACTGGCCACCGAGCTTGGCGTGCCGCCCGGCCTGCTATGCCCCCGCAAGGCCATGGAGGCATTGCTTGCCGACGGCCAATGGCCATCCCTGCTGCACGGGTGGCGCCGCGACCAGCTGGAACCCGTGCTCACACCGTGGCTCCCGGCGTCCTGAGCACGGCAACGAGCCGTGCCGGCTTGACGCTCGCGGCATCTGCCGGCGCTGGATCAGTCGTCCGATGAACGGAACGCTGTGTATACCTGCCGGACCTACAGCACCGGCAACGCCCGTCGTAAAGTGGGGAACCGAACCCACAGGCGACGTCTGCCAGCGGAGAAAACCATGACCAACACACTCATCCAAGGCTACCAGCACGATCTGGGCCACGGCCTGATGGTCACGCGCAGCCTGCCTTCCAGGATCCAGGAGAGCGTCGGCCCGTTCGTGTTCTGGGACCACGGCGGTCCCATCCGCTTGAATGCAAACGACAAGGCCCTGCTGGACGTTCGACCGCATCCGCACATCGGCCTTTCAACGCTGAGCTACCTCCTGAGCGGCGCCATCATGCACCGCGACAACCTGGGCTATGAACAGATGATCCATCCCGGGGAGGTCAACTGGATGACCGCCGGCCGTGGCGTCGTGCATTCCGAGCGTTTCGACGATCCCAGCGTCTTCAGCGGCGATGGCCTGGAGATATTGCAATCGTGGGTGGCGCTACCGGAAAAAGACGAGCAGATGGCGCCAACGTTCGAACATTTCGGCGTGGAAGCTCTCCCCGAGCGCAAACACCAGGGTGCGTGGATGCGCCTGATTGCCGGCAAGGCCATGGGCATGGAAAGCCCGGTGCACACCTACTCGCCCCTGTTCTACCTTCACACCACCCTCGAAACAGGCGCCGTTTTCCAGGCGCCCGACGAGTACAGCGAACGTGCGGCGTACGTGGTCACGGGCCATGTCCGCAGCGAATCCGACGGCGTGGAATTTGGCTCGCGCCAGCTGGTTTGGCTGGACTCGGGAGATTCGGGTGCCCTGCGCGCGCTGGCGCCGTCGGTGGTGATGTTCATTGGCGGCGAGCCATTGGGCAAACGTTATCTGTGGTGGAACCTCGTGGCCTCCAGGCCCGAAACCATCGAACAGGCCGCCGCGGACTGGAAAGCCGGGCGTTTCGCCTTGCCCGACAGCGACAACCAGGAATTCATTCCGCTCCCGGACAAGCCCTTCCCGTGGAAAACGTGACGGGAAGTTCGCGTGAACCGGATCGATGACCGCCCGTGACGCGGGCGGCCGGGTTCGCGCTGTCGCGACCGCGGCAAAAGCAGTCATCGGTTGAAATTTCCCACCTCGTCGGTAACCCCGACGCGCCTCGCACCTTTGGCCAGGTGTTTTGCATTCACAACGTCGCAAGGAATATGACATGTCATTGAAGCTCCACGTCATCATTGCCAGTACCCGTCCGGGCCGTGTCGGTCCCGCGGTGGCGCACTGGTTCCATGCCTTCGCCCACGACCACGGCGGGTTCGAGGCCGAACTGATCGACTTGGCCGACTTCCGCCTGCCGCTCTACGACGAGCCGCTGCATCCCCGCCTGGGGCAATACGAACACGAACATACGAAACGCTGGAGCAGGAGCGTCGATGCCGCCGACGCCTTCGTCTTCGTCACGCCCGAATACAACTACAGCCCCACACCCGCCCTGGTCAACGCACTGGACTTCGTCTACAGGGAGTGGAATTACAAGCCATGCGGCTTCGTGAGCTACGGCGGCGTATCCGGCGGCCTGCGCGCCGCGCAGGCGGTCAAGTTGCAGGTAACCACGCTGAAAATGATGCCGATGGTGGAAGGGGTGACCGTTCCCATGGTCGCCAGCCACATCACCGACAGTGGTGTATTCAGCTCCAACGAACTGATCGACGCCTCGGCCAA
>CAYOEF010000149.1:0-1490 GCA_964402805.1 uncultured Rhodanobacteraceae bacterium | reverse complement strand
TACGCATGGAGCGGCGTGATGTGTCGAAAGGCGCGGTATTCCGCAGGTGGCTGGAGGCTCAGGTGCGGCCGCAATTTGCCGAGCGGACGCTGTCAATTGACATGGAGGTCGCGCGTGCATGCGCAAAACTGCACGTGCCCGATCCATGCTTCGAGCGTGATGCATTGATTGCGGCCACGGCCCTGGTACATGGCCTTGCCGTAGTTACGCGCAACACGGCTGATTTCGAAGCAACCGGCGTGCAATTGCTGGACCCGTGGCACTATGGCGCCATCCACGAAACAACGACGCGCTATTCCGCCCGGGGCCGAGGCTGAAGCCGATACCCGCGCACCAAAACCGCACCGTTCCGGTGCTGCGCGCAGCCTGGCGTTCCGTCCAGGAACAGTTGTTCCAACCTGTTGTCCAACGGCGAAGCGTGTCGTTTCGGTAGGCCTTTTGACCCATGATCGGAGGGCTTCCACCCCGGGAAGGCCGGCGACGCGCCAAACACCGATCCGCCGGGATCGGGATCACACAGACACATGGGCCGCGGAAGCCGGCCGCCACCCCAGGAGTCCAGCATGCCACTCAACATCTACCTCAACCTGGGCGGCCAATGCGAGGCCGCATTCCAATATTACGAACAACATCTCGACGCGAAAATCACGCATATGGTTCGCTTTCGCGACGCGCCGCCGGAGGTCATCCAGGGCCTCGACATGAGCTTGCGTGACAAGATCATGCACGCCAGCCTGGAGATCGACGGCGGCATCCTCATGGCAACCGATGGCGACTGTACCGACAAGGACGCCGCGCATGGCATTCGTGATGCGCACGTGGTGTTGACCACCGACACCCCCGACCGGGCCGAACACCTGTACGCCATGCTGGCAGACGGTGGCACCGTGGAAATGCCAATGGACACGACGTTCTTCGCCCGCCGCTTCGGCATGGCGGTTGACCGCTTCGGCGTGCCATGGATGGTGATCTGCGAATAGATTGACCGCACGCCGCGCAGCTTGGCTGGTTGTGTATCGTCAATACAAAGTGCTTGGACCCGCCACGTCGCGCTGGTACCATACGCTGCTCGCGTGGGGCGGTAGCTCAGCTGGGAGAGCGTCGCGTTCGCAATGCGAAGGTCGGGAGTTCGATCCTCCTCCGCTCCACCAAAATCAATGGCGCGTGAAATGGCCGGTTGTCGAAAACCGGCCATTTTCGTTACTGGTGTGTGTCAGCAAGCCAATGTGTGCGCAGGTCAGTCCAGGGTTTGAACGTGCAACCCAGCTACCTGGCGGAAGCCGTGATCGCCAGTAGTGAGAGGCCGCAGCGGAACCTGATGCGGGGATCAACTCGAGATTCAGGGGCCTCGTACAACGGTCGGCGTCATCACCACGATCACTTGGGAATTTGCCGCGATACCGAAGGCCTTGATGACGCAGGCTCCGGGCGACCAGGGCACGGCACGCCGTGCCCCTGATATGGATTGACCTGTCAAGATTACGCGCGAT
>CAYOEF010000148.1:0-7091 GCA_964402805.1 uncultured Rhodanobacteraceae bacterium | reverse complement strand
CCCACAAAAAGTACAGGCAGGATCAACCTGCCTGTACCAATCCATCATCACCGGCCAGCGGTTCGGATCATTCACGTGATGGCGTGCCGACCCGTATCATGGCTTTGTGATGGTGTATTCGACCTTACGACTGCGGCGCATCCACGGACATCACGCCAAGCGCCACGTGGCCCGCGTTGACGGAACCGACCTTTTGCGCCTGCGTGATCAGCCCTGAATGCGGATCGCGGGCCTGTTGCTCAAACGCCGCCTTGGCAGCCACGTTGTTGGCGTGAACGGCGTGCGGGTGGCTGGCCTGATGCATGGTCAGCACGATACCGGACCGCGGGTTGCTGGCCTGCTGCGCAAATGCCGCCATGGCGGCCACGTTGTTGCCGTGGACCGCAATGGTGTCAACGGACGTATGCGTATTCGCGACAACGCCGGAATGCGGGTCGCGCGCCTGCTGTGCAAACGCGGCTGTCGCGGCGACGTCGTTGTGCACCATCAGCCACGATTGAACGGAATCCGCGGGTGTCGCACGACTCGCCGGTTGCACGTTTTGCACCGTCGTCTGATCAACCGTGGTGTCGACCGCATTGCCCGCAATGGCAAGCGGCGAGGACAGGAACATGGTGACGGCGACTGCCAACCCGGTACGCGCAAGTTTGTTCATGGTGTCTATCTCCTTTTGACAATTTCCGGGCGCCACCGTGGCGCCCGTTCAATCCATGAGCGATATTCTAGTCAGCAATACGTGGTATTAAATAGGCAATCACATACAACAGAAACAACGGACAGTACGCAATGTTGGATCGACTGACATCCATGCTGGCGTTCGTGAAGGCGGCGGAAGTCGGATCGTTTGCGGGCGCCGCGGAAATCCTCGGGATGTCGCAGCAGATGGTCGCAAGACACGTGGCATCGCTCGAGCAACACCTCGACACGCGGCTCATCAACCGAACGACGCGAAGCCAGAGCCTCACCGAGGTCGGCAAGACCTACTACGAGCGCTGCCGGCTCGTCCTGGCCGAGGTGGAGGCGGCCGACACCCTGGCGGCCGAGGCCAACGCGGAGCCACGCGGAACGCTCCAGATCACCGCACCCACGTCGTTTGGCCGATACCGGCTGATGCCGATGCTCACGCGTTTCCTGCAACAGTATCCGGAGGTCGGCATCGACGTGGCGCTCACGGACCGCATCGTCGACCTGGTGGAAGAAGGCTTCGAAGTCGCGTTCCGGATCGGGCACATGGCCGATTCGCGGCTCATCGCGCGGCCACTCGCGCCTTACCAATTGGTGACGTGCGCGTCACCAGCCTACCTGCGTGCGCACGGGACGCCCGCGTCGCCCCGGGATCTCAAAAAGCATGCGTGCCTCGGCTATCAATTCCGGAAGCGGATGGTCGACACCGCTTGGCAATTCGGCCAGGGAAGGAAGGTCGAAAACATCCGCGTCCACGGCCGGATCCGCATGAACGATTCCATGGCGCTCATGGCTGCCGCCGTGGATGGACTCGGCATCCTGCTTGCGCCGAGCTGCGAGGTGGAAGAGGCGCTCGCGTCCGGGAAGCTGGTGAGGGTGTTGCAGGAATTTGAGGTCCCGCCCCTTCCCATCCACCTCGTTTACGGCACCGCCCGCCACCAGACGCCAAAGCTCAGGCGCTTCATCGACGCGAGCATGGCGGCGTTCGGTTGATCGCCGCCGGCTGGACAGGCAGCAACCGGTCTGCACCCAGGCCAGGCGCGTGGATGAGCGTTACACAAGGCATAATCAGAACACGGCGGGCGGTACGGCCACGCATCGGGTATTGCCAACACGGACGGGCTGCGTGTACCCCGAAGCCAACCACTTCCGCGGAACAACATCATGTCCCCTATGCTGAACCACCTGCGTACGTCCCTGCAAACCATGTCGCCAGGCTACTTCAGCATGGTCATGGCGACCGGCATCTTTGCGCTGGCTTCGGACTTGATGGGCATTCCGGTACTCCCGATGGTCCTGACGGTGGTGAACTGGATCCTGTTCGTAATCATTTGCGTGCTGGCGGTGGCTCGGCTGTGCTGGCATACGCAGCGCGTCATCGCGGACGTGACCGACCATCTGCAGGCACCGGGATTCTTCACCTTCGTCGCGGCCTGCGCCGTCCTCGGTTGCCAGAGCATCGTGATCAACGACAACCGGTTCCTCGCCTGGGCCTTGGGAATCCTGGCAGCGCTGGCGTGGGTCATCAGCACCTACACGATTTTTTCCGTGCTTACGGTGAAACCGCACAAGCCGAGCCTTGACCGCGGCATCAATGGCGGATGGCTGCTGGCCGTCGTCGCCACCCAGGCGACCAGTGCCCTGGCCGCGTTGTTGTCGCCCGGCGTTGCGCCGCCCCTGCAGTTGGAACTCAATTTCTTTGCCCTGTCGATGTGGTTGTGGGGCGGCATGCTGTACATCTGGATGATGTCGCTCATCTTCTACCGCTACACCTTTTTCAGCTTTTCGCCGGCCGACCTGTCCCCGCCCTACTGGATCAACATGGGTGCGATGGCGGTTTCGACGCTGGCCGGGGCGCTGCTTGTCATCAATGCGCAGGACAGCCCGTTCCTGCATTCCGTGCGTCCGTTCCTGGAAGGCTTCACGGTGTTTTACTGGGCCACGGGGACGTGGTGGATTCCGATCCTGGTCATCCTTGCCATCTGGCGGCATGTGCTGCGGCGCTTTCCGTTTTCCTACGATCCGATGTACTGGGGCGCGGTATTCCCGCTCGGCATGTATTCGGTCGCCACCCTGCGCATGATGCAGGCGCTGCATCTCGATTTCTTCGGGTTCCTGCCGCACGCCGTGTTCGCGGCCGGCCTGCTGGCGTGGATCACGCTGTTCGCGTTCCAGTTGCGGGCCATGAGACGGTATTGGCACACGCTGATGCGCGGCGAAGCCGGCCAGGCTTCATGACCATCCACATCCGCGGCGTCAGCGCCTGAGTGCCTTGCACACCCACCCGACGGGCATGCGCACCCCTTGTTCGGTTTGCCACGAAGTTCTTGGTGCATGGTCGCCGGCCGTCCAGAGGGCGGATCACAGGCCGATGCCGGTCGGGATGTCGTGGCGACCAATCGTGTAGGGGGCTGGTCGCGATCAACGCCCGCGACGGGCCGGGAACGTCCGTCAATTGGCGACCGATGCGTCGGCAGGCTTGATCACGCCCATCACCGCGCCCGTCGTGTCGCCACCGAACCATTTCACGAACAACGCATGGTACGCGCCGTCGCGCTTGATCTCGGCCAGGCCGGTATTGAGCCTGGCCAGCAGTTCGGGGTGTTTCCTGCTTACGGCAATTCCGTAATACGAGCCTTCAAGGAGCTTTCCAACAATACGCACATTATCATTTTTGGCAGCGAATGCGCTATTCATTGGATTGTCATTCACAATGGCGTCGACGGCGCCCGATTCCAATGATTGATAAGTGGCTGCCGCCGTTTCAAACTGTTTCAGGAATTTGATGCCTTTCCCGTGATGAATTACATATTGTGCACCTGAACTCGCCTTTTTCACGGCGACCACGTGCCCGGCCAGGTCATCAAAACCACGAATGGCGGAACCCTTGCGCACCAGCACCGACAAGCCCGAACGGTAATAGGCATCCGAGAAGTCGACGCGTCGCAGACGATCGGTGGTGATGGTAATGGCGTCCACCGCCGCATCGACGGAACCGGCCTGCAAACTGGGGATGATGCCGGCCCAGGGCATGATCTTGAGCCGCAGGTCCAGCTGTGCCGCCTTGCTGATCGCCCTGATCATGTCGACATCGAACCCGACGATCCTGCCGTTCTGGTCGAAGACAAAAGGCGGCGCAATAACGTCTACTGCCACCCAGACCGGCTTGCCTGCCGGCGCCTTCGCCGCCAGCACCGGAATGGACGCCACGGCCGCGAGCAGGCCCAATCCGAAGGCCAACACGCCCAGCTTGCGGCGCACGCTGCTCATATGTCGAGTTCCTCGTCCATTGTACGGTGTGCGCCAAGCAGCCAGCCGTGCAACGTGGTCACGGCATCACTCGGGGCGCGTGCCTGGTTGAGTCCAAGCCAATAACTCCGGCCAGTACGCAGGCTGATTCCGCCCAGCCGTTCCAGACGCCCTTCGGCCAGGCGGTAATCGATCTGATGTCCGGTACCCAACGTGACTCCCTGCCCCAATTCCGCTGCTTCGATCAGCGCAGTGTAGTTGGTGTAATGGGCACTCGGAGACAGCCAATCGGTACTCGCCCCAAGTCCCTCCAGCCAGCGGCGCCAATCCACCCAATTCGGTTCGATGCGCTCGAAATCCAGCAACACGTGGGTACGAAGGGCTTCCACGCCATCCAGGCCGCGGCCATGGCGGTCCAGGTATTCAGGCGAAGCGACCGGGAACAGCTCCTCGGCGAACAGCGGCATAAGGCTCCAGTCGTCATGCTCGGGGACGTCGTAGACCACGGCCAGGTCCACCTCTTCACTCAACAACTCTGCAGTACTGTCGGTGGTGAAGATGCGGATGTTGCCTACATGGCCAGCATGGTTCTGTCCAAAGGCACGAATCGCCGGCCCCAACCAGAGGTGCGACATGGCAGTGTTGGCCGAAATGGTCGAGATCCTTGATGGGGCGGTTGCCGCGATCGCCTCGACGGCATCGCACAGAAATTGCAGCGAGGCGTTGACCTTGGTCTGCAGGTAGTGGCCGTCGCCGGTGAGCTTCACCCGACGCCCCTGGCGTATGAACAGCGATACACCGAGGTACGACTCGAGTTCCTTGATCTGCTTGCTGACTGCTGCCTGGGTGACATGCAGCTCGCGTGCCGCCGCCGTGAAATTAGCGTTGCGGGCAGCGGCCTCGAAGATCACCAGACTTCTTAATGGTGGCAGGCGATGGCGAAAGCTCTTCATGAGCACAGGTTATCGCAGGTAATGAAAAAAGCCCGCATATACAGGGTGTCAGGGCAACCGTACACTGAATTCGCGCCGCATTGTCGCCATCCCGACATGCTCCCGGGCAACCAGTGTCCATGGGATGGGAATGATCCGGCAAACCTCACGCCGCGCAACGCTTCGGCAATCGGGAAGACGCTCATGGCACATCTTGACTGGCACGCCGGCTCTCCCGGCATCACGGATCCCCCGCCTATCCATGGCACACCGCGACAGGACGGCATCGACCTTGTCGCGGTGCGGGCATACCGTCTGGGACGGGTGCGGGAACAGATGGCGCGAATTGGCGTGGACGCATTGATCATTTCCGACCCGGTCAATATCCGTTATGCCACCGGCACACGGAACATGCAGGTATTTTCGTCACGCAACACGCCGGCACGTTATTGCCTGCTTACGCCGCAGCGCGTGATCCTTTACGAATTCATCGGTAGCGAACATCTGGCAACTGGTATCGAAACGATTGACGAAATACGGCCGGCGATTACTGCCAGCTTCGTCGCCGCCGGGCCTGGCATTGCGGCCTGTGAGCAGGCGTGGGCCCGGAACATTTTCGACACGATCCGCAACCTGGTAGGGAGCCGGCCATGCGTCGGTATGGAACGCATGAATGCAGGCAGCGCTCTGGCTCTGGCGAGCCTTGGCGCAACCATCGTCGACGCCCAGCAACCGCTTGAAATGGCGCGCTGCATCAAGTCGGCCGAAGAGCTCAAATGTATAGTGGCCTCGTTGCGTGCAACCGAAATCGCCGTGGGCAAACTGCGCGACGCGATCCGCCCGGGGATTACCGAAGAGGCATTATGGTCGGTACTGCACCAGTCGGTCATCGAGCAGGATGGCGACTATTGTGAAACGCGCTTGCTCAACTCGGGCAAACGCACCAATCCATGGTTCCAGGAAACCAGCCCGAAGCAGATCGCCGCCAACGAACTGGTGGCCCTTGATACCGACGTGGTTGGCTGCTTTGGCTACTACGCCGATTTCTCGCGCACCTTCCACGCCGGCCCCGATCGACCTACCGCACGACAGTGCGAGTTGTACCGTCTGGCTTACGAGCAGGTACATCACAACATCGATATCCTGCATGCGGGTATGACTTTCAAGGAATACTCCGAAAAGGCGTGGGATATCCCCGACCAGTTTATCGCCAACCGTTACTACCTTTCGGCCCATGGCGTCGGAATGACTGGCGAATACCCGTATCTTTACCACCACGCCGATTATCCCGCGGCCGGCTACGACGGATTGATCGAGCCCGGAATGACGCTGTGCGTCGAAAGTTATATCGGCGCCGAGGGCGACAGCGAGGGAGTAAAGCTGGAGCAGCAGGTCCTCGTAACCCGGTCCGGGATCGAGTTGCTGTCGAGGTTCCCTTTTGAGGACAACCTGCTCCCGGGATCCTCCGCCTCCAGATAACCGGGATTCCCAACATGCATTCAAATTGCCCGCCAACCGGCTCTCCATAGTGGAGCAGCCTGGACCTGTGGGCAGCAATGTGGCCCGTGGAGCACGTGCCACACCATTTCGAAAAATTAGGAGAGTGTCATATGAGAAGATTATTCATGGGTGTTGCAGCCGTGGCCCTGGTGCTTGGCGCGCTGACACTGACGACTCCCGCATCGGCGGCGAACAAGGGGACAATCACGATAGGTACCCACAATTGGCCTGAAAACATTGCTGTTGCCAACATGTGGAAAGTCATCCTCGAACGCCATGGCTATGCCGTGAAGTTGGTCAGCACGCTCAAGGCGGCCGCCTACTCGGGAGTGGCAAACGGCGACCTCGACGTCGGCCTTGAAGTTTGGATGCCGCGTACGGACCGACCGTATTACGAGCGATTCAAGAAACGGATCAAGCTGCATGATGCCTGGTACCGGGGGACTCGGGTGGGCCTCGTGGTGCCGGCTTATGTTCCCATCACGTCGATATCGCAACTCAACGCCGAAAAGCAGGCATTCACGTCCAACGGAACGCCAACGATCGTCGGCATTGAATCGGGTTCCTCACTGATGGGTGACACGCGCAAGGCCATCAGGGACTACGGCCTCAAGTTCAACCTGCTGACGTCATCCAGCCCCGCAATGACCGCGGCTCTCGGTGATGCGATCAAAAAACACCAGCCGATTGTCGTCACGTTGTGGAGTCCGCATTGGGCATTCGCAC
>CAYOEF010000147.1:0-7131 GCA_964402805.1 uncultured Rhodanobacteraceae bacterium | reverse complement strand
GAAGCTTGCCATGTTGCACGTCCTTGCCGGCGCCACCGGATCGCTGGGCATGACGGAGGGCCAGGTCATGGACATCGAAGCGGAACGCCGCCACATCGACCTGGCGGAACTGGAAGAACTCAATCACCGCAAGACAGGTTGCCTGATCCGCGCCAGCGTCATGATGGCCTGTGCCGCCGTGCCGGATCTGCCCGAGGACCACCACCGCGCGCTGGACGCGTTTTCCCGCTGCGTGGGCCTGGCATTCCAGATCCGCGACGACCTGCTGGACGTGGAAGGCGATGCGAGTTTGACGGGCAAGGCCGGCGGCGCCGACGCCGCCCACGACAAATCCACCTGGCCGTCGCTGCTGGGAGCCGACGCCGCGCGCCAGCGTGCCGAGGAGGCCTATGCCATGGCCATGCAGGCACTGGAACCCCTGGGGACGGCAGCCGATCCGCTGCGCTGGATGGCACGAGGCATCGTTTACCGCGACCACTGACCGTGGCGGGCACAAGTCTCGACGAAGCGGGTGTCCGTACGATTACCCAGCCGAGGCATCCGCCACGCGCGGACGTTCCAGCGCATGGTCGATCGCCGCACACGCCGCCACGACCTGTGCCCCGTTGCACTGTTCAGGCATGGCGCGGGGACTGTCCGGGCACACCTCGGTGTCACGTCACCGGGATGACACCCGAATGGGCAACGACGAAGATCAACAACGCGATGCACGCCATCGTCGGAATCATCACGGTAGACCCGATGTGGCGCACGTGCCGGGATGACTCCAGGACCGGCCGCAGCGGACGCCCGTGTACCCAGAACGCGAGGAGGCTGTAGCCACTCACGTACAAGGCAATGATGATGACCCACAGCGCCGGCGGCATGCCAACGACGGCATTGCGTACCAGCGCGACGAAAATGAGCCACCCGATGCCGCCGGCCACCAGCATGGCCACATCGCGTGAAAAACTCTTGATAAGGTTGCTCATGACGCTTGCCTGGATGGAACGGTCTGCCGCGCTCGGTTATGCATTGTCCGCCCATTGAAACGCATGGCGCGGCGGAAATCGCGCGACGCATTGCCGCACACCTGCGAGCCTGGGCCAAAGCGGCCTCCACCGCGCCGCCGTCAATCCCGCGCGCCATGCGCAATCCGGAACCACCAGCGCAGCCCTCATGCCGACTGCTCGCGACGCTCACGACGCTTTCCGCGCAGGTGCACGATGAGGTTGTAAACCGACACAAAGGCGGGAAAAAGATTGGAAAGTATGCCTACCGAGTCGTTCTTGCCCACCGTGAAGTAAGCCAGCAGCATCAGGCTGCCGAGCACCGACAGCCACCAGAAGGCCACCGGCATGACCACGCGCTTCAATTTGCGCGTGTAGTAAACCTGCACGAACCAGCGACTGGTGAAAAGCGCCATCCCCACGAAGCCGACAATCTTCCACGCGGAAAACTGGAAGCCCTGCCACGCATTGAGCACTTCCTGCCACTGCGAAACGAGGTAGTCCATGGGCGCAAGCCTGTGATTGCAAAGCTTGGCATTTTAGCAACCGTGCCGGTGGGCCACGCCATTGCGCGAAGGCGATCCCTTGAGCACTCAAACGGCGGCCCTTCCGGCGGCGACCCACGTCACTCGCGCCAGTAACGAACCTCGTGGATGCGCCAGCGGGCCCCCAGGACAGGCTTGTGGTGGGCGGGGAAAAGAACTTCGACGGCACCGGATGTCGCCGTGTTCAAAAACGGGACGCCAGCCCGGCGATAGCGCGCAACCGTCACCGCCGCCGGATGGTGGTAACGATTGAGCCACCCGGCGGATGCGACGGCCAGCACCGGGTTCAACGCATCGATGAAGGCCATGCCCGACGAGGTGCGACTCCCGTGGTGGGGCACCAGCAGCACCAGTGGCGGGCCGGGCCCGACGCGACGCGCCACCGACGGCTCGACCCGGTTTGAAATGTCGCCTGTGAGAAGCGCCCGCCCATGCGTGCCGGTCACCAGCAGGACGCACGAACGATCATTGTCGTCTCCAGTCGGCAACGCGTCCTGCAACGGATTGACGACCCGCAGCGTGACGTCGTCCCACCGCCACGATTGACCGACATGGCACTGCCGCGCGCTGATTCCGGACCGCGCCGGCTCCCCGGCGAGGCGGCGCGCAGCGGGGAAAGCGGCCGCAACGGCCGGGGCGCCACCGGCGTGGTCGTTGTCGCCATGGCTGATCATCAACACATCCAGGTGATGTATGCCCAGCACATGCAGAGTGGGGATCACGGCGACCCGGCCAAGATCGAACCCGGATGGATAACGCGCGCCGGCGTCGTAAACCAGTGCGTGATGGCGCGTGCGGATCAGGACCGACAGCCCCTGCCCGACGTCGATCACCCACATCCTGAACGCACCGGCCGGCAATTGGGGTTGCGCGGGCCACAGCAGGGGCGTGAACAGGACCACGCCCAGCCAGCGCGCCGGCATCCCGCGCGGCGCGAACAGCCACAACGCCCCCAATGTGGCCAGCGCGGTGGCTGCAAGCGTAACCGCGGGAGGGTACCAGTGCGCGCCCGGCCAGGCGGCCACGTACTCCAACCCCTTCCAGAGCAGGTGCACGATCCACGCCGCCGATTGCCACAGCCATGCCGCGGGCGCGGATCCCCACGGAAGCAGGACAATGCCGGCCAGACACAGCGGTACGACCAGCAGGCTGACCACCGGCACGGCCACCAGGTTGGACAGCACGCCGATGACCGACGCCTGGTCGAAGAACCACAAGCTCAGCGGCAACAGGGCGATGGTCATCAACAACTGGGTCAGGCCGAGTGCCGCGACATGCCCGCGCCAAGTGCGTGGGCGCGCAAGGCCCACCATCAGGAACGCCACGCCGGCAAACGACAGCCAAAATCCCGCCGCCAGTACGGCCAGCGGATCCCACAAAAGGATCAGCAGCAGGGCCAACGCGAGGATCTGAATGCCGCCGGGGTTGCGGCGGCCGCAACGCGCCCCCGCGACCACGGCGATCATCAACAGCGTACGCACCGTC
The DNA here is from genome assembly GCA_964402805.1 of uncultured Rhodanobacteraceae bacterium. Taxonomy (GTDB): domain Bacteria; phylum Pseudomonadota; class Gammaproteobacteria; order Xanthomonadales; family Rhodanobacteraceae; genus Oleiagrimonas. The sequence goes on along the minus strand of CAYOEF010000147.1, from coordinate 4,112 downwards.
GGCAACCCAAGCCCCGCCAGTGCGCCGTACGCCGCCGCCGTCGCGAACGCCCCCACCCCCTGCGCAAGCTGACGGGGAACACGCCGCCCCAACGCCGGCCACAGCCACCATGGCAAACACCCCAACCAGGCACCGAACAGGGCCGCCACCCCCACGTGGAATCCTGAAATGGACAACAGGTGCGAAATGCCGTTGGCGCGCGCCACGTCCCAGTCGTGGTCGTCCAGTCCGCGCGTGTCGCCCACCGCCAGGGACTGCAGCAAGTGGGCATCGTGCGGGTCGGCAACCATTTTGCCGATCGCTCGCGATATATGCGCGCGCACCCGATCGACGCACCAGCCCCTGGAGCCTGTCTCGAGGTTGTCACCCTTGTCGCGTACGTACCCCGTCGCCACTTCGCGTCGCACCAGGGCGGAGCGTTCGCTGTCGAAGCTACCCGGATCGAGGAGCGAACGTGGCCGCTTCAGGCGCAAGCGCAGATGCCAGTGGGTACACGGCGCCGGCTGCCCCGCGGCGGCTCCATACCATGACACGTGCGTACGTCCGCGCAGTGCAATGGGCCTGCCGTCCAGCACGGCGTTCTCGACATCAAAAACGAAGCGATTGGCGATACTGCCATCGCGCGGCAAACCGCGCACGACGCCGGTCACGTCGATATCGGCCTTTTCCAGATGACGCGGCAGCCGGGCCTGCATGGCAAGGTCGGCGCGCCATGCCGCCCACGCGAACCCGAGCACCAGTACGACGAGCCAGCGTGTCGCCGGGACGCGCCAGGCGACAAGCAGGCCAACGGCCGCCAGGGGCAGGTCCAGCCACACTGGCGGCAGCCGTGACAGCCATTGCACGAGGACCACGCCCACCAGGAACGCCGCCACCATGCCGACAAACCCCGGATTCGCGGCGCGTTCCAGCGCATGGCCGAAGCCACGGCGCCACAGTGACGGCGAACGAGTGGTGGGCATGATGGAGCATCCCTGCGGTCCCGATGCGGATGCGGTTCGGCCCGTCCTTTCCCGTGTGGACCGTGCCGCCGCGTCATCCTGGCTACTTTGATTGCCGGCGTGCACATCGCAGGTAAGAAAATTCGCCAACCCGCGTAGGCTGTTTCGCCCATGCGGCGTGGGCGTTCATCGCGGCCACGAAAATCTAGACGCACGCCGCCTCCACCAGGCGGCCGTCGCGCAACTCCAGCACCTGGTCCATGTGCGCGGCAAGGTTCGTATCGTGCGTCACCAGCACGAAGCTGGTCCCGATTTCCGCGTTGAGTTCCAGCATCAACTCGTAAACCTGGCTGGCGTTGTGTGCATCCAGGTTTCCGGTGGGTTCGTCGCCCAGCACGCAGGCCGGGCGCGTCACCAGGGCGCGCGCCACCGCGCAGCGCTGGCGTTCGCCACCCGACATCTCCCCCGGCTTGTGCCCGATCCGATGCGCCAACCCCACGCGTTGCAACAGATGCGTTGCGGCTTCGCGTACCTCGCGCAATGGCGTGCCACGCACCAGAAGTGGCATGCAGACATTCTCCAATGCCGTGAATTCGGGCAGCAGGTGATGAAACTGGTAAATGAAACCAAGCGAACGGTTGCGTACCCGGCCGCGGTCCGCGTCGGAGAGGGTCGAAAGCACGCGTCCATCCACTTCCACCTCACCGGAACTGGCCGTATCCAGGCCGCCCACGATGTGCAGAAGCGTGCTCTTGCCGGACCCGGACGTGCCGACGATGGCGAGCGTCCGCCCGCACGCCAGGTTGAAGCTGACGTCCTCCAGCACCTTCGTGCGCAAGCCGCCCTCGGCGTAGGTCTTGGCCACGTGGCTGACCCGCAACACGAGGTCGTCGGACGACGCGGCCACGGAGCGTCTACTCATACCGCAGTGCCTGTGCCGGCTGCGTGCGGGAGGCGCGCCACGCGGGGTAAATGGTGGCCAGCAGGGAGAATACGAACGACATGGCCGCCACCCAGCCGACGTCGCTCCAATGCAGGCTGCTCGGTACCTGGGTAATGTAGTACACGCTTGCCGGCAGGAACTGCACGTGGAACAGGTTCTGGATCCAGTCCACGATCGACGGCACGTTGATGGCCAGCAGCACGCCAAACAACACGCCCAGGGCGGTGCCCACGATGCCGATCACCATGCCCTGCACCATGAAAATACCCATGATGGTTCGTGGCGTGGCGCCCAGGGTGCGCAGGATGGCAATGGCCGCCTGTTTGTCCGTGACCACCATCACCAGCGATGAAACCAGGTTGAATGCCGCCACGGCGATGATCAGCGAGAGGATGATGAACAGCACCACCTTCTCCATGGCCATGGCCTTGAACAGGTTCGCGTTGGTCTGCATCCAAGTCTGCACCCGGTAGCCCTGCCCAAGCCGCGATCGCAGATGGTTGGCCACCGGCCAGGCCTGGTAGACATCGTGCAGACGCAAACGGATGCCGGATGGGCCGGCCAGGCTGTACAGCGCCTGCGCGTCGTGCATGTTGATCAGGGCAAGCCCCGAATCGAACTGCCACATTCCCATCGAGAAAATGCCGGACACCGTAAACTGGCGCAGGCGCGGCATTGCCCCGAAGGGCGTGGAGCGGATGGAGGCGGCGTAAAGGATCACCTTGTCGCCGACCGACACGCCCAGCTGCCGTGCCAGGTCCACGCCAAGCACGATGTTCCAGCTGCCCTTGGTGAGCGAGGCAAGGCTGCCCAGTTGCATGTGCGAATCAAAATCGACCACGTGCGATTCGAGGTCCGGCAAAACGCCACGCACCAGGACACCGGAAGAACGCCGCCCCTGCACGAAGGCCTCGCCACTGACGTACGGCGCGGCGGCAATCACGCGCGGGTCCGATTCGGCCACTTTCACGGCGTGCTGCCAATCGTGCACGCTCCCGTCGACACCCGACACCGTGGCCTGCGCGACCGCCCCGAGGATGCGGGTGCGCATCTGGGTGTCGAAGCCATTCATCACGGAGGTCACCGTGATCAGCGCCACGATGCCAATGATGATGCCGAGCATCGACACCAGGGATATGAACGATATGAAGTGGTTGCGACGCTTTGCCCGCGTGTAGCGCAACCCGATGAACAGTGCCAGGGGGCGAAACATGACGTTATGACGGTACCTCGGCGGCAACACACGATCCGGGCCTGCAAATCGCACCCCCAGGCGCTGCCCGCGACGCAAGCAGCCGGTACGACCGGCGACCCGCATCGACCGGCCGGCGCCGGGCGCACGCCACTATAGCAGGCAAGGCCATGCCATTGATGTCACTCACCCGACAATGCCCGCAGGCGCACGCGCAGGCGGCGGCGGGTGTCCGGGTCGGTATTGTCGGGCCACAGGCTGACGCTGGCGCTGGCGCGGCTGCGTTCCGACCAGGTGAAGCGCAGGAAAATGGCCGGCCCCAGCACCCGCGCCCCACCAAGCCGCGGCCGCACCCTCTGGCCATCGGCAAGCTCCAGCGACCAGCTTCCGTCCTCGTGCCAACGGGCGTTTGCAATGCGTCGCCGGCCGTCGGCATGCAGGCAGAACCATGCGTAAGCCATCACGCCAAGCGCGCCACCAAGCCGCACGCCCCATGCGACGTGTGCCAACATCAACGCCACCAGGCACAGCATGGCGAGCATGGCCACGAGTGCCGGGACCCAGCGTGACGCGCGTACCTCAAAGCTTATGGTGGGTGCGGATGGCATCGACGATCGCCTGCCAGTCGGCGCGGGGCGCGTGCCCGTGGCCAAGGGTCCAGTCCCAGAGATCGGGGTCGGGGACGTCCAGCAATTCGTCGAAAGCCCGACGCACGGCCGCGTCGGCCCGTGGCCAACGCTCGGCAAGCCACCAACCGTACAGCACGTCCAGTTCCTTCGTGCCACGACGGCAGCGCCAACGCACGCGCTTCAGCTGGTCATCATCCATGGTCACGGGCCGGCTGGTTCCATGCCGTCCCCCATGCTGTCCCCCCCATGCCGTTCCCCGCCGTCACGCGGAGCGCCGCGCCACGATCGCCATCTTGATCTCGGCGATCGCCTTCGCGGGGTTGAGGCCCTTGGGGCAGGTACGCGTGCAGTTCATGATGGTATGGCACCGGTAGAGCTTGAACGGGTCGTCCAGCTCGTCCAGGCGC
>CAYOEF010000146.1:0-7185 GCA_964402805.1 uncultured Rhodanobacteraceae bacterium | reverse complement strand
TCAGCGTGGCCAACTTCCTGCTCAACGAAAAACGCGCCAGCGTGGTCGAAATCGAACTGCGCCACAAGGTGCACATCGTCGTCGTCGCCGACGACAAGCTGGAAACCCCGCATCTGGAAATCACCCGTATCCGCGAGGCGGACATGGGCGAGCATACCAACCCGAGTTACCGGCGGCTCACCGAGGAAGTCGCGCCACCGGTGCGCAAGATGGGCCAGCCTGCCGGCGACGACGTCGAGCCGGTCGTCAGCCGTGTCCTGCCCGCGACGCCAGCGCCAGACCATGGCGGTGGGCATCCCGCCGCGGAAACCACGCCTGCCGACGCATCTCCCGGTCCGGCCATTCCACCCACGCCATCGACCGGCGGCGTCATTGCACGCCTGTTCGGCTGGCTTGGTGGCGCCCCCCACGGCGCACCCGAAGACGATACGCCCGCGCAAACGACTCACGGGCGCACGTCGACGACAGGACAGCACGACGACGGCGGGGAGCATAAAACACCGCATGACGGCCACGAGCCGGAAATGCGCGCGTCGGCATCGCGGCGCAGCCGGCGCGGCAGCCAGGGCAGGAGTGAGGAGACGAATGGCACGGCCGCCGGTGGTCGATCGTCTGGCCGGCCACGCCGCTCCCCGAGCCGCACGCGCTCTACCTCGAACACAGCGGCACGTACCGAAAACGGGCGCAGCCGGCGCAATGGTGAAAGCCGCAGCGCATCCGATACGGCCAATCGCCCCGGCAGGGGCCCCGCGCACGATAACGAAAACGCAACGTCGAGCGAAAGCCTCGAGACGACACCCGCCCGTGACAATAAGCACACGGCCGACGACGCCAATACCTCCCCGTCGGTCCCCAATGATCGCGAACGCAACAACAGCCCCGTGAGCGAAGAGCGCCAAGACGAGCAGGCCGCCACCACGGGCGGCAGCAGCCAACGCCGGCGTCGCGGCCGCCGCGGTGGTCGCCGGCGTCGCTCGCAGATCGGCCAGACCGGGACGGATCGCGCGAATCACGTCGCGACGCCCGGCACTGGTACCGACACCGGCACCGAAGCAAACACCGCACGCGACAGCGGTCAAACCGCGCGCGACGCCACTCTCGACGCCGCCCGCCAAGTGGAGCCGAACACGTCCGGCGCCACGCCACGCGATGCCACGGACGACAGTCGCAAGGCGGCCACAGTGCCGCCGCCCCCGGCGCCTCCCGCCGCACCCGCGCCATCAGGCAACGCCGCCACTGGCGACGACGCGACCGCAAACGTCACCCCAGCGGATCGGGCCGCCACCGGAACCAGCGGTACGAATCCATGACGCACGATTCGCGATAGTGCATCAATACGCAGGTAGGGGCACGGCGTGCCGTGCCCTGACCAGGCGATAATGCACCTGCGATCGAAACGGATACGCGCCGGTCACGAAACACCAATCGTACGTGGCCGGCAGGAGAGTACGCCGGCCACGTCGCGCTACACTACGCCGATGCGCTCCGAACGCGTTCTCCTGTTCACGACCCAGGCCCATGCCTGCGGCTACTACGCCGACCGGACGGCGCGCAACGTGGTGATCGACCCGGAATCACGGCGCCTGGCCGATGTCTATCCGGATGCACTGGAAGCAGGATTCCGGCGCGCTGGCAGCTTCCTGTATCGCCCCGACTGTGGCAACTGCCATGCGTGCATCCCCTGCCGCATCCCTGTCCAGTCATTCGAACCTGACCGCAGCCAGCGGCGCTGCCTGAAACGCAATGACGATGTTGCGGTGAGCGACACGTCCGCGGGATTCTCGCCGGAGCGGTTCGCGCTTTACAAGGCGTATCTCGACCAACGGCACCCACAGGGACAAATGGACAAGCCGCGCATGGACGACTTTACGGAATTTCTCGACGGGCCATGGAGCACCACACGCTTTCTTGAATTCCGTCACCGGGAACGACTCCTGGCGGTCGCCGTCACCGACGTCACCGCGCACAGCCTGTCCGCTGTCTATACGTTTTTTGACCCCGGCATGCGCACGCTTGGCCTCGGGACACTGGCCATCCTGACACAAATCGACTGGGCGCGGCGCTGTGACATGCCGTACCTGTACCTCGGATACTGGATTCCGGGCCACCCGAAGATGGACTACAAGCGCCGCTTCCGCCCGCTGGAGATATTGCTGGGTGGCCGCTGGCAGACGCTGGACCGCGGATCCGTCGACGGCCGGCCGCAGGCGTGAAACGGGACAAGTTGCCGCATGCCGTTTGACAACCGACCACACAGTCGTGTCGTATGCTTGATAGTATGAACACGCCCGCATCGCGCCCGTACGGGTCCCCTCCCCGCCCCCACGCGGCCCGCGCCGTGATACGCAACCTCCGCATCGGCTTGTTGACGTGCCTGTGTGCATTGTTCGTTGCCGGCTGCGCAGGCAACAGCCACCAGCTCACCTGGCGGCTGAACAGCGCCGTCCGGGGGCACTTGCCCGATCTTGCGTTCCAACTGACCGACGGGCACGACCAGGCGGTGACCGGCAAGGACTACCGCGGCAAGATCGTGTTGCTTTACTTCGGTTACACGCACTGCCCCGACGTATGCCCGCTTACCCTTACCCACCTGCACCAGGTGATGCTGCAACTGGGGCCGTTGGCCAGCAACGTGCGCATCCTCTTTGTCAGCGTGGACCCGGCACGCGACACACCGGCGGTGATGCACGAATACGTGACCGCCTTCGACAAGCATATCGTCGGATTGACCGGGACCGAACAGCAGATCCGCAAAGTCGCCAAGCGCTATCGCGTTTCGTTCAGCCGTGGCGCGGCCAACAGCAACGGCGGCTATGCCGTCAGCCACAGCGCGGCCATATACGTGTTCGACCGCAAGGGCCAGGCCAGGCTCCTGGCAACGCCCGCGAGCAGCGTCGCGGATATCACCCATGATGTACGGCAACTCATCAACCAGGAAAACGCCTCGTGAGACCACTTTCCCTTGTGCGCACTACGCTCGCCATCGCCATCATGACCGGTGGCGTCGCCATGGCTGGCTCACCGCCGGATGCTGCGTCCACCACCCATGTGCAGCATGCGTGGATACGCCTGCTCCCGGCCGGCCTCCCGGCAGGTGGTTATGCCGTCATCAGCAACACCGGCGATGCACCGCATACGGTGACATCGGCCAGCAGCACGGATTACGCCAGCGTGATGCTGCATCACAGCAGCGAGAAGAACGGCGTCTCGCAGATGCGCATGGTGAAGGCGCTGACGATACCCGCGCATGGCAAGCTCACGCTTGCGCCCGGTGGTTATCACCTGATGTTCATGCATGCCACCGGGGCGGTCCATGCGGGTGACAAGGTAACTGTGACGCTGCATTTTGCCGACGGCAGCAAGCTCAAGGCCGACTTCACGGCCATGCCCGCCAACAGCAACGGGCCATCACAAGGCGGTTGATCCCCCCGTACGCCGCCGCGACCGGCGCGTAATGCGGCGACGGCCGCGCAAACCATCTCACATGCGTTCGTGCGACAGCTTGATGGTTGTCTGGCTCTTCAGCATGTCCAGCCACTGCGCCGCGGCTTCCGAGGCGTAAGCACCACGGATCTGCTGCGCCAGCAGCTGTCGTTGCGCCTTGGGGATGCTGTCGGGATCACCCGGATGCACGGCCTTGAGCTCGACCAACGCATACGTCGCATCGCCCAGCGACACCTTGGCGAACCGTGGGCCGTCCTTGCCAGGTTGCGGCATGGCGAAGGCCTTGGCCAACACCGGTTGCGGAACGCCTTTCTGCGTGCGATGCGCCGCGTCGACAGTCTTCACCTTGAGCTTCTCACCCGCTGCCAGCTTGTCGAGGTCGTGGCCCTTGCCGAGCTTGGCATACAGACTGTCCGCGCGCGCGCTGGCCTGGCTGGCGGTGCGCGCATCGAGAATCTTCTGGCGAACCTTGTCGGTCACCTTGTCCAGCGGCAACTCGGCGGACGGCTCGTGTTTTGCCAGGTGAATGACCACCATGTGATTCGTGCCGAGCGAAATGGGGTCCGAGGTATTGCGGCTGGTCAACACATTTGCCGAGAACGCGGCCTTGACCACTGCAGGATTGGAAGCCAGTCCACTTTTGGTTCCGCTGCGCCCGAACAGTCCCGTGTGTTCGATGGTCAAGCCCAGTTCCTTGGCGGCAGGTTCCAGTGACGTCGGATTCCGGTACACCAGATCGGTCAGCTTGCCGGCCACCTTGCTGTACTCGCGCGCACGCTCGGATTTTTCGACTTCCTTGGCGAGCTCTGCACGAACGTCGTCAAACGGCTTGACCTTGCCCGGACGAATGTCACGCAACCAGATGATATGGTAACCCTCGGGGGTCAGGACGGGGGCGGATATCTCGCCTTTTGTCATGGAGAAAACCGCCTTCTGGAATGCCTCCCCCGTGACACCCTTTTGCAGCCATCCCAGGTTGCCGCCCTGCAATTTCGACCCGGCATCGTCGGAATACTGCTTCGCCAATGCGGCAAAATCGCTGCCCTTGGCATGGGCAAGCTTGTCCACCTTTTCCGCCTTGGCAAGCGCCTGCTTGCGTTGCGCCGCGGTGGCATTGGCGGGCAATGCAATGAGAATGTGCGAAACCAACCGTGCGCCCGGTTCGGTAAACCGGCTTATTTCCTGCTGGTAGCGCGCCTTCAGCGCAGCCTCGTCGACCTTGTCGCCCAGCTTGAGCTTGCTGGCATCCAGCTCGATGTAATTCACGGACACCTGCTCGGGGCGGACGAACTGGTCCTTGTGGGCCTTGTAATAGGACGCCAACTCCGTTTCAGACACCTTGGTGTCGGTCGGTTTGGGGCGCGGCAGGACCAGGTAGGCGATGTCGCGCGTCTGTAATTGCAGTTGCAGGTAGGCCGCCACGTCGGCGTCGGGAACGACGGTGGTATCGGCGATGAATTCGGGCAACAAACGGGTTTCGAGGCTGGTCTTGAGTTGCTGCTGGAATTGCAGCGGCGTCATGCCGTTGCTCGCAAGCACCGCGCGATACGTGTCAGGGTCGAATTTGCCGTCCGTCTGAAAGGCGGGCGTGGAGGCGATCTGGCTGCGCAGTCCCGCGGTCGTCACGACCAGGCCAAGGTCGGCCCCGGCCTTCTTGACCAGGTAACGGTCGATCATGCCGTCGACAACCTTGAGCTTCACGGCCGGCTGTTCGAAGTGCGCGGGATCGAATTGATCGCCAAGGCGCGCACTCATCTGCTCGCGCAGCTTGTTCATCTGCTGCTGGTAGCTTTCCTGGGAGATTTCATGCTTGCCGACCTTGGCCACCCAGGTGTCGCGGTTGCTGACGCTGTAGCTGCCCACGCCAAACGCCACCGCCATCAGGAGCCCCAGGCCGCCGAAGATGATCACCCCTGGCCAACCCATGAACTTTTCGCGCAGACTTTGAAGCATAGATACCTGTTCCGACTTCGATACAAACGACAAAGGCGCCGTGCAGGCGCCCTTGTCTGGCATGCAGCCCGGTAGATGGCGGAGTGGACGGGACTCGAACCCGCGACCCCCGGCGTGACAGGCCGGTATTCTAACCAGCTGAACTACCACTCCTTGGTGGGTGCTGAGGGTTTCGAACCCCCGACCCTCGCCGTGTAAAGGCGATGCTCTACCGCTGAGCTAAGCACCCTTGCCCCCGCGGCCTTGCATTTTACGGGAGCGACCTGGCCCAAACGGACCGGCAAAAAAGAGGGCTAGTTTACTGCGTCCTTGAATGCCTTGCCAGCCTTGAATGCCGGCACCTTCGAGGCCTTGATCTTGATCGATTCGTTGGTCCGCGGGTTGCGCCCCATGCGCGCAGCGCGCTTGCGCACCGTAAACGTGCCAAAGCCCACCAGCGAGACGGCATCACCCTGCTTCAGCGCCTTCTTCACCTGCTCCGTAAACGCGTCAACCGCACGCGCCGCATCCGCCTTGGTCAAGCCACACGAGTCAGCAATGCCGGTAATGAGGTCACTTTTGTTCATCTAATCGTTCTCCCTTGAAACGGTAGGTATCAGTGTGCACGCCCATCATGGACAAAGTGCAACCCCTGACGGTTTCGGTCTCCCCTCTGCGAAGGCCGTGCTCAACGCTGTGCGGGTATGAAGCCCTGACTGCACCAGACACAGTGCGACCTTTATACCAGCGGCCCCGAATGTCCGCAACACAAGCTGTCGCAAGCGTTTAGGCACGGTGCCCATGTCGCCCGGCCGGTCAACATGGGCGAGACACACGACGCTGTGGCGCTGACGGCCCCTGAGCGTAGCAGGACGCGTGGTTGGCGTCGCCGCACGGCAGAGCCCTCCCTCAATGCGGGCGCACGGGCGTTTCAGGGCCGGTTTCACGCCCCTGCGCACGCTGCGGGCCATCCCCGGCGGCGGGGCTTTTCCTCCGGGATGCCGGAACCAGCGGATGTTCCAACGCCAGATCCAGCACCTCGTCAATCCAACGCACCGGACGGATGTCGAGCGCGCGGGTGATGTTGGCGGGGATTTCCGCCAGATCCTTGCGGTTCTCATCGGGAATCAACACGGTCGTGATGCCGCCGCGATGCGCCGCCAGCAATTTCTCCTTGAGTCCACCAATCGGCAATACCCGTCCGCGCAGCGTTATCTCGCCGGTCATGGCCACTTCGGAGCGCACCGGGACACCGGTAAGGACCGACACCAGCGCCGTACACATCGCGATGCCGGCGCTGGGCCCGTCCTTGGGCGTGGCACCCTCGGGCACGTGCACGTGGATGTCATGCGTCTGGTGGAATTCCGGATCGATGCCGAGGCGGTCGGCACGCGCACGCACGACCGACAATGCCGCCATGATCGACTCCTTCATCACATCACCCAGCTGGCCGGTGTGCACCAGCTTGCCCTTGCCGGGCATCACCGCGCATTCGATGCTCAGCAGGTCGCCACCGACCTGGGTCCATGCCAACCCGGTCACGAGGCCGATCTCGTTGCCTTTTTCCTTGCGGCCAAAGTCGAATCGGCGCACACCGATGAACTTGTCGAGATCCCGCGCGTCGACCTTGATCGCCGATTTGGCCGTTGCCGCGCTGCCCGCACGGGCCTTCTTGCTGCCTTTGGCCGCCGGTTCGGCGGGACCACTCAAGGCGAGTTCCTTGACCACCTTGCGGCAAATGTGTGCCAACTCCCGTTCGAGGTTGCGCACGCCGGCCTCGCGCGTGTAATAGCGCACGATGTCGCGGAT
>CAYOEF010000145.1:0-7192 GCA_964402805.1 uncultured Rhodanobacteraceae bacterium | reverse complement strand
GCCGGTACGGCCAGGGTGCATCAGCGTTGCGCATGCGCTCGGGTGCCGCGGCAACGAGGATGGCGGCATCCGCGCCGGCCATGCGCATCAACTCGCGCCGCCGGCGCGCGTATTCATCCCGCGTGATCCCGCCCCCGGGAACCCGGGGCGCAGCACCGTCAACCCCCATCAGCGTGTCGTCCCGTCGGCACTGCGCGCATGCATCAGCTCGGCATGCAGCATCATGGCACCCACACGCACGTACTCCACCAGTTCCAGCTGCGCGCTTTCATCCGCGTCGGACCCTTCGCCGGCTCCCTCCAGCGCCGGACGGGATGCGGCAATAGTGCCGAAGTCACGCAATACCTCGCGCCCATCGGCGGACAACTCCGTGGCCTGTACACCGGCCAGCCCGAAACCGCCAAGGAAGCCCCGCGTCCATGCCACCAGGGCATCGGCCCGTTCACGCAACGGCCTGCCGTCAGGCGGCAACAGGGGTTGCAATCCAACGTCCAGCCCATCCAGGTGGGACATGCACTCGTCCTGCATCCGGCCCATCAGGCCAACGAATTCCGCATCGTCGACTTCCAACGCAAGCGCCTGCGCAAGTCGTTCCCGGTGCGTTCGCCCGCCCGCGCACGCGTGGCCCGCAAGCAGCCCGTGCAGTTCGCTCGCGTCAAGGCCAAGGGCCACACGCTCGACAGCCGCCTGTACTTGTGCATGGTCAATCGGCATGTCCACGAAACTATCAATCACCATCCCATCGGCAATGTTTATTCTGACACCACGCCATCACGATGCCCACCACATGCACGATGCCACTTGCAAGTCGAGGCCCCGCACGGGAACAATGGTGGCCAGCAGCATCGGATACCCGCCGGAATCAACCCATGAGTACACCTGATCCCCTTGAGGCCGAAGTCGCAGCCTTCGAAGCCACGGTGCAACGGTTGCTGGAAACCATTCACCGCCTGAACGAGGAAAACCGCAGCCTGCGGCGCAGCCAGGAACAACTCAACACCGACCGGGCCAACCTGATGGCACGCAACGAACAGGCCCGCGGCCGCGTCGAGGCCATGATCCAGCGCCTCAAGGCCCTGGAAAACAACGCCTGAGGCGGGAACAGCAACCATGACCGAACCGGTATCCATCAAACTGATCGACCGTGAATTCCACATCGCCTGCGAACCGGAAGAACGCGCCGGATTACTTGATGCGGCGCGCTTTCTCGACGAACGCATGCGCAAGCTGCGCAGTTTGTCCAAAAGCCCGGGCTTCGATCGCCTGGCGCTGCTCGCGGCCATCGACATCACGCATGAACTGCTGGAACTGCGCGAAGGCTACGAGGGCCGCGCCAGCGCCGCGGCCGACAGCCTCGCACGCCTGCGCCAACGGCTGGATCTGGCGCTGGACCAGGCACCCGCACCGCTTTGAGCCGCGGCTGTCACCCCAAGGCCCCCATCGCACGCAGGCGCACCCGAAGTGGACACTGTCGCTTTGGGCCAACACATGGGGCCGGCGGGATGCCAACATCCCGCAATCCGGTTAGAATGCGGCCAAGGCGTTCGCTGAGGTGTTCGACAGTCTGCTCTTACATTTGCCTTGTTCCTAATCCACGACCCGGGTCGGCGATATCCGTGGCACATGTGCAGGTCCGTCACGAGCGGAAAGCCTGACCGCCACGTGAGCCCACCCACCTGATCCCAGAGGATCAAGGTCGTATGGCAGGCATCGGCACTGCGGAGAGCGCCCCCATTCCCATCCCTGCCGGCCACAGCCATCCGCCGCAGTGGAAGGCTGCGGCCGGGTGTCGGCCCATCGCCAGGAAACACGATCATGATCCACGCAGATCCGCAGCGACAGGCCCTGCGCACGCACCTGGCATCGATGCGCACCGGACTTGCGGCGAGCGACCGTATCAGCGCGGCCGCCGGGCTGCGCAATTCGCTGGACCAGCTGCCGGAATTCATGGTCGACGAGCGCATCGCGGGCTACTGGACGCACGCCGGCGAACTGCCGCTCAACGTGGCCCTGGGTCAACTTGCCGAACGTGGCCAGACCTTCTACCTGCCCGTCATCGGCCCACACCGGCAACTGCATTTCGTGCCCTGGACCGTCGGCGACGACGTCACGCCAAACCGTTACGGCATCCCCGAGCCGACCGCGCGCGATGGCGTCATCGCACCGCCCTTGCTCGACCTGGTGCTGGTGCCGCTGCTTGGCTTCGACCGCGGCGGCAGGCGCCTGGGCTTCGGCGGCGGCTATTACGACACCAGCTTTGCCTTCCTGCAGGGCCGCAAGCGCCCGGCCTCGCCCATTCTGGTCGGCGTCGGCTATGCGTTGCAGGAGTGCGAGCGGATTCCGGCCAGCACGTGGGACGTGCGCATGGACTACATCGCCACCGAACGTGAACTGATCGACTGCACGCAGGCCGCTTGACCGCCTCCGGCGAGCGTGCCGCTTGGGGTTATCATGGAGCCTCCATCCAACGCGGCATGTGCCCATGAACCACTGGCTGGTCAAAAGCGAGCCCTCGTCCTTCTCCATCGAAGATCTGGAACGCAACCAGCGTGAACCGTGGGACGGCGTGCGCAATTACCAGGCGCGCAATTTCATGCGCGACGGCATGCGTGTCGGCGATCCGGTGTTTTTCTACCACTCCAATTGCCCCGAGCCGGGTATCGTGGGGCTGGCCAAGGTAGCCAGCGAACCCTATCCTGATCCGACCCAGTTCGATCCGGACGCCTACCATTTCGATCCCAAGAGCTCACGCGACAAGCCGCGCTGGATCCTGGTGGACATGGCCTTCGTGCGGCGGCTGCGGCGTACCATCACCCTGGAAGAACTCAAGACGCATCCGGAGCTGGATGGGTTCGCCCTGGTGCGCAAGGGCAATCGCCTGTCGGTGATGCCAGTCGATGAACGTTCGTGGCAATTCATCCTGGACCTGGAGTGACCCCCGGCCCAGCCCAGCCCGACTGATCCTTTGCCCCCGGTCCTGGCATCGAGACTGCCGCCGGAATCCCGCCACCACCCCATTACCGGAGCCACCCGCCATGACACAAGACGAAGCCAAGCGCCAGGCCGCGCAAAAGGCCATTTCCTTCGTGGAAGACGACACCACGATCGGGGTCGGCAGCGGATCCACCGTTGCGTATTTCATCGAGGCGCTCGCCACGATCAAAAGTCGCATCGATGGTGCGGTGTCCAGCTCGGAGGCGACCACCGCCCTCCTCAAGCAGCACGACATCCCGGTGCGCGACCTCAATGCCGTCGGCCCGTTGCCCCTCTACGTCGACGGCGCCGACGAATGCGACCCGCACCGCCGCCTGATCAAGGGCGGCGGCGCGGCGCTGACCCGCGAGAAAATCCTGGCCGGAGCATCGGAAAAGTTCGTATGCATCATCGACCCTTCCAAGCAGGTCGACATGCTCGGGCGCTTTCCCCTGCCCATCGAAGTGATCCCGATGGCACGCAGTCACGTCGCGCGCGCCATCCGCGACATGGGTGATGGCCAGCCCGAATGGCGTACCGGTGTCACCACCGACAACGGCAACTGGATCCTCGACGTCCACGGGCTGAGCATCACCGATCCAGTGCAACTGGAGGCGGACCTCAACCAGATCGCCGGCGTGGTCACGGTCGGCCTGTTCGCCAGGCGTCCGGCGGACGTGGTCATCGTCGGGGACCAGGTCCTGGGACATTGACCCGCACGCCGGACGCGCCTGGGGACTTGCCCAGGCTACCGCCGCTCGCGGTAATGGTCCTGCAGC
Source organism: uncultured Rhodanobacteraceae bacterium (assembly GCA_964402805.1). Taxonomy (GTDB): domain Bacteria; phylum Pseudomonadota; class Gammaproteobacteria; order Xanthomonadales; family Rhodanobacteraceae; genus Oleiagrimonas. The sequence continues at coordinate 3,440 of CAYOEF010000145.1, read as the reverse complement.
GTCCGTATGCGGCGCAGCGCCGCCGTATCACGCACCGCGCCTGAATAGAACGTCGCGAGGTCGGCCTTGAATGCGGTGCGTGAATCGCCGTCCAGATAGACCATGTGTCCGGACGGATAACACCGCGTCGTCAGATTTTCACGCGCGGCCGCGGAGATGAGCGGCATGGCCTTCAGATCCAGCATCGTCTGATGGAACGGCGTGACCGCGTCGAAATAGCCGTTGGCCGACAATACCTTCAGATCGACATTCAGGCTCATGGCCGCCGCCAGGTCGCCAGCCGTATAGAGCACGATGCCGCCGGTCTTCGGGTCCACGCCCTTCTGGGCGCCGGTCGGATCGACGTGGTGGAAGTCCCAGTACCTGAAGGCCTGGTCGTTGAGGTCGGTGAACGCCGCGTTGGACGTGAACTTGAGTTCGTTGGCCAGGTAGTGGTGCCACATCGTCGTGTAGACGCCGTTCACCGCGGTCATCGTGGGGTCGTTGCCGCCGGAATTGGGGTCGATGTGGGCCGCGATGCCGGTATCAATGGCGGTGACGCGGCCGTCGTAGGCACCGAGTGCGACGCCCTTGGATTTGAGCAGCGTGGTGAGAAAGCGCAACGTCCCGTCGCGATCCCTGCTCGCAACATCGAGGGACCACCGCGTGAGGACATCCACGTCGATGCCTACCATGGCACTCAGCCGTTTCACGACGGCCGGATCGGCTTTCGGAAACGCTTCCAGCGCGCGCCGATATTTCGTATCGGCGAACTGTTCCGCGCGGGCCGCCAGGTCCGGCAGGCTCTTGGGTGCCGGCTTGACCGTAGTCTTGTGGTGGTACCAGGCGTCCGCCGCGCATGTCGGCAACAGTCCGACGGGATTGCCCGTCCGGGTGTAATCGAGAATGGACGACTGCAGCACCACGCCGTTGAGGTCGATGCCATCCTCGTGCAGCATGTAGGCCAGTACCGCGCTGCGCGCCGTGCCGTAGGATTCGCCGAACAGGAACTTCGGCGAATTCCAGCGATTGTTGGCTGTCAGGTAACGCTTGATGAACTGCTTGATGGACCTCGCATCCTGGTCGACACCCCAGAAATCCCGGTTTTTCTTCGGCGCAATGGCGGCCGAATAACCGGTGCCCACCGGATTGACGAACACCAGGTCGCTGTGGTCGATCAGGCTGTCGGTATTGACCTCCAGCGCATACGGCGCCGGCGGCGTGAAGTCGGGCATCGACGTCTTGATGCGCATCGGCGCAAACGACCCGAGCAGCAGGAATACCGACGACGATCCCGGACCGCCGTTGTAGAAGAACGTCACGGGCCGTGTCCGCGCCGAACGCCGCGGGACGGTGAAGCTCACGTAAAACAGCGTGGCATCCGGCCGCGAACTGACCGGGTCGACGGTCGTCAGATGGCCCGCGCGCGCGACGTAGGCAATCCGCTTCCCGTCCAGATCGATGCTGTGATGCGTCACCGCCGCGTTTTCCACGGCAGTCTTGACCGAATCATCGGGACCCATGCCATAGGCGACGGGATCGAAAAGCGGCGTTTCGGTCTTGCGGGGGGTTCCTTTTCCCGACCTGGAAGGCATGGCGATTCTCCCGTGACGGCGTATGGCCAGTGTAGGCGCGTCGGCTCCGGCCTGGCTGAATCGTCCGTATGCGGGACATGCAATGGTGCGACAGACGTACTGCTGTTGCGTTCATTGGCCATAAACGGTATGCCTGAGAGGATGAATGCCCGCGACGCCCAGTGGTGATGCGCAGTCGCCACGTCGGCAGACAACCGGACGCGACGCAAGCGGCACGAATCATCGACCGCGAGACGAACGAGACACGCAATGACAGCCCGACCCTGCGTCGATCCAGCCAACAACCCGGTATCTTCCGCGCGTTATCTCGGCGCCTGTGCCGCCGACATGCCGGTCGAGGTCGCCGCGGTGCTGCGCCGGTGCAACCCCTTGCCGTCGCCGTTGCCGCGGATCCCGGCTGGCGAATTTGCCGTGCGCCACGGGGCCGCGCCGGAAGACGTGGCCCGCCTGCGTGCGTTCGCGCGTCAACACGGTCTGCGCGAGACGACTTGTGAACCGGCATCCCGAACCATCCACTGGCGCGCCAGCGCCGGGCTCATGCAAAAGGCCTTCCAGATCCAGCTTGGCCACTACGAGGTCGTGCGCGGGGGTCCCGCGTTCCTCGGCTGCCCTACCGAACCGGTGCTGCCGGACCCGGCGTTGATCGCAGTACTCGGCCTGGATCAACGCCCCGTGGCGCGACCGCATTTCCGCCTTGCCCGAACCGAACCCGCAGCCCGCTACACCCCGCTCGACGTGGGCATGCTGTATCGCTTCCCGGATGGCGACGGCAGCGGCCAGACCATCGGGATCATCGAACTCGGTGGCGGATACCGGCAAAGCGACCTCGACGCCTATTTCTCCCGGCTGGGCATCCAGACACCGTCGATTCGGGCCGTAGCGGTCGATGACGTACAAAACCGGCCGGGCTCGGCGGCCGATACGGAGGTCACGCTGGATATCGAAATCGCCGCCGCGCTGGCCCCCGCGGCCACCTTCCTCGTGTACTTCGCGCCCAACACGCCGCGTGGCTTCCACGACGCCATCGCCCAGGCCCTGCACGGATCCCTCCCCGCCGCGAACATCCTGTCGATCAGCTGGGGCGGTCCGGAAAACCAATGGAGCAAGTCGGCGCGCGAGGCGGTGGAAACGATCCTGCAGGATGCCGCGTCACTGGGCGTCACCGTCTGTGTCGCCAGCGGTGACAGTGGCTCCAGCGACGGGGAAGGCAATGATCAGGTCCACGTGGACTTCCCGGCTTCCAGCCCCTGGACGCTCGGCTGCGGCGGGACACGCCTGCTTGCCCGGGGCGACGCCATCCAGAGTGAAGTCGCATGGAACGACATGGCGGCCGGCGGCGGGGCAACGGGAGGTGGCGTCAGCACCAGCGCCGCGCGACCCTCGTGGCAGGACGACGCGGGCGTGCCCACCCTGGGCAACGGGTTTGCCGGTCGCGGCGTCCCCGATGTCGCGGGCAACGCCGACCCGCTTACCGGTTACGAGGTACTCGTCGACGGCCGCCTCGCCATGGTTGGCGGCACCAGCGCCGTGGCCCCGCTCTGGGCGGCCTTGGCGGCACGCCTCAACCAGCGCCTGGGCCATCCACTCGGATTCGCCAACCCGCCGCTTTACCGGTCGGCCCCCGGCACGTTCCACGACATCACGCGAGGCAGCAATGGCGCCTACGCCGCCAATCCGGGTTGGGATGCATGCACGGGCCTCGGCAGTCCCGATGGGCGGCGCCTCCTCGAAAGCGTCACTGAAGACCGGACATCGCCCCGCTGAGCCGGACTTCCACAAAAACGAATGGTGATCGCGGGAACGAGGCCGCCGCCATGCGCTTGCCCGGCCTCGTCGGCATCGCAAAAAACACGCCGGTTGGCGGGT
>CAYOEF010000144.1:5612-7249 GCA_964402805.1 uncultured Rhodanobacteraceae bacterium | reverse complement strand
CGCTTCGAGTGCCTGGCGCAGGCGGCGGATGTGCACGTCGACGGTGCGTACTTCCACATAGACGCTGCTTCCCCACACCTGGTCGAGCAGTTGCGCGCGTGAATACACGCGTTCGGCGTGGGTCATGAAGAACCGCAGCAACCGGTATTCGGTCGGCCCCAGTGCAAGGGCTTGCCCGTGCGCCTGGACCCGATGGGCCGCGCTGTCCAGGGAAAGGCCCGCCACGTCGAGCGTGCCGGTGCCCGCATCGCCCTGGCTGCGGCGCAGCACGGCCTTGATGCGTGCCACCAGTTCGCGCGTGGAAAAGGGTTTGACGACGTAATCGTCCACGCCGGCTTCAAGCCCGCTCACCCGGTCCATCTCCTCCCCGCGGGCGGTCAGCATGATGATCGGTATGTCACGGGTGAGGTCCTCGCGGGCAAAGCGCCGTGCCAGGTCGAGGCCGCTCATGCCAGGCAGCATCCAGTCGAGCAGGATCAGGTCCGGTACGCCATCGGCGATGGCCAGCCGTGCCGCATCCGCATCCCCGGCGTGGATCGGGTCCATGCCGGCCTTGCGCAGGGCAAAGGCGACCATCTCGCGGATGGAGGGCTCGTCTTCGACAATCAGTACGCGGGTTGGCATGGATATGGTGCGGGCGGCGCCTGGCCTGGACGACAGCCGGTCGGTGAAGCGGACGGCAGTCGGGGCGTCACTCCAGCGACATGCCGCGATGAACGCGTTCGGTCTCGATCAGCGTCTTCCAGCGGTTGATGATCTTGCAGAATAGCAGCGCGGTGCGATCCGTATCGTAGACGGCCGAGTGTGCCTGGTCCGTGTTGAACTCGAGTCCCGCCGCCGTCACGGCACGGCTGAGCACGGTCTGGCCGTACGCGAGGCCGCCGAGTGTGGCCGTGTCGAAGCAACTGAAGGAGTGGAAAGGATTGCGCTTGTGTTCGCAACGCTTGACGGCCGCGTTCAGGAAAGACAGGTCGAACGCGGCATTGTGGCCTACCAGTATGGCGCGCTGGCATCGCGCCGCCTTGATCGCCTTGCGGATGGGCGCGAACACGTGATTGAGTGCGGCACGCTCGGGCAGGGCGCCGCGCAAGGGACTGCCCGGGTCGATGCCGGTAACTTCCAGCGACCGCGGATCGAGTTCGGCGCCCTCGAAAGCCTGTACCTGCGCGGAGACGATCGGATCGGGATGTACCCAGCCGTCGGCATCCATGCGAATCGGGCAAACCGCGATTTCGAGCAGCGCGTGGCGCACGGGATCGAAGCCGCCCGTCTCCACATCCACGACGACCGGGAGAAAGCCGCGGAAGCGGTTGGCCATGTGTACGGGCAGGACCGTTTCAATCATGCGCGCAGAATACCGGAGGGGTGTGGGTGGTTGTGGCGGGGTTGCGCCGTCCGTGGGCCAGGGTGCGCATCAGGGATCCGGCGGCGTCTTGTAGGGGTACCGGCACAGGTCGGCAATGATGCAGTCCGGACAATGCGGCCGCCGTGCCGTGCACACGTAACGGCCGTGCAGGATCAACCAGTGGTGGGCATCCTTGCGGAATTCGGAAGGCATCACCTTGACGAGTTTGTCCTCGACTTCCCGGGGTGTCCTGCCTGGTGCCAGGCCGGTCCGGTTCGCGACGCGGAAAATA
>CAYOEF010000144.1:0-5602 GCA_964402805.1 uncultured Rhodanobacteraceae bacterium | reverse complement strand
GGGCTCGCCGAAGGCGGTGTTGAGCACCACGTTGGCCGTCTTGCGGCCGACCCCGGGCAGCGCCTCCAGGGCGGCGCGCGAGCGCGGAACCTCGCCGTCGTGCTGTTCGACCAGGATGCGGCAGGTGGCGATGATGTTGCGGGCCTTGCTGTTGTACAGGCCGATGGTGCTGATGTAATGCTTCAGGCCATCTTCCCCCAACGCCAGGATGGCCGCGGCGGTGCCGGCGACCGGAAAAAGCTTGCGCGTGGCCTTGTTGACGCCGACATCGGTGGCCTGTGCCGAAAGGATCACCGCGATGAGGAGCTGGAACGGGTTCGCAAACAACAGTTCCGTGGCCGGATGCGGATTGAAGGCGCGCAGGCGCGTGAACATTTCCACGACATCGGCTTTTTTCATGGCTCGAGCTTCCTTCGCGCCGCGCGCTTGGCGCGTGCCCGTGCGATGGCCGCCTGCACCGCGCCATGGCTGAGCGGGGCACGGATGGCATCGCGCTCACCTTGCGGGAGCGGTTGGTGCATGGCCTTCTTGCGTGCGGCGAGCTGGGCCTCGCGTTCGCGGCGCTCGCGATCCAGCCGCGCTTCACGTTGCTCGAAGTGCCTGCGCGCCGCCTCCGCGTGGGCCACGTCCTGGAGCAGTTCAGGCATCGGCGTCAACGCGATGCAGTCCACCGGACAGGCCGGCACACACAGCTCGCAGCCGGTGCAGCGGTCGGCGACGACCGTGTGCATGCGCTTGGAAGCGCCGATGATGGCATCGACCGGACAGGCCCGGATGCACTTGGTGCAGCCGATGCAATCATCCTCGATGACGTACGCCAACTGGCGCGGCTTTTCTTCGCCGCAATCCGGGTCGAGCGTCGTCGATTGGCGTCCCAGCAACTGCGCCAACTTGTCGATGCCGATCTGACCGCCCGGCGGGCAGCGGTTGATGTCAGCGTCACCCGCGGCTATCGCCTCCGCGTACGGGCGACAACCGTGGTAGCCGCACTGGCCACACTGGGTTTGCGGCAGCAGCGCGTCGATGCGATCGGCCAGTGAAGGCCCGCTGTGGTGCAACACGGTCATGGCGGCAACGGAGAAGAAGGCCTGCATTGTAGCGCCCAAGCGGACCGGATCTGGCGCGTGGGATCGTATTGACCGTGGAGCGCGTGTCTTCGGCCCGCATGCCGGCGTTCCGGTGGCGGGCCGCTGGTTCAGCTTATTTTGGAACCCGGCCTGGCCTTTGGATCGACCTGTACGACGTTGAGGTCACCACCGCCCGTGCCGGCGGACAGGATCATGCCTTCGGAAATGCCGAAGCGCATCTTCCGCGGCGCGAGGTTGGCGACGAACACCACATGCAGTCCCACCAGCTTTTCGGGCTCGGGATACGCCGAACGGATGCCGGAAAAGATCTGTCGCTTGCCCAGTTCGCCCGCGTCCAGTTCAAAGCGCAGCAACTTGTTTGATCCATCCACCGCCTCGCAGACCTCGACCCGACCGACACGCAGGTCGAGCCGTGCAAAGTCGTCGATGCTGACGTGGTCCTGCGTGGCGGCGGGACTCGGCCCGGCCTGGGCGGATGCGGCGGGTGGCGCGCTGCCGCGTGATGCTTCGATCATGGCGGCGATCCGCTGCGGGTCGATACGCGTCAGCAAAGGCGTGAATTGACCAAGTTGCACGCCGGTCAACGGTTCGTCCGCGTCGCTGAAGTGTCCGGATACGGTCTTGAGGAAGTCTTCGGCGCGGCCCACCGTGGCCGGGACGACCGGTTTGAGGTACACGCTGATGAGGCGGAACAGGTTGATCGCCAGCGTGCATACCTGATGCAGCGTCGCGGCCTGGTCCTCCTGGCGGGCCAGTTTCCAGGGCGCGCGTTCGGTGATCCACACGTTGGTCTCGTCCGCCACCGACATGATCAGGCGCATGGCTGCGGCGTAGTCGCGTGTTTCGTACAGGGCCGGTACCGGATGCAGGCGCTCGACAGCGGCCGCATAGCGACCCGCGAGTTCGGCATCAAGGGCGTCCGCCAGTTTGTTGTCGAATTGCTTGCGCACGAAACCGGCGGTGCGGCTGGCGATGTTCACCCATTTGCCGACGAGGTGGGAGTTGATGCGCTCCTCGAAGTGCTTGAGGTCGAGGTCGACGTCGCCGACCGACGGGACCAGCAGCGTGGCGAGGTAGTAACGCAGGTATTCCGCATCGAGGTGGTCCAGCCACGTGCGCGCGTTGATGAACGTACCGCGCGACTTGCTCATCTTGGCGCCGTCCACGGTCATGAAACCATGCACGTTGACGGCCGTGGGGGTGCGCAGGCCCGCACCGTACAACATCGCAGGCCAGAACAGAGTGTGGAAATAGACGATGTCCTTGCCGATGAAGTGCACCATCTCGGTGCCGGCTTCACGTGCGGCGTCGCGTTCGACGAATGAATCGAAGTCGATCCGTTCGCGTTCGGCATACTCGCGGAAGGCGGCAAGATAGCCGATCGGCGCGTCGACCCAAACATAGAAGAACTTGTCCAGTGCATCGGGAATGCTGAAGCCGAAGTAGGGCGCGTCGCGCGAGATGTCCCAGCTGCGCAGGCCGTCCGCAAACCATTCCTGTAGCTTGTTGACCACCTCGGGCTGCAGCTTGCCGGCCTTGCGGCGTTCTTCGAGCCATTCTTTGAGCATGTCCTCGAAATCGGCCAGGCGCACGAAGTAGTGCAGCGACTCCCTGCGTACCGGCCGTGCTCCGGACACCACGGAGTACGGTTCGATCAGGTCGGTTGGCGCATAGGTCTTGCCGCACACCTCGCAGGAATCGCCGTACTGGTCCTTGGCATGGCAGTTCGGGCATTCGCCCTTGATGAAGCGGTCGGGCAGGAACATGTGCCGCTCGGGATCGTAGAACTGCTCCACCGGGCGTGATTCGACATGGCCGCCGCCCTCCAACGCCTTGTAGATGCGCGAGGTCAATTCACGATTGGCCTCGGTGTGGGTGCTCGAATAATGGTTGTAGGCAATGCCGAAATCATGGAAGTCGGCGACGTGTGATTTGTGGCTGTCCGCGATCAACTGTTCGGGTGTGATGCCCTCGCGCTGCGCGCGCAGCATGATCGGCGTGCCGTGGGCGTCGTCGGCGCAGATGAAATGGACTTCGTGGCCCGACATGCGCATTGCCCGCACCCAGATGTCCGCCTGGACATGCTCGACCATGTGCCCGATATGGATCGGGCCGTTGGCATACGGCAGGGCGCAGGTGACGAGGATGCGGCGGACGGAAGCGTTCACGGGCAAGACCAGTGGATGGGTATGGCCGGCGATTATCGCACGCGATGCAAGGGGCGCCGTAGTGGCACGGACGGGGAGGTGTGCCTGCCGCATGCGCCGCACACGACCGTGCCCGCCCGCGCCAGTCGGCCTTGATCCGAAGGGTCGCTACCGCGGGCCGCGCATTGGCACGGGGTGGCCGTAGATGGAGGCCGCATCGCGCGACAGGCCGTTCTTCTCGAGCGCATCGAGATACGCCTGCCAGTTCTTCACCTGGTTGACGCCGAGGTCATGCAGGATGTCCCACGAGTAGATGCCGGTTGCATGGCGGTCGGTGAAACGGATCAACACGGCGTAGTTGCCGACCGGTTCCAGTTCCATGATGCCGACTTCGCGTTTGCCGGCCACCAGGACCTGCTGGCCGGGCCCGTGGCCCTGCACCTCGGCGGAAGGTGAATACACGCGCAGGTATTCGGCCGGGAGGATGAATACCTCGTCCGGGCCGAAGACCACTTCCAGCGTGCGCGATTTCTTGTGGACGATGAGTTCGGTGGGTTTGGGAGTCGCCATGGGCGTGATTATAAATGGCGGTTCCCGGCCACGCTTGACTTCGGTCACGCGCGCCGGCGGCGTGCCGCCCGGCATGACCCATGTCAGGCGCGGCGAACCCGCATGCCGCATAATGCACGGTTCGTGACGACATGCGATGCAACACCATGGCACAGGCAGACGAGGCCCGGGTCCGCGCGATCCTGGCCGACATGATCGACCCGCACACCGGGCAGCCGCTGGAAGTATCCGCCCGCGCCGTTGGCGTGGATGGCGCGCGCGTATCGGTGGATATCCTGCTCGGGTACCCGGCGGCGACCTGGCGCGCCGAACTGGCGGCAAAGGTACGGCAGCGGCTCGAGGCGGATGGGGCCATCGAGTCGGCAAGCGTCTCCATCACCTGCCGCGTCGAGGCGCGCAAGGTCCAGGGCAAGCTTTCACCGTTGCCGGGCGTCAAGAACGTCATTGCCGTCGCGTCCGGCAAGGGCGGCGTCGGCAAATCCACGGTTGCCGTCAACCTGGCCCTGGCGCTGGTGGCCGAAGGAGCCCGGGTCGGCATGCTGGATGCGGACATCTACGGCCCCAGCCAGCCACGGATGCTGGGCGTCGAGGGCCAGCCGCAGTCGCCGGACGGCAAGTCGATCATCCCCAAGGTGGGGCATGGCATCCAGGTCATGTCCATCGGCTTTCTCGTCAGTGACGACACCGCCATGATCTGGCGTGGCCCGATGGTCACCCAGGCCCTGATGAAGCTCATCGGCGACACCCGCTGGGACAACCTGGATTACCTCATCATCGACATGCCGCCGGGGACGGGCGACATCCATCTGACGATGGCGCAACGCATCCCGGTATCCGGTGGCGTGATCGTCACGACACCGCAGGACATCGCCCTGCTCGATGCGCGGCGTGGCCTGGCCATGTTCCAGAAGGTCGAGGTGCCGGTGCTCGGCATTGTGGAAAACATGGCGACGCACATCTGCTCGAACTGCGGCCACGAGGAGCACATCTTCGGCTCCGGTGGGGGTCAGTCGATGGCGGACCAGTACGGTGTGCCGTTGTTGGGATCGCTGCCGCTGGACATCCGCATCCGCGAGCAGACGGACGGTGGCAATCCGACCGTCGCCGCGGAGCCTGAATCGGACATCGCCGCGCGTTACCGGGAAGTGGCGCGTGCCACCGCGGCGCGGCTCTCGCTGCAGGGACGCAACGAGAACGTCGGGTTCCCCAAGATCACGGTCATGAATGACTGATCGCAATACCACGGTGATCATCCGCGTTGGTGGCCCTATGGTGGCGCCACGCCTTGCTGCATAATGCGACCACGATTACGTCAGCGAGCAGGCATGAGTATCAAGAGCGACAAGTGGATTCGCCGCATGGCGCGCGAGCACGGCATGATCGAGCCCTACGAGGCCGATCAGGTGCGCCGTGCCAGCGATGACCGGCGTTTGATCTCCTACGGCACGTCCAGCTATGGCTACGACGTGCGCTGCGCGGATGAATTCAAGGTCTTCACGAACATCAACACGACCATCGTGGACCCCAAGCACTTCGACGAGCGCAGCTTCGTCGACATCCAGTCCGACAACTGCGTGATTCCGCCCAACTCCTTTGCGCTGGCCCGTACCGTCGAATATTTCCGTATTCCGCGTGAAGTCCTGACCATATGCCTGGGCAAGAGCACCTATGCCCGCTGCGGCATCATCGTCAACGTCACGCCGCTGGAACCGGAGTGGGAAGGCCACGTCACCCTGGAGTTTTCCAACACCACGCCGCTGCCGGCCAAGGTCTACGCCAACGAAGGCGTGGCCCAGT
>CAYOEF010000143.1:5682-7249 GCA_964402805.1 uncultured Rhodanobacteraceae bacterium | reverse complement strand
ACATAGCGGCTGTGGAGATTGCCCCACAACAGGGTCGCCACCACCACGGACGCCAGCATCAGCACGCCGCCCATGGTCGGCGTGCCGGCCTTGGCGAGATGGGTTTGCGGGCCGTCGTCGCGCACGACCTGGCCGGCCTTCATGCGTGCCAGGCGCCGGATCACGGCGGGGCCGACGAACAGCGCGATGACCAGGGCTGTCAGCGCGCTCATGATGGTGCGAAAGGTGATGTACTGCACCACGCGCAAGGCATTGAAGTACTCCGACAACCATCTGGCAAGCTCAAGCAGCATGGGGTCCTCCCGCCTGTTCGAGTGCCGCGACCACCCGTTCCATCGCCGCTACGCGCGAGCCCTTGACCACGCACGTCACGCCGGTGTGCAGGTCCGCGACCAACGCGGCGACGAGCGCATCGCGATCCGCAAAGTGACGCGCGCCGGCTCCAAAGGTCTGGCTTGCCGTCTGTGCCAGCGAGCCCAGGGTGTACAGGCGGTCCACGCCCCGTTCACGGGCATGCGAGCCAACCGCCGCATGGAGTTCACGCGACTGCGGGCCGAGCTCCGCCATGTCGCCAAGCACCAGCCAGTGTTCACCCGGGGTGAGCATCAGCACGTCGATGGCGGCGTTCACCGAGTCGGGATTGGCGTTGTAGCTGTCATCGATCAGCGTCCAGCCGGCGGCCATGCGGCGGGCCGCCAGGCGTCCACCCACCACGCTGGAATGCGCCAGGCCGGCGCCGATCGTGGCCAGCGGGACATCCAGCACATGCGCGATGGCTGCGGCAGCGAGCGCGTTGGCAACGTTGTGCCGGCCACCCAGCGGCAGGGTGACCGCGACCTCGCCCCGTGGCGTGCACAAGGTGAACCGGTTCGTGTCCGCGCTGGTCGCCACATCGACGGCATGCACGTCGGCCGTGGCCTGCATGCCGAAGCGAACGACACGCCGGGCTCCCGCGAGCCCTGCAAAGAACCCGGCGAAATCATTGTCGGCGTTGATGACGGCCACGCCGTCGGCGGGGAGGGCGGTGTAGATCGCGCCCTTGGTTTCCGCAATCCCCTGCAGGGAGCCCATGCGTTCCAGATGCGCCGCCGTGACCGTGTTGACCAGGCCCACGTGCGGCCTGGCGATGGACGCCAGGTAGGCGATGTCGCCGGGTTTGCCGGCCCCCATTTCCAGGACCGCGTACGCCGTATCCGGCGGCATCGCCAGAAGGGTCAACGGCAGGCCGATCTCGTTGTTGAAATTGCCCGCGCTCGCGTGGGTGTTGCCATGCGCCCGCAGGATGGCGGCGACCAGGGTCTTGACCGTCGTCTTGCCATTGGAGCCGGTGATGCCGATGACGCGGGCATGTGACTCGGCCCGCGCGGCGCGCGCGAGGTCGCCCAGCGCCAGGAGCGTGTCCGCGACGATGAGCTGCGGCAGGTCCACGGCCAGCGGGCGCGACACCAGGGCCGCCGCCGCGCCCTGGCTCGCCGCACCCGTCACGTGGTCATGGCCGTCGTGGTTTTCGCCCTTGAGCGCGACGAACAGGTCCCCGCGACGCACGTGCCGCGAGTCCGTGCTGACA
>CAYOEF010000143.1:0-5672 GCA_964402805.1 uncultured Rhodanobacteraceae bacterium | reverse complement strand
ACCCGTCACGCGCGCATCGACTCCCTCGACGCGTCCGTGGGTCGTCCGGGCCAGCCCGGAAAGGTACGCGTTCAGCATGGCCGGCCCTCCATGGTCGCGCGCGCGACGGCGAGGTCGTCGAACGGGCGCTTGTGTCCGGCGATTTCCTGCCACGCCTCGTGTCCCTTGCCGGCGATCAGCACGACGTCGGCGGCGGCTGCACCTGCCAGCGCCAGCGCGATGGCACGCGCGCGGTCGCGTTCGATGCGCACCCGCGCCGGGTCGGCGAAGCCGCGCACGATACCGGACACGATCGCGTCACCGTCTTCGCCGCGCGGGTTGTCGTCGGTCACGATCACCTCGTCGGCCAAGCGCTCGGCCAGCGCGGCCATGAGCGGGCGCTTGCCGGTGTCGCGTTCGCCGCCGCAGCCGAACACGCACACCAGCCGCCCGTCGCAATGCTCGCGCAGGCAGGCCAGCGCCTGTTGCAGCGCATCCGGCGTGTGCGCGTAGTCCACGACCACGAGCGGTTGGCCATCGTGCCCGCCAAGGCGGTTCATCCGCCCGGGCACGGGCGCAAGACGACCCAGGACATCGACCACCCGCCCGAATGGCTCACCAAGGACACCAAGGCACGCCGCGACGGCCAGCAGGTTGGCCACGTTGAAACGGCCGAGCAGCGGACTGAGCACATCGGCCTCGCCCCACGGCGTATGCAGTTGGAAGCCCAGGCCCGACGCCTGCGTGCGCACGTTGCTGGCGCGCACGTCGGCGTCCGGCGACCGCATGCCGGTACGCAGGCACGCGACGCCGTGGTCGATGCGACTCGCCAATGCACGCCCGAAGTCGTCATCCACGTTGCAGACGGCGGCCGTGAGCCCGGACCACGCGAACAGGCGCGCCTTGGCTTCGCCATAGGCCTGCATGGTGCCGTGGTAGTCGAGGTGGTCGCGCGTGAGGTTGGTGAACACGGCAACGTCGAAGGCCACGTCGTCGACCCGGCCCTGGTCGAGCGCATGCGAGGAAACCTCCATCGCCACATGACTCGCGCCGGCATCCCGCAGCGCCGCCAGGTCCGCGTGCACGCTGATGACGTCGGGCGTGGTGCGGGCGGTCGCTTCGAGTTGGCCGTACAGGCCGCGGCCCAGCGTACCGATGCTGGCGGCGCCGTGGCCAAGCAGGTGCAGCGCCTGTGCCAGCAGTTGTACGGTCGAGGTCTTGCCGTTGGTGCCGGTGACGCCGACCACGGCCATCGCACGGGACGGATCGTCGAAATAGCGCGCCGCGACGGCGCCCAGGTGCCGGCGCAGGTTCTCCACCCAGATCACCGGGCCCGGAATGGCCGCATCCACATCGGCTGCGTACGCCGCATCGGTTTCGGCCAGCACCGCCACCGCGCCATGTTCGAACGCCTTGCGGGCGAAGGTCATGCCGTGCGTGGTGTGGCCGCGCAAGGCCACGAACAGGTCCCCGTCGTGCACCTGCCGCGAATCGAGCGCAAGGCCGGTTATCCGGACGTCACGCGCCGCGCCCGCGGTGGCGACACCAGCCAGGAGATCGCCAAGGCGCACGGGCTTACCCATCGAGTCCTCCCGCGGCGGCGACGCGCTCGCTGCCCGGATCGGCCAGCCGTGGCGCTGTTTTCCCGCCAATCACCAAGGCCGGATTCACCTTGTCCGGCTGGATGTCGAGCAAGCGCAGCGCACCCTGCATGACGGCCTTGAACACCGGGGCGGCTACCTGGCTGCCGAAGTATTTGCTCTTGGAGCCGCGCACCACGACCACTGCGACCAGGCGCGGATTGCTGGCCGGCGCCATGCCGGCAAACAGGGAGTTGTAGGTATCCTGCGCATAGCCGCCGTCGTCGGCCTGATGGGATGTCCCTGTCTTTCCCGCGACGCTGTAATTGGCGATGGCTGCCGTGTTGTGGGCGGTTCCGTCCGGGTCTTCCACCACGGTCTTCAGGATGTCGACCACTTCCTCGGCCACGTGGTGCGGGATGACCTGTTGCGGCGGATTGTCCACGCCCTTGATGAATGTCGGGTGGTGCATGATCCCGCCATCGGCCAGCGTCGAGTAGGCCTGTGCCAGCTGCAGCAACGTGACGCTGAAACCGTAGCCGTAGCCGATGGTTGCCTGGCGTATCGGGCGCCAGTCGCGGCTGACCGGCAGGATCCCGGACGATTCGCCCGGGTAGCCGCTGTGGGTGCTGCTGCCGAATCCAACCGCCCGCAGGGTCGCGTACATCTGTTGCGGGTCAAGGCTGAGTGCGATCTTGGCGGCGCCGATGTTGCTCGAACGCGTGATGACCCGGGTTACCGAAATGGTGCCGTTGGGATCATCGTCATGGATGGTATGGCCGTCGAAGACCCACCAGCCTGGCCCGGTATCGACCTTGGACGTAGGCGTCCATTTTCCACTCTCCAGGGCGGCGGTGATGGTGAAGGCCTTCGCCGTCGAACCCGGTTCAAAGACATCGGTCACCACGCGGTTGCGTCGTTCCGACGCCGTGCTGGAATCGATGTCATTGGGATTGTAGGAAGGCAGGCTCACCATGGCCAGCACTTCCCCGTTGCGCGGGTTCATCACCACCATGCCGGCCGAATTGGCGTGATACTTGCGCATGGCCCCGGTCAGTTCGCGCCACGCCAGGTACTGGATGCGCCGTTCGATGCTAAGGGTCAGGTCGCGGCCAGGTTGTGGCGCGCGTACCAGTTCCACGTTCTCGACCACACGCCCGTTGCCGTTGCGGATGACCTTCTTGGCGCCGGCCTTGCCGGTCAGCCACTGGTTGTAGGACAACTCCAGGCCGGCCAGGCCCTGCCCGTCGATATTGGTGAAACCCAGGGCGTGCGCCGTGATCGCGCCGGATGGATAGAAACGGCGGTACTCGCGCTGTGCATTGACACCTGGTATGCCAAGCTTGAGGACGGCCTCTGCCTTGGCCGGGCTCATCTGCCGGCGCAAGTACACGAACTCGCGGTCGGCACGGCGTGCCAAACGCTGTGCCAGGTCCTGGGGATCGACTCCCAATGCCCGCGCCAGTTCCGGAATGCGATCGCCATGCTCGAGCAGCTTGCCCGGATTGGCCCACAGGGACTCCACGGGCGTGGACACGGCCAACGGCACGCCATGGCGGTCGAAAATGGTGCCGCGCGATACCGGGATGGGTACGGTGCGCAGGAAGCGCTCATCGCCCTGTTGTTGATAGAAGCCCTTGTCCAACACCTGCAAATCCACGGCACGCGCCACCAACCCGACGGCGGCCAAGGCAAACAGTGCGGCCACCAACGCCACGCGCAGGCGCACCCGCGGCGGTTGCTTGCGCCGTGGTGTATCGAGACGGGGCGAGGGGCCGCGGGCGCTCATGGCTGGATCAACCGTGTGTCGGCGGGCGTCGGGTCGACCATGCCGAGCTTGCCGCGCGCCTGCTGCTCGATGCGGATCGGACCCGCCCAGGTCGCCTGTTCCAGTTCAAGCCGCCCGAATTCCACATTGAGATGGTCGCGCGTGGCCTGCAAATGGGTGAGTTGCATGAAAAGCGTGCGGTTTTCCTGGCGCGCCCACACCACGGCAATCGCGCTGCCGACGACCGCCAGCAGCAGGCCAAGCAGAACGGTTGCCGTGGCCACCTTCATGCGGCCGTCTCCAGGCGTTCAGCCACCCGCAGCACGGCCGAACGCGCACGTGGATTGGCCGCAACTTCCGCGGGGGTCGCAAAATGCGCGCGCCCGACCGCGCGCAGGCGTGCCGGGCGCCGCGTCGCCGGCGGGAGGTGGCGCGGCCGGGCGCCGCCAATTCCGGACTCCTCGCGGATGAACTGCTTGGTGATGCGGTCCTCCAGCGAATGAAAGCTGATCACGACCAGTCGCCCCCTGGGCTTGAGGCGCAATACCGCACCCTTGAGTCCGTCCCTGAGCGCATCGAGCTCGCCGTTGACGTGGATGCGCAGGGCCTGGAACGTGCGCGTGGCCGGATGCTTGCCCTTGCCGTGCCATCCGAGCACGGCCACCAGCAAGGCCGCCAGTTCGCCGGTGCGCTGGATCGGCCGGGTGCGCCGCTGTTCGACGATGGCACGGGCAATGCGCCGGCTATGCCGTTCCTCGCCAAAACGCCACAACACGTCGGCGATTTCCTTCTCCCCGGCGCGTGCAAGAAAGTCGGCCGCGCTCTCGCCCGCGCCCGGATCCATGCGCATGTCGAGCGGCGCATCGGTCATGAAGCTGAAGCCGCGCCGTGCATCGTCCAGTTGCGGCGAGGACACCCCGATATCCAGCAATACGCCGTCCAACCCGTCTGCCGTGCGATCCCACTCGGCCAGCACCGCAAAGCTGTCCTGACGGATGGCGACCCGCGGATCGTCACCGAAGTCCCGCCGTGCCACGGCGACCGCCTCCGGGTCGCGATCCATCAGGAGCAGCCGTGCGTCGGGGCCAAGCCGGTCCAGCAGGGCGCGGGCATGTCCACCGCGCCCGAAAGTCCCGTCCAGATAGCACCCGCACGGCTGCACCGCGAGCCCCTCCAGTGCCTGTTCCAACATCACCGGGACGTGCTGCAATGGATTGTCCTGCATTGCGGCCATCCCGCTCCGCCCTCCCGTACCGCGATTGGCTACAGTTTGAGATCCGCCATTTCGTCGCTGATCTCATCCTCACGTATGGTTTGCTCGATCTTGGCCTGGTGCGCACGCTCGCTCCACAGGGCAAACTTGTTGCCCATGCCCAGCAATACCGCCTTTTTTTCGATGCCGGCCGCACTGCGCTGGCTGGCTGGAAGGAGGATCCTGGCGACACTGTCCGCTTCGACCACGGCCGCCGCGCCCACGAGTTTCATCTGCAAATTGCGGTGCACTGCCCTCACGCCGGACAACGCGTTGACCTGGTCACGCAGCTGTTCCCACTCGGGGTACGGAAACAACCACAGGCACCCCGACTCGAACGGGTTGTAAGTGACCACCAGACGGCTGTCGCACACGCGCGCAACCAGTTCGCGATAAGCCACCGGAATGGCCATCCGTCCCTTGGCATCGACAGTGATGGAGGTCTCACCCTGAAACACGATCGCAGGTTCCCACGAAAAACCACGAAATCACACTTATCGCCACGATAGTCTCAGGGCGTGAGACTGTCAAGGCCAAAATTGCTTTCAGATCAAGGACAAAGGGCAACCTCAGCTGAACTGGAGTGGTTTGTGAGGAGTTTGTATAAGGGTGTTGAATTGGTGGGGGTTGTTGGGAAGCGCGACTCCATACCAAGGACCGGAGACCGGGAGGACAAGACCCTGGGCTTGGGGCTTGGGATTTGGGACCCCGTCCGTTCGCCCTGGGCGCGGGCACGCAGGGCCGGAGTCGACGGATGCCGAGTGAGTGCTTGGATTCCGCCCGTGCCGGGCCCGTCGAACGGCCCGGCACGAACGGAACGGAACAGTCCACGGACCTGAGCCCCGCGCCCCGGTCCCCGAGTCCTCCAAAAAAAGCCAACCACACCCACCATCGGATGCGGTTGGCCAGCATTCAGCAAGGAGTTGGCCTGTAAGCCGGGTTCTGTACGCCCAAGGGCGCGACAGTCATTCATCTGGGCCGGGCGTCACCGCCAGGCTCAAGCAACCTACCCGGGAACCACGCGGGCCACGTGATCGTTCCCCTATTCGGTCTTGCTCCGGGTGGGGTTTACCGTGCCACGCGGCGTTGTCCC
>CAYOEF010000142.1:0-7305 GCA_964402805.1 uncultured Rhodanobacteraceae bacterium | reverse complement strand
GAGGCGATGCGCACCGAGATCACGCCGAAGAACATCCTCATGATCGGCCCGACGGGAGTCGGCAAGACCGAAATCGCACGCCGCCTGTCGACTCTGGCCAACGCACCGTTCGTGAAAGTGGAAGCAACCAAGTTCACGGAGGTCGGCTACGTCGGCAAGGACGTGGAGTCGATCATCCGCGATCTGACCGACGTCTCCTACAAGCTGGCCCGCAACGCCGCCAAGGAGCGCGTGAAGTCGCGTGCCGAGGATTTGGCCGAGGACCGCATCCTGGACGCCCTGCTGCCACGGCGCCAGAACCCGCAACCGAATGACTGGACCCAGGATCCGACGCGGTCCGGCACCGAGGCCATCGAAAGCGACACGCGCCAGAAGATGCGCAAGCGGCTGCGGGAGGGTGCCTTGGAAGACCGCGAGATCGAGCTCGAAGTGACCCTCAACGTGGGCGTGGAGATCATGTCGCCACCCGGCATGGAGGAAATGGGCCAGCAGCTGCAGAACATGTTCCGCAACCTTGGCGGCAACAGGACCCAGCATCGCAAGATGACCATCAAGGCGGCGCGTCCCATGCTGATCGAAGAGGAAGCCTCCAAGCTCCTGAACGAGGAGGAAGTGCGCGCGGCAGCCGTGGAAGCGGCCGAGCAAAACGGCATCGTGTTCATCGACGAGATCGACAAGGTTGCCCAACGTTCCGAATTCGGCAGCGGCGCCGGTGTGAGCCGCGAGGGCGTGCAGCGCGACCTGCTGCCCCTGGTGGAAGGCTCCACGGTGTCGACGAAGTACGGCCCGATCAAGACCGACCACATGCTGTTCATCGCCTCGGGCGCCTTTTCGATGGCGCGACCCTCGGATCTCATTCCGGAACTGCAGGGTCGCCTGCCCATCCGCGTGGAACTGGCCGCATTGTCGGCCGACGATTTCAAGCGCATCCTGCGCGAACCGCACAATGCACTGACCAAGCAATACCAGGCCCTGCTGTTGACCGAAGGCGTAACGCTGGAATTTGCCGATTCGGGTATCGACCGCCTGGCCGAGATGGCCTACCAGGTCAACCAGACCACCGAAAACATCGGCGCGCGCCGTCTGCACACGGTGATGGAACGCCTGTTGGAGAAGATTTCCTACGAAGCGGCGGACAAGAATGGCGAAAAGTACGTCATCGATGCCGAATTCGTGGACCAGAACCTGGACGCGGTTGCCAAGAACGAGGACCTCAGCCGGTACATCCTGTGACACCGTTCAGGCACGGCAAGGACCGAAGCCGCGCCTGAACATGCCTACAGCCGACATGCCGCCGCACGCGCGCGGATTTGCGCAAACGTCCACTCCTGGCGCAACCGGCCGTCTTCCCACACCGTCACCATCGCATCGTCGAAACCATGCGGCCGGACGTCGTCCGCAGCCCCGGACATCGCCAGCGTACGCCACGTCCCATACTCGCGATGTCGCAGCAGACGCACGCGCCCACGCTTGCTCTGCTTGCCACGGTCGGTCACCGGATCTTTCCAGACATCCACCCAACGGCCATCGACCCTGGCCGCGGAACACTTCAGGGCGAACTTCTGGGTGTCGCGATCCATCTTCTGCAGCAGGGCGCCACCCATGCCGAACGTGATGTTGTCCGTCGCATAGCCGGCGCTCGTGACGCGCTCGAGGATGGCACGAATGCTGGTGGGGTTGACGCCGTCGCCCTGAATCACGCGAACGTGGTTCAGGACGCGATAACCCTTGCCGTTGAGTACGTGACCGAAGGCGTCATCGAGCATCTCCAGGCAACGGTGCACCACGTCGACCGGCTCGCCCGAATCCGGCCGGATGACCACCAGCGCGCCCGAATCGATCACCTGCTGGCGCAGGTCACCACCCCACAGTTTGCCGATCGCGCGGTAGATGTCGTAGCTGTCCGAGACCACGGAAAGCAATGTCCCCGGTTTCGCGAACCGGTCCAGCATGTTGCGGTACGCATCGACCTCCCGCCCAGGTCCCCAGGCGGTGATCGTACTGTGCTCGGCGGCGGGAATGGAAAACGCGGCCATCGGCTCGGCGTAATACTCGCGCGCCAGGCTCAGCGCCGCCAGGGTGTCGGTACCCTGGAAATTGACCAGATGCGCGGCACCGCCGATGGCCGCCGACTCCAGGCTGGACACGCCACGCGAGCCAAAATCATGCAGCTTGAACGGCAACTGGCCGTCCACGTCGTCGCTGGTGCGCTCCAGGAACTGGCGGATGACCTGACGCACATGCCAGCTCACGGTCGCCACAGTGATCGGATACCACACGCGCAACAACATGGTTTCAAGATACGACGGCAGCCAGAACGCCTCGGGGTCGGTCGATTCGATCGTCATCAGGGCCTGGTGGGTGGGCACCACCGAACCCTCCGGGACGGCGCGGATGCGCACCGGCAGCATGCCGCCATGGCGAGCGACGATATGGCGCCATCCCGCCTCGTTGAAGGGCTCGCCATGGGCAGTCAGGATCTCGCGTGCCTCCACGATGTCGGCCTCGGTCACCGGCCGTGACAGATAGCGCCTGAGGATGGCCTGCAGCCCGAAAAACACGGTGCGATCATGGATGCCGCCCCGCGATTCAAGATAGAAGAACGTGGCGTCCGTGCCCGGTGGGTACTGCAGCCAGTGGCTGGCCTTGTAGCTGTCGGTGTTGAGCAGGAGGTTGTCGAGGGCGGGCATGGCGGTTACCTGCGCAGGGATCGGAGACGGCGTGTCACGCACTTGCGCACGGGCGATGCAACGGCGGATCGACCATGATGCATGCACCCTCGGGTAAATGGATACATGGCCGGGCGATGTCGCCGTCAGGCGATGATTGCACCATCACTTGCCGATGCAGAAGGTACTGAAGATGGCACCCAGCAAGTCATCCGGGCAAAACTCCCCGGTGATTTCGCCCAGCGCCTGCTGGGCCTGGCGCAGATCTTCGGCGGCCAGTTCACCGGCGCGCACATCCTCCAGGGCCCGACGTGCGGCATCGAGGTGCGCGGCGGTGCGTTCCAGCGCCAGCACATGGCGGCGCCGGGCGCTGAATGCGCCCCCCTCCACATGCGCATCACCGCCACCCAGGTCCTTCAGGCGTCGGCGCAACAACGCAAGGCCCTCCCCGGTTTTCGCCGACAGCCATAGCCAGGTCGCCCCGTCGCGTTCTTCCGCGTGCGCGTGACCACCATGCAGGTCGATCTTGTTGATGATCATCATCCGCTGGACGCGCGGTGGCAGCTCGGCAAGCAATGCCGGGTCGGTATCCGTGACGTCCGTCACGGCCAGCACGAGGTCCGCTTCCTGGAGGCGTTCGCGTGCGCGACGCACGCCCTCACGTTCAATCTCATCCGTGCTCTCGCGCAACCCGGCGGTATCGACAAGCTCGAGCGCGACACCATCGATTTCAAGCGTTTCGCGCAGCACGTCACGCGTGGTTCCCGCGGTGGCGGTGACAATCGCGCGATCGCTGCCGACCAACGCGTTGAGCAGACTCGACTTGCCCACGTTGGGGCGTCCCACGATGACCACATTCAGGCCGTCACACAGGCGTTGCCCGCGGCGCGCGGCCTCGAGCAGCGTGCGCATATCGTCCTGCACGGCCCGCAGGCTGCGCCCAATGGCCGGGTCGGCCAGGAAATCGATCTCCTCGTCGGGAAAGTCGATGGCGGCCTCCACATGCACGCGCACGCCGACGAGGGCCGCAAGCAACGCGTTGACCCGCGTGGAGAACTCACCCTGCAGTGAGCGCATGGCCGCGCGTGCCGCCGCTTCCGAACGCGCCGCGACCAGATCGGCGACGGCCTCGGCCTGGGCGAGGTCGAGCTTGCCATTGACGTATGCGCGTTCGCTGAACTCCCCCGGGCGCGCCAGTCGTGCGCCCAGCCCGCACACCCGCTTGAGGACCAGGTCAAGGCTTACGTTGCCGCCGTGTACCTGCAGTTCAAGGACCGCCTCGCCGGTGTACGAGTGCGGGGCCGGAAAGTACAGCACGACGCCGTGGTCGAGGAGCTGCCCGGCAGCATCACGCACGGGCGCGAAATAAGCATGTCGCGGCTGCGGCGTGCGCCCCAGGACGGTGGCCGCGATCACCGGCGCCAGCGGACCCGAAACCCTGACGACACCGATACCGGCCGCACCGTGGGCCGTGGCGATGGCAGCGATTGTGTCGGCGTTTTCGTCCATCACGACCAACTGGCCAATGGCGCATGTTTCCGGAGTGGTCAGGCCTTGGCGGTCTTCTTGCGGGCCTCTTCCCGGTCGACCTGGCGATACACCCACCATTGCGTCGCCAGGCGACACAGTCCGTTGACGAAGTAATAGAGTGCAAGCCCGGCCGGGAAGAACGCGAAGAATACGGCCATGGCCACCGGCATGAACTTCATCATCTTCTGTTGCATGCCGTCCATGCCCGGCGTCATCGGCATCGTGATGCTCTGCACCAGCATCACGGCGGCATACAGAATCGGCAGCACGAAGTACGGATCGGCGGCCGAAAGGTCCTGGATCCAGCCGATGAACGGCGCCTGCCGCAATTCGACGCTCTCACGCAGGAGTTCGTACAGGCCAAAGAACACGGGCAGGGTCACCAATACCGGCAGGCAACCGCCGATCGGGTTCACCTTCTCCTTCTTGTACAGCTCCATCGTCGCCTGCTGCAGTTTCTGCCGATCGCTGCCGTACCGTTCCTTGAGCGCATCGAGGCGTGGCTTGAGCCCGCGCATACGCGCGGCGGAGCGGAACTGGATGGCGTACAACTTGTAGCAAGCTGCATTGATCAGCAGCACCAGCAGGACAATCGCCCAACCCCAGTTGCCGGTCAGTGCCTGCAGCTTGGCCAGGACCCAGTGCAACGGGCGCGCGACGATGGTCATCATCCCGTAGTTGAGTGCCAGGTCGAAGGTGGGTGACACCTCCTTGAGCACGCTCGGTATCTTCGGCCCCAGATAAAGTTGCGCACTACTCGTCTTGCTGGCGCCCGGCGCAACCTTGAGCACGGGACCAATGCCGCGGATCAGGTAGTGTGGCTGGCCGGCCTTTTGCACGACCGCCGTGGAGAACGTGTCACGCTCGTTTTCAGGCGGAAGCCAAGCGCCGACGAAATAGGACTGCTCCATCGCGAACCAGCCGTTGGTCACGACGCGCCCCACCTTGTCGCCACGGCCAAGCGGATGATCCTTGAAGTCGTCGAATTTGACTTTGTTGAATTTGTCGTCCGGCCCATACCACGCGGCACCGAAGAAGCTGTAGCGCGAAATGTCCGAATATTTCTTAAGGAAATTCCCGTAATCCGGTTCCGGAGGCGTCACCCGTTCCAGCTGCCGATATGCCTGGCCATGCCAGACCTTGTCGCCTCGATTGGTGATCGTCTGGGCGAGCGCGATGGCGTAACTGCCCCGCCGCACGGTATAGGTCTTGGTAACGGCGACACCACTGGGATCGCTCCACGTGAGCCGTACCTTCAGGTCCTTCTCTCCCGGTGCGAGGGAGTAGCTGGTCTGCGCGGCCTGGAACAGGTTCTTGTGGTTCGGTGCGGCGCTTCCGTCAATGCCGATGAGGCCGCTCTGCGCCTCGTAGAAGCGTTTGGGCGAGCTGCTGAGCAGCTGCACGTCCTTTTCCGACCCCAACGTCTGCGGGTACTTGAGCAACTGGGCGCCCACGAGCGTCCCGCCGCGCGTGTCGATCGACAGGCGCAGCACGTCCGTTGTGACCGTGATGATACGGCTCTTTCCGGATGTTGTCGGGCTGGCCGTGGTGGCGGCGAGCGTGGCGGCCGCGGCCGACGACGATGAACCACCGGATGCGTGGGCCACGGCATTCGGCACGCCAGCCGTGGCCGCGCTGGCCGGCGCGGTAGCCACGGTGCCGGGAGTTGCCGGTGACTGGACGGCCTGATGGTAGTCACCCATCCACTGGTTGAACAGCAGATAGGCGACGAACAGAAGCCCCAGAATCAGGAACGAACGCGTTTGGTTCATCACGACAACTAATCCGGTAGCACTACGGCAAGCGGTGAGGCTCGCCCAAACGACGGGCAAGCTGGTGAACACACATGACGCGGCGCTTGCCGCAGCCGGCGTTCCGCGCGGACAAGATCACGTCTTCATCGCGTTTCGTGGAGAAGGGTTCCCGAGTGGCTTCACGCGCGACCACAATCTGTCCAGGTCGCGGCGCAAGTCGGCGGATGACTGGTCACGAGCGCAGCGATAGGCTATCACCAGCACGTCGACCGCATGCAGGCAGGACCGGTGCCGTCGGAAGCTTTCACGCACGTGGCGCTTGAGTCGATTGCGCTCCACGGCGAGCGGGGATACCCGGCGTGAGACGGCAATGCCAAGGCGCGCCGTACCCACCAGGTTGTCGCCGTAGCGAAGCATGAAGCAGCGACCCTTGACGCGTCCCTGTGCATGCCTCAAAGCCGCAAAATCGGCGGCATGCCGCAATCGGGACCCGTGTGGCAAGGTTCGCCTCGCACTGACATCCGTCACACCATGATGCCAGACATTCAGGGGATCAGGCGCTTGCGACCCTTGGCACGGCGCGCCTTGAGAATCTTGCGGCCATCCGCGGTAGCCATGCGCGCGCGAAAACCATGCGTGCGGGCACGCTTCAGGTTGCTGGGCTGAAAGGTCCGCTTCATGGCCTCTCCTTTTGAATTATTGCGACGAAACGCGAGATTTTCATGCGTCCTCGAATGCAAGTCAAGGAGCAACCATTGCGTAACGGAATGCGCGCGCGGATCGACCCGCCATGATCGGCGGTAGTACCTTTCAGGCATCGTGACAGTGGTGCCCACCGTGGTACCGTACGAACCGCGGCAGCCCATGCCGCTACGCGATTTACGCGCGCCGCGACCTGCTAGACTGGACATGCAAAATCGGCACAGGGTCTGCCGTCGCCATGTGGAAAGTGGTGCGGCGGAGTGTCGCCGATGACCGGGAGCCGAGCATTCATGAACGATCTTTGGCGACGTTGCTTGAAACATCTCGAGAGCGAGCTCGACGCCGAGGATCTCCATGCCTGGTTGCTGCCATTGCAGGCAACCGGAACACCGGATGGCATCCGTCTGTTTGCGCCCAACGCCTATATCGTCGACATCGTCCGCAACGACTACCTCGCGCGGATCCGCGAGGTGCTGGAGGGACTTGCCGGGCGCGGGATGGAGGTTCGCATCGACGTCGGCTCAAGCGACGACGCGCCTGCGCACAACGCCACGCCAGGCGGCAACGCCAACCACCATGCCGTGGAACCCGTAGGCAGTCATCTCGATCCCCATTACACATTCGCCACCTTCATCGAGGGCAAGTCCAAC
>CAYOEF010000141.1:0-7306 GCA_964402805.1 uncultured Rhodanobacteraceae bacterium | reverse complement strand
CGATCAGGCCAGTGCCTTCAATGCCGCCTCGTAGTCCGGCTCGTCGGCGATCTCACCCACCAGCTGGGCGTGCAGCACCTTGTTGTTGGCATCCAGCACCACGACCGCACGCGCCGCCACGCCGGCCAGTGGGCCATCCGCGATGGCGACGCCGTAGTCGCGCAGGAATTCCCGACCGCGCAGCATCGACAGCGTGGTCACGTTGGCGATGCCCTCGGCGCCGCAAAAGCGTCCCTGCGCAAACGGCAGGTCCGCCGAAATGCACAGCACGACGGTATTTTCGAGCTTGCTGGCCAGTTCGTTGAAGTGGCGTACCGAATTGGCGCAGACCGGGGTATCGATGCTCGGGAAAATATTGAGCACCTTGCGCTTGCCGGCGAAGTTCGCCAGCGTCACGTCGGCCAGGTCGCCGTTCACGAGCTTGAATGCCGGCGCCGTGGAGCCGACCGCGGGGAACGTACCGTCGACGGCGACGGGCTTTCCATGAAAAGTGACAGTGGACATGGCAACCTCCGAAAGTGAGTAAGCCAGGGGTGAAAGACAAGCCGCCCATGCCGGCACGGCAATCATTCGATCAAACGATAAGTATGCCGGATGTGCAGCATACGCGGGCTGACTTGCGTCAGCCGATCCACAACCATGCGCCGCGCGGATCCTGCGTGATCGCAACGCTGACGATGAACAGGAACACGCCAAGCGACACCACGAAAAAACCGGCGCGGATCGCGCGCGTGCGGCCCCGCCGGAGCGCGAATATGCCAAGCACGATATAAACCACCAGCAGCAACACCTTCGTCGTGAGCCATGCCTGCACGAACGGATACTGGTGAATGATCATCGTGAGGGCAATGGCCGCCGCCAGCAGAGTGATGTCGATGACATACGACAACCACTTCACCCAGCGCCGGTTGGCCAGCGGCAGTCCGGCCAGCATCAGGCAGCCGCGCGTGAAAAACAGGCAGCCGGAAAGCACCACGCAGGTGATGTGCGTGTACAGGATCTCCAGATACCAGGACGCCAGCCAGATCAACCTGGCCGACCGTCCGCACGCGGAGCCAGGTAGATCAGGCCCGCGTGGATGACCCAGGGCAGGAAGGCCACCAGCCATCCGGCGCCGGCAATCACCAGCCACAGGTACATGTCCGGCGCCACCTCGGCAATGATCCGCACCACGACCACCCCTTGCAACAGGCCGAAGCAAAGCCACGGAATGGCGCCCATCTGCAGGGGCCGGCCGGCATGTCCGTGGGTGACGCGCGTCACCATGGCCACCAGCATCGAACCGAAAAAGCCGATAGTGAGGGTATGCAAAGGCGCGCGCCCCAGCACCATGCCGCCGCCGGTTGCGAATATCACGTCCTGCACCGAAAACAGCACGAACGCCACCGGCAGCCACGCGAACGCGACATGCAGCACGGCCAGCAGGCCCGGATGCATCGCGCGCCACGGCTGCCATTGATACAGGTGCCAGGCGAAGACCAGCGCGAGCGGAATGTCGGCCAGCCAGCGCCACGCCAGCAGCCCTTGCCACTCCAGCACAAAGTGCAATACCAGCAGTGCCCACACCACCGGCAGGCTCCAGTTCGGGCGCACCATGGTGTACTCGCCGCCGGCCTGTATGATGATGTTGCGCGTGAAGAACGGCAGCATGCGGTGGCATACGGTGAAGAATATCGGCAGGAGGAACACGTAGGTTCCCGCCTTCACCGCAAACCATCCCCACGTCGCGTCGGCACCACCCAGCAGCCAGGCCAGCCACGCGATCAACCCCAGCGTACCCACGCTGAAAGCGGCCAGGGCCGACCAACCATGCTTGTTGCGCTTTTGCGAGTGCAGCAATACACCGGCCAGCGTCGCGACGCCCACGAGGTACCCGGCCAGCATCACCACGTAACCCACGCGCATCAGCCACGGCATGGCCAGGTAGCCGACATTGGCCAGGATGTAGCCGGCGAGCACGCCGCCCGCCACCGGCAGATAGCGCCATGGCGGCACTTGCGGGCCATCCATCCAGCGCGGAAACGTGGTCATGAGAAAGCCGAACATGAATAGCGGGAACAGGCCGTACTGGATCGCCATGGCGTGCGCCCAGCCCATCGGTATGCCCGGTTGCGGCCACGCCGTCCAGGCAAAGCGGAGTGCGGCAAGTTCCAGTGTCCACCACAGCATCGTCAGCATTACCGCCACCGTCCCGGCCAGGAACAGCGGGCGATGCGGCGCAGCCGCCAGCAGGCGTGGCAGCCCGGCAGGAATCACATTGGCTTGCATCGTGTCTGACATGGCCGCAGTGTAGGCGAAAACCATGCGCATCATGCTGCGCGACCAGGGCCCCCGCACTGACCCATGTCAGTCGACGACACGGGCGGGTGTCGCTTTTTTATCGCCAACCACCCTCAGCGATTGAGGACCAGGCGGGCGCGCTCGGACAAGGCATCCATGTCGAGGATCTTGACACTGCGACCACTGATCTCGAGCAGGCCCTGCGTACGGAAACGCCCCAGCACGCGGCTCACGGTTTCTGCGGCCAGGCGCAGGTAGTTGGCAATATCCGCGCGCGACATGCTGAGCCGGAACGCCGTATCGGGCATGCCGCGCAGCGCGTAACGCTCGCTCAAGTCCACCAGGAACGCCGCCATGCGTTCGTCGGCCGTGTGATCGCCCGCCAGCAGCGACGCCATGCCCAGTTCCTTGCTGAGCATGCGGAACAGGTGCTGTTGCACCCTGGGCACGCGCGAGGCCAGTTCGCTCATCGCGGGAAACGAGAAACGGCAGAACTGCGTGGGCTCGAGCGTCACCGCATCGCAAGGGAACTGCTCGGGATAAATGGCGTTCAGGCCGACCATCTCGCCTGGAAGGTAGAAACCCAGCACCTGCTCGTGCCCCTCGGCATCGACCATGACGGTCTTGGTCATGCCCGACCGCACGGCGTAAATGGCGCGGAACGGGTCACCCGTGCGGAACACGTAGGTCCCCGGTGGATAAGGGCCGACGTGCTCCACCAGGCAATGCAGCTCGTGCAGGTCGCTCTTGTCGTAACCCGCCGCGACGCAGGCGCTGGAAAAGGCGCACGAAGAGCAAAACCGACTCTCGTCGCCGTCGTCGAGGATCGGCGTGACGCGCAAGGGGCTGCTACCCGATGACGATTGGCTGTTGTGCATGACAAACCCGCGGCATACCACTGCGTTCATGATACGGCACGGCGCAAGCGTCGTGTCCGCCCCGGACATGGCACGCGGTCGCAAGCCTGGCGCGATGTGACTGGCGCAGCCCCCAATCGCCACGACGGCACGTACCGGCGAGGTTAGGAGACACCCGCCCGGCAATGCAAGTGCAAGCCTTGTCCAATGACACATGAGCCTGAAGCACGCCAGCCGCCACTGGCGCCGGGATCAACCGTGGCCAGCCCGAATCGGCGAAGCATGGGATAATGGTCCGATCGCAGTGGACATGCATCCGCATGCCCCGACGTGGGTTGGCATCCGCACGGACCACCCACCACGCTGCTGATCCTTTGCATCTCCCGGGAGGAACCCGTGACCATTGCCGCCAAGTTTGAAATCCCCTACCTGCAATACCTTGATGCGGAGGGAAACCAGGCAGGTGACGACCTGCCCGACTTCACGCGCGATCTCGACTACATGGTCAGGCTGTACAAGCTGATGGTGTCCACGCGCGTATTCGACGCCAAGTCCATCAAGTTGCAGCGCACCGGCAAGCTGGGTACCTACGCCAGTTGCCTCGGGCATGAAGCCACCTACGTCGGTATCGGCGCGGGGATGCGCGATGAGGACGTATTCGCCCCCAGCTACCGGGAATACGGCACCCAGTTGTTCCGCAACGTGCAACCGCGCGAGGTCTACGCCTACTGGGGCGGCGACGAACGCGGCAACGACTACCAGCGCGAACCGGCGCGCCACGACTTCGCGTGGTCCGTCCCCATCGCCACGCAATGCCTGCACGCGGCCGGTTCGGCGCTGGCGTTCAAGATCCGCAATGAAAAGCGCGTTGCGGTATTCACCATCGGCGACGGTGGCTCCAGCAAGGGCGACTTCATGGGTGCCATCAACATCGCCGGCGCACGCAAGCTGCCGTTGGTGGGCGTGATCGTCAACAACCAGTGGGCCATTTCCGTACCGCGGAATCTCCAGACCGGGGCCGAGACGCTGGCCCAGAAGGGCATCGCCGCCGGCGTGCCGTCGCTGCAGGTGGACGGCAACGACATCATCGCCGTGCGCAAGGCCGTGGGGGATGCCTGCGAACGTGCACGCCAGGGCGAAGGCGCAACCGTCATCGAGGCGATCACCTATCGCCTGGGCGACCACACCACCGCCGATGACGCGACGCGCTACCGACCCAGCGACGAAGTCGAGGTGGCCTGGGATCGCGAACCCATCAAGCGCCTGCGTTTGTGGCTCGAAGCACAGGGCGCCTGGGACGAGAAAAAGGAGGACGCGTGGCAGGCCGAATGCGATGAGTGGATGAACAACGAAGTCGACGCCTACCTCGAAACCCAACCGCAGGACACCACCGCCATGTTCGACTACATGTACGCGGAGCTTCCCGAAGACCTCCAGGATCAGCGTGCGCAGGCCGTGAGACTGACTGCGGAGGACAAC
Source organism: uncultured Rhodanobacteraceae bacterium (assembly GCA_964402805.1). Lineage (GTDB taxonomy): Bacteria > Pseudomonadota > Gammaproteobacteria > Xanthomonadales > Rhodanobacteraceae > Oleiagrimonas. The sequence continues at coordinate 2,690 of CAYOEF010000141.1, read as the reverse complement.
TGATCCATGGCCAAGATCACCCTTATCGAAGGCGTCACCCAGGCACTCGCGTACGAAATGGCGCATGACGAGTCAGTCATGTGCCTGGGCGAGGACATCGGCATCAACGGCGGTGTGTTCCGTGCCACGGCGGGACTGGTGGAAAAGTTCGGCGAGCTGCGCGTGCTGGATACCCCGCTGGATGAAACGACCATCGCCGGCGTCACCGTGGGCCTTGCCGCACAAGGCATGAAACCGGTCGCCGAAGCACAGTTCGAAGGGTTCATCTACCCCATGGTCGAGCAAATCTGCTGCCATGCCGCGCGCCTGCGCAACCGCACGCGCGGGCGCCTGTCATGCCCGGCCGTGTTCCGCGCGCCCTGGGGTGGCGGCATCCATGCGCCGGAGCTGCATTCGGAGGCCAACGAGCACCTGTTCACCAACGTGCCCGGCTTGCGCGTGGTGCTGCCATCCTCCCCGGCGCGCGCCTACGGGCTGCTGCTGGCCGCCATCCGCGATCCCGATCCGGTCGTATTCCTGGAGCCCAAGCGCATCTACCGCCAGTACCGCGAGGACGTTCCGGACGACGGCGAGGCGTTGCCGCTGGATGTCTGCTACGTGCTGCGGGATGGCACGGACGTCACCGTGGTGACCTGGGGGGCGCACGTCAAGGAATGCCTGGAAAGTGCGGAGGAAATGGCTGCCGAAGGCACCAGTGTCGAGGTGATCGACGTCGCGACGCTGACACCGCTGGACTTCGATACCATCGCCGAGTCGGTACGCAAGACCGGACGCTGCGTCATCGTGCACGAAGCGCCGCGCACGGCCGGCTTCGGTGCCGAGATCGCCGCGCGCCTGGCCGAAGCGTGCTTCTACGACCTGCTGGCACCGGTGCAGCGCGTGACCGGCTACGACACGCACATCCCGCTGTACCAGATGGAGAAGCGCTACCTGCCCGACGTCGCACGCATCACGGACGCCATCCGGCGCACGGTGGCGGTAAGCTGAACGAACACCCGGTCACCGGCAGCCGGTTCATGGCATGCCACAACCGCCGAATCCCGATCTTTTCCTGGATGAAGACCATGGCCGACACCAAGACTTTCTACCTGCCGGATCTCGGCGAGGGCCTTCCCGACGCCACCATCGTGGAATGGCTGGTCAAGGAGGGCGATTCCATCAAGCTCGACGAATCCATGGCCTCCATGGAGACGGCCAAGGCCGTCGTCGAGGTACCCTCCCCATACACCGGCAAGATCACCAAGTTGCACGGCGCGCCCGGCGACGTGATCGAAACCGGTGCGCCGCTGGCCGAATTTGAACTGGATCCGAACGCGAAGCAGCGCGCGGAAGCCAGCCATAGCCACAGCGGCCCGAAAAAGAAGCAGGCGGCGCCCGCACCGGCGGCGCAGGGCACGCGTGAAGACAGCGGCACCGTCGTCGGCGCCGTGGCCAGCAGCAACGAAGTGCACGTCGAACAGGCCAGCTCGGCCGGCGGCGTCAAGGCCGTGCCGGCGGTGCGCGCGATGGCGCGCAAGCTCAAGGTCGACCTCGCGCGCGTCACGCCGACCGGTGAAGGCGGCGTCATCACGATGGCGGACGTCAAGCAGGCCGCTGCCAGCGGGACCACACAACGAACCACCGTTCAGGCCACGCCGGCCGCGGCCGCGACGCCATCGCACAGCACCCTGTCGCAAGCCGGACAGCCGATGCGCACGCGTCCGCCACAGACGCGGCCCGAGGCACTGGGCCAGCCCGAACAGCTCAAGGGCGTCAGGCGCAACATGGCCCGCATCATGGCCGATGCGAATGCCCGCGTCGTCAACACGACCCTCGTCGACGACGCGGACCTCAACGCCTGGATCGGCAAGCAGGACATCACGGCGCGCCTGATCCGTGCCATCGTGTGCGCATGCAAAGCTGTGCCGGTCCTCAACGCGTGGTTCAACGATACCGACCTCACCATCACGAAGCACCCGCACGTGGACGTCGGCATCGCCGTGGACAGTGAAGACGGTCTGTTCGTCCCCGCACTGCGCAACGCGGACATGCTCGACGCGCCGGGCATCCGGGCGGGCGTCAACCGCCTGCGCAGCCAGGTGATGGACCGTTCGATCCCATCCTCCGAGCTTTCGGGCTATACCATCAGCCTGTCCAACTTCGGGATGCTGGCCGGCCGTTATGCCAGCCCCGTCGTGGTGCCGCCGTGCGTGGCCATCGTCGGCGCCGGCGGACTGAGCCACGACGTGGTCGCCGTCATGGGCGGCATCGAAGTGCATCGCCGCCTGCCGATCTCGCTCAGCTTCGACCACCGCGCCGCCACCGGCGGTGACGCGGCGCGCTTCCTCAAGGCGATCCTGGACGATCTCGCGCTGCCGCAATAATCGACACAGTCCGGTACACCCGTGCGATCGCCGGCAAGCGGATCAACTTGTGCTTGTCGACCGTTGATCTTGAGGTTGGCCAGGCACAGGCCGCAAATCCGGTCAATCACCCCAATCGGGTCAGGGACGCAAAGGCGGGTCCTCGTCGACACGGACGCCGTGACGGTGCGCGGCACCGGCAATTCCCGCCGTGCGTCACGGGAGTCCGGTGCGATTATGCGTCCTGTTTTGCAGCGTGCGCAGCCAGTTCGGCCCCAATGCGCTCGCCGGTCGTCGCATCGGGCGCGTAGGCGAATACGTCATCGCCAATCATCACGGCGATACGGC
>CAYOEF010000140.1:0-7306 GCA_964402805.1 uncultured Rhodanobacteraceae bacterium | reverse complement strand
AACAGGCCCTTGATGCGTGTGCAGCCGGCGGCCTTGAGCATGTCCACGGTGGCGACCAGGGTGCCGGCGGTGGCCAGCATCGGGTCGACGATCATGGCGATGCGCTCGTGCATGCCGCCGGTGAGCTTTTCGTAGTAGGCGACCGGTTGCAGCGTTTCCTCGTCGCGCTGCAGGCCGACCACGCTGACCTTGGCGGCCGGGATCATGTCCAATACGCCGGGCAGCATGCCGATGCCGGCGCGCAGGATCGGCACGATGGTGATCTTCTTGCCCTTGATGCGGCGCACCTCCACCGGCCCGGCCCAGCCCTCGACGGCATGGGCTTCGGTTTCCAGGTCGCGCGTGGCCTCGTAGGTCAGCAGGGAGGCGATCTCGCCCGCCAGTTCGCGGAAATGCTTGGTGCTGATGTCCGCCCCGCGCATCAGTCCCAGTTTGTGGCGGATCAGCGGATGGTCGACTTCGACGATTTTCACGGTGCCGGCTGCGGGGATCGGGGCGACCAGCATACCGTCAAGCCGCGGCCTCGGGGGCGTCGGCCCCGTTGCGGACACGAAAAGGGTGCGGCCTGTGGGGGCCGCACCCTTGTTTTCGGCCAGGCGAAGGGCTGGCTCAGGCAGCCTTGGACTTGCTCTGCCGGGGGCCTTCGGTAAGCGCCTTGCGCACGTGGTCGACGATCAGGTCGACCTCGGCGCTGGTGACGTTGAAGTGCGGCGTGAAGCGCAGCGAGTTGGCGCCGCCGTGGATGACGTTGACGCCGTGCAGGCGCATGTACTCCTCGGTGGAATCGGCCCCGTAGCACTTGAACTCGCCGGCCAACTCGCAGGAGAACAACAGTCCGGTGCCCTGCACCTTGGTGATCAGGCCGTCGCCCAGTTCGTCCTTGAGCGCGTTGAGCTTGTCCACGAACTCCTTGCCGCGTTCGCGGATGTTGGCGCGCACCGCGTCGGTCAATTGCGCCAGCGTGGCGCAGGCCACGTCCAGGGCGCGCGGGTTGGCGGTCATGGTGTTGCCGTAGATGCCCTTGCGGTACAGGCCGGCGGCCTTTTCGTTGACGGCCAGCACGGACAGCGGGTACTGGCCGGCGTTGAGCGCCTTGGAGAAGGTCTCCATGTCCGGCGCGTCGAGCTTTTCGAACCCCGGATAATCGGTAACCGAGAGCACGCCCTGCGCACGCAGGCCAGCCTGGATCGAATCGACCAGGAACAGGCTGCCGTGGGCACGCGTGAGCTCACGGGCAGCGGCATATAATACGGGCGTGACCGCACGGCCGGGGTCGCCCTCGCCCATGACGGGTTCAAGGAACATCGCCTCGATGAACCAGCCGTTCTTGTCGGCATCGGCGAACGCGGCGCGCAACTGGTCGATGTCGTACGGACTGACCGTCAGCACGCTGCCCTCGTGACGGTAGCTGGCCAGGTAGCGCGTGTACGTCTTGCGGCTGGAGTCCGAATAGAGCGCCGCCTCGCCGGTGCGACCGTGGAATGCGCCCTTGACCACCAGGCGTTTCACCGTACGGCCCGCGTAGCGGGCGCCTTCGTCCGTAAGTTCCTTGGCGTTGACGTCGGCGATGCGCTCGGCCAGCGTGACCGACTCGGAACCCGAATTCAGGCACATGAAACGTGCATACGGCTTGCTTGCGCGATTGCGACCAAGTTCCGCGTTGAGCGCTGCGGTGAAACGCAGCTGGGCCAGCGACGCGGTCATCACGTTGGCCATGACTTCCGGTTTCGCGAGTGCTTCCAGCACGGCCGGCGGATTGTGGCCGAAGCCGAGCATGCCGTAGCCGCCATTGTCATGGACCACCGCACCTTTGAGCGTGACGATCCAGGGGCCGCGTGCCGCGGCCGGTATGTACGGGTTGACGGCATCGTCCGGATAGAAGTTGACCAGTCCGGCCTGCGCCCGCCGTATCTGTTCGGCTTCGTCGAGCTTCAGGAAGTCGGCATGCCCGGCACGCAATGCCCGGTGCTTTTCCAGCGCGTCGGTAATGGCCTTGCCAAGTCCCGGGTCGATCTCGATGAAGCGGCCGATGGTCGCATCATCCAGGCCGATGGTGCGCGCGGCACCACCAAAGTCGCGCATTTCGCGCAGCATATCGATCGGATTCATGGCGTCCTCCTGAAACGTGAGAGGCACCGGCCAGAACGCTCACCAGTGCCTCAAGTGGTTATGTATCAAGCAAAATACGGTATATACAGATTATCACGCGCGCGCCCGCGGCGTAACCCCCATGGCACTGTGGACCAGTACTGGCCGGTCCGGCCTGGCCGCGCCTTACACCGCGTCGGTGGCTGCCTTCAGGGCGTCCGCCTGCGCTTCCTGGGCGAGCGCGTCGAGCAGCTCGTCAAGGTCGCCGGCCATGATTTCCGGCAGGCGGTAAAGGGTCAGGTTGATGCGGTGGTCAGTGACCCGGCCCTGCGGGTAGTTGTAGGTGCGGATGCGCTGGCTGCGGTCGCCCGAGCCAACCTGCAGGCGCCGTGACTGGGCCTGCTCCGCGGCCTGTTCGGATTGCGCCTTGTCCAGCAGGCGCGCCTGCAGCAGGCTCATCGCGCGGGCCCGGTTCTTGTGCTGGCTGCGCTCGTCCTGGCATTCGACGACGATTCCCGTCGGCAGGTGTGTCAGGCGAATCGCCGAGTCGGTCTTGTTGACGTGCTGGCCACCCGCACCGGAGGCCCGGAACGTGTCGACGCGCAGGTCGGACGGATTGATCTCGATTGCATCGATGCGGTCGGCTTCCGGCAGGATGGCCACCGTGGCGGCCGACGTGTGGATGCGCCCGCCGGCCTCGGTTTCGGGCACCCGTTGCACGCGGTGGGTGCCGGACTCGAATTTCAACCGCGACCAGGCGCGTTCGCCTTCGATGCGCGCCACCACTTCCTTGAAACCGCCACGCTCGCCCTCGTGGGATGACACCAGTTCGACGTGCCATGCCTGTTGTTCGGCATAGCGCGCATACATGCGCAGGAGGTCGCCGGCGAAGATCGCGGCCTCGTCGCCACCGGTGCCGGCGCGGACCTCGAGGAACAGGTTGGCGCCGTCGCGCGGGTCGCGCGGCAGCAGCAGGATCTTCAGCTCGCTGTCGAGCCGGGCCAGTTCGGGTTCCAGTTGCGCGGCATCGACCGCCGCCAGCTCGGCCAGTTCCGGGTCGTCGCGCAACGTGCGTGCCTCGTCCAGCCTGCGGGTGGCGGCCTGCCAGGCTGTCCAGGCGCCCACCACGCGCTCGAGGTGCGCGTATTCGCGCGACAACTCGCGCAGGCGGTCGGGATCGGCCACGGTATCGGGCTGGGCCAGCAGCAGGGCGACTTCTTCGTGGCGCTCGGCCAAGGCTTCCAGTTTGCGCTGCAACGATGGTGTCATGACCGAAGTGTAGCCTGCGCCGCGTCGGACAGGCGTGTGGGCATGCCCAGGCTGGCGAGGGCTCAGGTGTCGTCCGTGCCTTCGGCGCGCGTCGTTGGCGGAATTTCCGCTCCGTCATGGTCTTCCAGCCCATACAGGCGCACCGCGGCACGCAGTAGCTGTACGTCACCGGCCAGGGTTGCATCGTGCAGGCTGGCACTCGGCGCATGCAGCAGCTTGTTGGTCAGCGTATGGGCCAGGTAGTCGAGCGCCTCGCGTGGAGGTTTGCCGCGTTCCAGCATGCGCACGGCGTGGGCCAGCACTTCGTCGCGCTGGTCCATGGCCTGGCTGCGCAGGGCGCGGATCGGGTTGTCGAGCGTCAGGGTCCGGCGCCACGCCATGTAGCGCTCCACCTGCAGGTCGATGATGGCTTCGGCTTCGCGTGCCGCGGCCTTGCGTGAGCGCAGGTTTTCGTCGATGACCTGCTTGAGGTCGTCGATGCCGTACAGGAACACGTCGTCGAGCTGGCCGATCGCTGGTTCCATGTCGCGTGGTACCGCAATGTCGACCATGAACATCGGCTTGCGCCGGCGTTGCGCGATGGCCGTTTCGACCATGGCGCGGGTGATCACCGGTTGTCGCGCGGCGGTCGAGGAGATGACGATGTCCGCTTCTGCGAGGTGTTTGGAAAGGTCCTCGAGCGCTATCGCGTAGCCGCCGTGATGCGTTGCCAGTTCCTGCGCGTGCGCCAGCGACCGGTTGGCGACGATGAGGCGGCGCACGTGCCGGTCCGTCAGGTGGCGTGCCACCAGTTCGATCGTGTCACCGGCCCCGACCAGCAGAACGCACGCCTGGTTGAGGTCGGAGAACACCCGCTCGGCCAGGCGCACCGCCGTGAACGCGACCGAAACGGTATGTGCGCCAATGCGCGTGTCGGTACGCACACGCTTGGCCACCGAGAAGGTGTTTTCAAGCAGCCGGTCCATGGGCGTGTCGAGGGTGTGCGCCTCGCGCGCCGTTTTCCACGCGTCCTTCACCTGTCCGAGGATCTGCGGTTCGCCAAGCACCATCGAATCGAGCCCGGTGGCGACACGAAACATGTGCCGGACGGCATCGTGCTCGTCATGCCGGTACAGGAATGCATCCAGCGCGCCGTTTTCCAGCCCCTGCTGGTGGTGCAGCCATTGGCGTGGCACGTCCTTGGCGGCCTCACTGACCGTGCAGTACAGCTCGGTGCGGTTGCACGTCGAGAGGATGAGTGCCGCGCCCACGCCCGGCTCGTCGGCAAGCTGGCTGACGGCCGACGCCAGGTCCGCGTTGTCAAACGCTACCTGTTCGCGCAAATCGATGGGCGCGGTGAGGTGATTGAGCCCGAGGGCGATGAGTGACATGCGTGGCGGATGCGGTACACCGGACGACGACGGCCCGGCATATCCGTACAATGCCGGTATGGATGCGCGTCAGGATACGCGGGACGAGGCAGATCGAAGGTAAATTGTGGGTAGCAACAACCTGAAATTCAAGCGTATGCGACGCGCGGGCGCAAATGCGGCCGGATCGGTATTGATCGTGGCCGTGCTTTCCGGCTGTGCCGGGCTGGCAACCAGCCACGCGCCGGCGGCTTCCCTCTCGGGTGGGCCGCCACGGCACATGATAGTGGCGACGCCGCCTGCCGACCATGATGTCCTCGCCCAATTGCTGGATGCGCAGTTTGCCCTGGACCATGGCGACACGCAGGCGGCGGCCGCGGCATATGGTCGGGCGGCCGCCGTTTCCAGCGATCCGGCCGTCGCCGAACGGGCCACGGACCTGGCCATCGCAACCCACGACGAGGCGGCCGCACGGCGCGCGCTGGCACGCTGGCAGGCCCTCGGGGCGCAAGCGTCGGACCTGACCCTGGCGCGGGCCCGGTTGGCACTCGACACCGGCGACACCGAGGGTGCGCGTGCGCAGCTGGAGGCATTGGTCGCGGATGGATCACCGGACGTGTGGCGCAAGTTCGGGGATTTGCTGCGCAACGCGCGCGACGCGGCGCAGGCGGGCAAGCTGCTGCAAGCCGTGGCGACCCCCGCGCGCCTGCCGAACGACCACAAGACATGGCTGGCCATGAGCGAGCTTGGTGCGGCGCTGCGCCAGCCTGCCTATGCCCAGAGAATCGCCACGCTCGCGATTGCCCGATTCCATTGTGCCGAATGCTATGCGTGGGCCGGCAGCCTCGCGTACCAGGCCGGCCACGCGGACAAGGCCCTCGCGCTGTTCAAGCGGGCGGTGGCGAAGGCGCCGCGCGATACGCGTTTGCGGCTCGCCTATGCCAGCGCCCTCGGCAAGGCGGGCAAAAACGCGAGTGCCGCGCGCATCCTTGCGAGCGGACCGCAAACCGCCGCCACCTACCAGACGCGCGCGGCGTTTGCGGCGCGCGCCTCCGACGAGGCGGAACTGCACCGCATCTATCGCCAGCTCCAACGCGCACCGGATGACATCCGCGATCAGAGCTTCTACCTGCTTGGCCAACTCGCCGATACGCTCGGCGACGAAAAGCAAGCGCTCGACTGGTATGCGAAGGTTCCAGTCGATGATACGCAGCGTTTTGACGCCGACCTGCAAAGCGCATCGCTACTGGGACAGACCGGCCAGCCGCAGCGCGCCCACGCCCTAGTCCAGCAGATGCGTTTCAACTATGCGCAGGATCCGGAGAAACTGCACAAGGTGCTGCGCCTGGACGCCGCGCTGTACATAAACGAACGTCATTTCAAGAAGGCGGCGGTGACGTTCAGCCAGGCCTTGCTGCAGACTCCGGACGATCCGGACCTGTTGTACGGGCGCGGTCTGGCTTACGCCGAGGCCGGCAACGTGGACGCGGCCGTGGCGGACCTGCGCCGGCTGCTGGTGCTGCAACCGGACAACATCGACGCCATGAACGCGCTGGGCTACACCCTGGCCGACGCCAACCGCGACCTCGACGAAGCGGAAACTCTGCTCAGGAAGGCACACAGGGCACGCCCGGATGACCCCGCGATCACGGATTCCTGGGGATGGCTGCAATATCGCCTCGGACATCTTGCGCAGGCGGAGGCGGCCCTGCAAAAGGCCTGGAAGGCAACGCAGAACGATCCGGAAATCGGCCTGCACCTGGCCGAGGTCCTGTGGAAGCAAGGGCATCTGGACAGGGCGCGCAAGATCCTGACGAAGATACGCAAGGTCGCTCCCGACGATCCGGCGCTGCAGGCACTCGAAAAAAGGATGACCAGTTGATGCGTTGGCTGGCCGTCGCATGCGTCGTGTTGCTGCTGGCGGCCTGCGCAACAGTTCGCGCACCCGTCGGTGTCAAGGGAACGCCGGCCATGCTGGCCGCCCAGGCCGACCGCGAGGCCGCATTGGCGGCACGGCATGATTGGTCGCTTGAGGCCCACCTTGGTGTGTCTTCCGCAAACCGGGGCGGCAGCGGCACCCTCACGTGGCGTCACGACGGCGACCACTTCGACTTCACCGTACGTGCGCCGATCACCGGCCGCAGCTTCCGCCTGTCCGGCGGGCCGGATGACGTGACCCTGGAGGGGCTGGACCAGGGCACGGTGCGCGGCCGCGACGCCAGCGCGCTGCTGCGCCGCGTGCTCGGTTGGAACGTTCCGGTCGGCGCCCTGCGCGACTGGGTGCGCGGCATGCGCGCGCCCGCCGGGTTCGGATCCGCCAGTCTGCGATTCGGGACCGACGGCGTACGGGGTGTGGCCAATGCGGCCCTCAGCCCTGAATTCGTCACCGCGCTGGGCCGTGCCGCGGCCCGAGCGTTGGGGGCGACCGAATGCGCGATCGGGCGGGACACCCGCCACTCGGGGCCGTTGATCCAGGCCGCCCTGGCCGCCGGGCTGGCCGCCGAAGGCGTGCGGGTCGTCGACCTGGGGGTGCTGCCGACCCCGGCGATCGCCCACTGGGCCCACCGACGCGGACATCCCGGTGCGGTGATCTCCGCGTC
>CAYOEF010000139.1:0-7312 GCA_964402805.1 uncultured Rhodanobacteraceae bacterium | reverse complement strand
CGCCGATGGTTCGACGGATGCTTTCGCGCGCAAGTTTTCGCCCGGGCCTCTGGATGACGTCGGCAATGGCCATTTCGTGGCCTGCTGACACGCATTGCGTGATACGGGAGCATGTTGAACCGGAACGACGTGCGGCACCGGCATGCTGTCAACCATCACTGGAAGGTTGGCTGCTGTGAGTGGACACCCGGTTGTACGGCGATCGAGGCGGCTATTGCGCCTGCGTACTTGCCAGTAGCGCTGCAAAGCGGCTCAGATCAACGTTCCCGCCACTCACGATGACGCCCACGCGTTGCCCCTGGAGCGCGGTTCCCATGCTGCGCGCCGCGGCTAGCCCCAGGCAGCCTGTCGGCTCGACCAGCATTTTCAGTCGTTCTGCAAAGAAACGCATTTGCGCCACGAGTTCGGCATCGGTAGCCGTCAGCATGTCGGTTGCATTGCGCCGTATGATCGCGAACGGATAGCGCCCAAGGTGTTGTGTTTGTGCACCGTCGGCAATGGTCTTGGGCGGGGCGATGTTCACGATGGAACCGCTGCGGAACGACTGCTGGCCGTCGTTGCCGGCTTCGGGTTCAACACCGTAAATCCGACAGTCAGGAGCGAGCGCCCGGGCGGCAAGCGCCGAACCGGCCAGCAGGCCACCACCGCCCACAGGGACGAATAGCGCATCCAGCGGTCCCGCTTCCTCGATGAGCTCCTTGGTGGCGGTTCCCTGTCCGGCAATGACATCCGGGTGATCGTATGGCGGGATCATGGTGAAGCCATGCGCTTCGATCAGGTGTTGGGCAATCGCCTCTCGATCCTCCTGGTAGCGGTCATAAAGCACGACATCGCCACCGTAGCCACGCGTTGCGGCAAGTTTGCCCGCCGGTGCATCGCCAGGCATGACGATGGTTGTCTTGATCCCAAGCTCACGGCCCGCCAGTGCAATCGCCTGGGCGTGATTTCCGGACGAGAAAGTGACCACGCCAGCCTTGCGTTGAGCGCGAGACAGTTTCGACAGCGCATTGTATGCGCCCCGAAACTTGAAGGCCCCCATGCGTTGCAGGTTCTCGGCCTTGAGGAAAAACTCCGCGCCCGTCATTGCGTCGAGCGTGCGCGAGGTCAATACCGGCGTGTGGTGGACACGTCCTTCAAGGCGTACGGCGGCTGCGCTGACGTCATCGAATGTCGGAAGTACAAATGTGTTCATCGATTCATGATCCAGGTTCGTCTCGCGCCACGGCCAGGGTCTCCAGGCTATCGGTCGAGTGATCGGCCATCGCCATGATTGTGGGTTGAACCGCTCCCCGGAAATCACGCAGATTATTTCGTGTTGGCCAAATCACCGCGGCGAGGCACGGCCTGATGTTGATGGTACAGGGCTTCGGCTACCGGCCTTGCCAATACGGCATCCGATTCGTGTTTGCTCAGGCACGTGTGGCGCGCTGGCTGTCGGGGCGCTCGGAACGGAACAGCCATAGCGCCGCGGCGGCCGCGAGCATGGCGAAGCTGCCGAATGTCGCAAGCGCGACATTGAATCCGTCCACCAGGGCAGCCTGGAACAGGAGGCTGCCAAGGCCGAAGCCGATGAACAGCGACAGCGCCATCAGGGCGACGGCCTGGCCGCGTGGGCCGTGCAGGTCCGTTGCGATGGCTGCCAGTTGCGGGTGCGTGAGGTCGAAGCCGAGCGAGAGCAGGACGATTGCCGCCTGCACGATGGCAAGGGGAAGGGAACCGATCAGCACGAAGGCACACAGGCCCGTCAACGCGACACCCGCGGGAACGATCCAGGCGCGACCATGGCGATCGGCCAGTTTGCCGATCAATGGCCCGAAAAGTACGCCAGGGATGCCATAACCGAGCAGGGCGAGTCCGATGCCGGTTGCGTCCAGCCCGAAGCGTTGGTGCAGGTAGACGCCCAGCCATGTGAACACGCCCGATTGCAGGACCGCGTTGAGCAGCACATAGCCGTAGGTGCGTTGTGCCCGCGCCTGCGAGAGCAATACGCGATAACCGTGCGCCACCAGCCGCCAGGGGGGCGTCGTCGCCGGAAGCGCAAGGCGCGGGAAGGCATCGGTCAGGAAGGCGAACAGCACAACGGCTGCCGACAGGGCGGCAATGGCAAGGAACAGTCCGTGCCAGCCGATTATCGGCTCGAGCAGAGCGCCCACCGCGGCGCCAGTCGCCGTGCCACCGGCGATCGAACCGAACATCCAGCCCACCGCGCGGCCACGGTGCGTGAAGGGGATCACGTCGCCAATCAGTGACAGGCAAATGGGTACCACGCCCGCGGCGGCGATCCCGGCCACGATCCGCCATGCAATGAATCCGCCAACGGTATCTGCCGTTGCCGTGGCCGCAGTGATTCCCGTGAACACGAGCAGGGACCCGTAGATGACGCCGCGCCTGCCGAAACGGTCCGACAGGGGCCCCGCGAACAGCGTCATCAAGCCCTCGGGAACGATGTACGCGGGAATCGCCAGCGCGACCATGCCGATGGGGCTTGCGAAAACGGTCGAGAGTTCCGGAATGATCGGCGCGACCATGAAGGTCTGTACAAAGACGATGAACGCGGTTGCGCAGATCGCGGGAAGCAGGGTGCGCGACGGAGCTGCCTGCGTTTCGGCCAGCACATACGAACGGCGCATCATTCGCGGCCGTGGTGGCGCACGTAGTGGCGTGCGACACGCACGCGATTGCCGCACAGGGCACTCGAACACCAGCGCCGGCGGGGATTGCGCGCAACGAAGGTCAATATGCAATCGGGATTGGCGCATTGGCGCAATCGGGCGGCATCGGGGCCGGTCAGCAGGTGGACCGCGTCGGTTGCCAGCGCCGCAAGCATGGCGTGGCGGCGTGCCGCCTTGGGAAGCGCTGCGACGCGTGGCTGCATGCCGGTCCATTCCAGTCGCATGCAGGCGCCGGGTTGCGCGAGTGCCGCATTGACCTGCTCGATGCTCGCCTCGCGTGGCTGGGTGTGGGTGCGGTAGGCCTGAAACAGGTCCGCAAGCGCATCGCGCAACACACGCATCGCGTGCCAGTCGTCATCGTCGATCGTGCCGGACCAGGCGATGCGTGACGCCTCGGCACGCACCCACGACTTGAGGGCCACCGGCGAGTCCAGCAGGTCGACATCGAACCCGTTGCGACGGACGCGCGTGTTGACGAGATCCAGCGATAGCGGTTCGCCAAGCAGGGGAAAACGCGCGTCAGCTTCCATTCGTGTCAAGCCCGTATCGACATTATTCTAATGTGATTATACATTAGGCATATGTGTGCAGTGGAGGTACAGGCCATGACGAACGAAAAAATGACCATCGACATCGTTTCCGACGTCGCATGTCCGTGGTGTGCCATCGGCTACAAGCGCCTGCAGTTGGCGCTGCACGCGTTGGCCGCGGACGGGTTGGCCTTCGACGTGGCGTGGCGCCCGTTTCAGCTGGCGCCCGACATGCCGCCCGAAGGCGAGGCCATCGTTCCCCACCTGGTACGCAAATACGGTCGCAGCGAGGCCGATGTCGAGGCATCGCAACGCCAGATCATCGATGTGGCAACGCAACTCGGCCTTGATTTCAGCGGTGCCCTGGAACGACGCGCGGTCAACACCTTCGATGCCCATCGCGTCCTCGCGTGGGCTGGCGGGCAGGGCTGCCAGACCGCTTTCGCCCTGGCCCTGTTTGATGCCTACTTCGGCAAGGCGGAAAACCCGGCCAGCCCAACGGTGCTGAAACGCGTCGCGGGGGACCTGGGGCTGGACGTGGCCACCGTGGCGGAAATCATCGCCTCCGACCGCTACGCGGCCGAGGTGCGCGATGGCGAAGCTGCCGCCGCGTCGGCCAACATCCACGCCGTGCCAACATTCCTGCTCGACGGGGTCATCCTGGCCCAGGGCGCGCAACCGCCCGAGGTGTTCGCGAGTGTGCTGCGCCAAACCGCGGCGGTGCGCGCGACGGCCTGAGTCCGTCAGGCGTTGCGCGGGTAGGCATCACGGGTGCCGCGTGTCATACGGCCCGGCGGCACGCAACCGCGCGCAACGATACGCCAGCAACCGGGGCAGTCGGGCCGCGCCGGCCCGACGTGCGCGATGTGCCGGCGGGCATTCAGCAGGGCGACGTCAGCCCTGCGGATAAACCTTCTTGTAGCTTCCGTCGGCCTGTATCTCGAAAGCCGCAATCGGGCTGCCGATGCGCTCGCCATGCTGATCCCACGTAAATGGTCCCGTGATCCCGTCGAATGGCTTTTTCAAATTGTGCAGCCACGGAATCAGCCTGGATGGGTCCGTTGACCGCGTGGCTTCGATGGCGGCGAAAACAGCGCGCAAGCCGTCGGCGTTGGTCAGCGCGTGTATTCCCGGCGGTGCTGAACCGTACATTTGCGTGTAGTCGTCCAGGAATTTCCGGGTGGCGTGCCAGGGCATGTCGTCCGGCGCCGGAAAGTCGCTGACGATGATGGCGCCTTGGGAGGATTTCCCGGCCAGGTTGGTGAAACCCGGGTTCATGTTCGAATCGCTCCCGATAAATGCGGTCCGCATGCCAAGGAGCACCATTTGCGCCCGGATCAGGGCGCCTTCGGCAAAGGGACCGGCATAGAAAACGGCGTCCGGCTTGGCGGGTTTGATGGCGGACAGTACCCTGCCGAAGTCCCTGGTACCACGCGTGATGGATGTGCTGGCGACGATGTCGCCTTGTCGTGCCGTCACCTCTTTGGCAACGCTTTGCGCCAGGCCCGTGGAATGGCGGGAATAGTCGCTCAGCAACGCGATGCGATGGAAATGCCTGACCTTGACCAGGTAGTTGGCGATGAATCCGGCTTCCGCGGCGGTGGACGGCGCGTTGCGAAAGAACGTGTTCCAGCCCTTGGTGCCGAGTACGTTGTTGCTGTTGCCGGAGGTTTGGATGATGTCCGCGGCCGCGTAAATCGGACCGGCGACCAGCGTGGCGTCGCCCGAATAGGTCCCGACCACCGCCGTGACGCCGGCCATGACCATTTTGCGCGCGCAGATGGCTGCCTGCGGCGGGTAATCCTGATCGTCGCAAACGATCACCTCGACCCTGCGTCCCAACAGGCCGCCCGCGTCATTGCGCTGCTTTGCCAGCAGCTTCACGGCGCGGGCGATGCCGAGCCCTTCCAACGCGTATTTGCCGCTCATCGGTGCCTGTACACCGATCTTGATCGGTGGCACGGCGGCCATCGCCGTGCCCGCCGCAGTGACGAGCAAAACCATCGCGGCGTGCATCACGCCTTTTGCCAACTGCCCCATTGTCGATTTCCCCTGTTCCACAGTCGGTGGCACGATGGCGCAGGCGAAGACCCGGGTTGGCGTCTCCCCCACGTCCCGGATGTATTTGCACATCCGGAGCGATCCGGACGGCCGGCCGCGACAGGCTGGTCCGCAGCCGCCCCCGCCAACTCACGCAAACAACGTGCTTCGCGTGGGCGCCATCCAGTGTGGCGCCGCGACACAGGCAAACTCCGAATTCCCCGTTGCAGCCACCGTCACGGTGCGCGCGCGACGTCCCACATGATCCGGCCGCGCGACCGGCTTGGTAAGCGGGCCCGAGTGTGCCACACGCCACACGCGTGATCCAAGCGACTACGTCGCCGGATTACATTCGATCGACATGACCTTTCACATGCCGTTGTCGACCCGCGGATGCACTACCATGATCCTTTGGATACACGCGGGACCGGTGCAATGTCCGAGCTTGTTGAACTGACCGAATCGGCGGATGGCATCCGCATTGCGTTGGCCTATGCGACGCCCGACAACCTGGTGGGGCGGCCCCTGTACGCACCCGGGGCCGTATGTGCGATGCGCCCGGACGCCGTGCATTGCCTGCACCGCGCGGTGTTTGCCGCGCGCCAGTCGGGGCACACGCTGATGGTATTCGACGCCTACCGCCCGGCGGCGGTGCAAGCCGTGTTCTGGAACCTGTTGCCGGATGCGCGCTACGTCGCCAATCCGGCGACCGGCTCAAACCACACCCGCGGCGTCGCCGTGGACCTCGGCCTTCTGGATGCGTCAGGCCGGCTGCTCGACATGGGCACGGGTTTCGATGCGATGTGCGACCAGTCCCACCACGATCGCGACGACCTGTCGGCCATGGTGCAGCGCAACCGCCAGATGCTGCTCGGCATCATGCTGCATGCCGGTTTCAGTTCCATACCGACCGAGTGGTGGCACTACGAACTTCCGAATGCGCACGACTACGCCTTGATTCCGGCAGATCCCAAGGTGCCCGTATTGGATGCGGTCGCCACCGTCTGAAGGGCGGGGGCGCGATCAGCCGTCACGGTGCCGGCGCCAGGGTCGGCGCGGCAGCCAGCAGCGTTTTCGTGTAATCGTGTCGTGGCGCGTCGAACACGCGCGCCGTGTCGCCCTGTTCGACGATGCGGCCGGCGTGCATCACGGCGACCTTGTTGCACAGGTGGCGCACCACGGCCAGGTTGTGCGAAATGAACAGGTAGCTGAGTCCGTACTCGGTCTTGAGCTGGCCCAGGAGATTCAGAATCTGCGCCTGTACCGAGACATCCAGCGCGGACGTGGGTTCGTCCAGCACGAGCAGGCCCGGGCGCGTCATCAAGGCGCGCGCGATGGCGATGCGCTGCCGCTGTCCGCCACTGAATTCATGGCTGCGCCGGTCCAGGTGCTCCGGGAGCAGTCCAACCTGCCGCATGATCTGCCCGAGCTGGCTGTCGGCGCCACGGCGCCGACGCTCGCCCCGGCCAAGCGGCACGAGCGGTTCGCGCAGCAGGTCCCGCACCGGCATGCGCGGATCCAGCGAGGACTGCGGATCCTGGAACACGATCTGGATGTCGCCATAGGGAAATGACGCGCGCTTCGCCGAGATGCTGCGGCCGCGGAACCGGATCTCGCCGTGGTCGGGTCGCTCCAGGCCCATGATCATGTTCGCCAGCGTGGATTTCCCGGAGCCCGATTCGCCGACAATGCCGAACGCATCGCCGGTCGCGACGGTCAGCGAGAGCTGCATTGCCGCGCAGGTGCGGATATGCCGATGCTGCTGTTTCGAAATGAAGGTCTTGTCGACGCCCACGACCTCGAGCAGGGCTTCGGATGCTGGCCGGGCGCTGCTCATGAATCATCCTCCCGGCCGGGTGACGCGAGCCAGCAGGCCACGACGTGACCGGGTGCGACCTCGAAGCGATCGGGTTTCTTGCTGCAACGCGCGAACCGCAACGGACAGCGCCGCTCGAAGACGCAACCGGGCGCCGTGGTGCGATGCGCCGCCGGTTCGCCGGGGACGGGATCGAGTGCACCTCCACTTTTTTCAATAGACGGAATGGCGGCAATGAGCGCACGCGTATAGGG
>CAYOEF010000138.1:0-7317 GCA_964402805.1 uncultured Rhodanobacteraceae bacterium | reverse complement strand
AGGTTGTCGATGGTCTGGCGCGACTCTTCCACCAGCTGGTCGCGCCAGTCGCGCAGCTTGGCACGGAAATAGGCCAACTGGCGCGGGCCCATGTACTCTTCGGAATCGGAGGGGCGATAGCCCTTGGGCAGATCGATCTGGGCCGACGCCGGCAGGGCATAACGGCCATCTTCCCTGGTAATGCCCCATTCACCACGCGGTGCCGTGTTGGCCGGCTTGGCGGCGGCCTTGGTAGTTGCATGCGTACCGGAAGACGCCTTCCCGGCTGTGCTCCGCTTGGCCGCCGGCGTCGCCGTTGACCTGCGCGTGGTGCCCTTGCCGGCGGCCGTCGCCTTGCCAGAGGTCGACCGCTGCGCGGGCTTGGCCGCAGTGGCGTTGGTTTTCGACTTTTTGTTCATGGCTTTTTCGCTCTTGGCCACGTTTCACCCCTCACTTTCGCGGACGGCTATGGTCGGATGCGTCGATCCATGCTCACCATAGTTCATTGTCGACTGGCGGCACGCTGTTATAGCCTTTAACTGTGACATCGGCAACCCTCACGCGCAACGTGCCGGCGGGGAATCCGGTGCAAGCACCGACCCACACCTTCATGACCCGTCTGATCCTCTTCCTGTTGGCATTTTACAAGCGCCTTGTCAGTCCGCTGCTGGGCCAGCGCTGCCGTTTCTATCCAAGCTGCTCGACCTACGCCCGCATCGCAGTGGTACGCTTCGGGCCGCTGCGCGGCGGCATTCTGACGCTGTGGCGCTTGTTGCACTGCCACCCGCTGTGCGAGGGCGGGATCGATCCGGTACCGGATACCTTTACGCTGTCACGGCGCCGCCACCGCCAGGGGGAACACGGCCATGGCTGAAGCCTGGGTCATCAGGAACGCCGAGTTCGTCAACGAGGGACGTCGCTTCGAAGCCGACGTACGCGTGTCGGACGGCATCATCGAGGCCATCGGCGGCGACCTGGCCGCCCGGCCCGGCGAGCAGGTCCTGGATGCGTCCGGCATGTGGCTTTTGCCCGGCATTATCGACGATCACGTCCATTTCCGTGAACCGGGCATGACCGCCAAGGCCGACATTGCCCACGAGTCGCGCGCCTGCGTGGCCGGTGGCGTCACCAGCTTCATGGAGATGCCCAATACGCGTCCGCCCGCGACCAGCCTGGAAGCGCTCGAAGCCAAGTACGCGCGCGCCAGCACGACGTCGCACGCCAACTATGCGTTCCATTTCGGTGCGGCCAACGACAACCTGGAGGCCGTGCGCCGGCTCGACCCGCGCCGTGTGCCGGGACTGAAGATCTTCATGTGCGAGTCGACCGGCAACTTGTGCGTGGACGACGCGGACACGCTGGAGGCGCTGTTTCGCGATTCACCGCTGCCGGTACTGACGCACTGCGAAGACCACGACACCATTGCCCGCAACCTCATCGAGGCACGGCAACGGTACGGTGATGACATACCGGCCGCCGAGCATGCGTGGATCCGCTCGCGCGAGGCGTGCATCACTTCGACCCGACTGGCCATTTCCCTGGCCCGGCGCCATGGCACGCAACTGCACGTGCTGCACGTGTCCACAGCGGAAGAGGCCGACCTTTTCGAGCCCGGACCGATCGACGGCAAGCGCATTACGGCCGAAACCTGCGTGCATTTCCTGCATTTCGACGCATCGGACTACGCACGCCTGGGATTTCGCATCAAATGCAACCCGGCCATCAAGGAGGCGCGCGACCGCAAGGCGCTGCTCGCGGCGCTCGCCGATGGCCGCATGGACGTGCTGGCCACGGATCACGCGCCACACCTGGCCAGCGAGAAAGACCAGCCCTACCCGCGTGCACCCTCCGGCCTGCCGCTGGTGCAGTTTTCGTTGCAAAGCGCGTTGGCGCACGTGGCCGACGGCATCCTGTCGCTCGAACGGCTGGTCGAGGCGATGAGCCACGCCCCGGCGCGGCTGTTCCGGATCGCCAGACGCGGCTTCCTCCGCGAGGGCTACGCCGCCGACCTGGTCCTGGTCGATCCGCACACGCCGTACGTCGTTGACGCCGGCAAGGTCCTGTCCAAGTGTGGGTGGTCGCCGTTCGAAGGGGAGACGTTCAAGCACCGTATCCGCGCGACCTTCGTAAACGGCGCGCTGGTCTGGGACGGGCAGTCGGTGCTGGACAAGGGGCCGGGCCAGCGGCTGGCGTTCGATCGCTGAAGGCAGCGCCCGGACCTGGCGCGCAGCGGTTTCAGCCAGGACTCGATTTCGGCAGGCGCCCGACTCAGCTGGCCGGTTCGTCGAGGCGTCGGCAGCCGGCGGTGTCGACGTGGGCCAGAAGGTCGGCAACCCGGCCTTTGCCCGGCACGATGGCATCCGCCGCAATCTCGGCCAGCGGGAGCAACACGAAGGCACGCTCGTGCATCCGCGGATGTGGAATTTCCAGCCGCTCGTCGTGCCAACGGGTATCGCCGTACAGCAGCAGGTCCAGGTCCAGGCGACGCGGGCCGTTGCGCGGGCCATCACGGCGCCGCCCTGCCCGTGCTTCCAGCTCCTGCAACCATGCCAGCAGTTTCCGCGGCGGCAGTGTCGTGTCCAGGCTCGCCACGGCGTTGACGAAGTCGGGCTGGTCGGCGATGCCCCACGGCGGGGTCAGGTACAGGGACGAACGCGCCACCACGCGCGAGGCCGGCAACGCGTCCAGCGCACGCAGCGCCTCGCGTACCCGCGTTTGCGGTTCATCGATGTTCGCCCCCAGGGCCACGTGGGCGCGCGTGGCAGGATTCACTGGTCGGTTTCCGCCTGTCGCGAGCGCCGGCGCCGGCCGCCACGCCGTCGGCGCCGCGCCGGTTGCCCGGACGACGGGGGCGCGGGCGTGTTGCCGCTGTTGCCGGTGGCCAGTTCGGCTGCCAGTTGGCCGGCCTCGAGCGTCTGCGCCCGTGTCCACCAGTCGCCCAACTCACGCATTTCCTCCGATTCACCGGCGCGCAGCAGGAGAAAGTCATAGGCGGCGCGGAAGCGTGGATGCTGGAGCAAACGCATGGCGCGCTTGCGCGTACGCCGCGCAAAGCGTGGCTGCAGGGTCCAGATTTCGTCCATGGTCTGGGTGAAACGACGCGGAATGGCCACATGCCGGCATTGCTCCGCAAGCACGCGGGAACTGCCGCGCTGCCACGCCAGCGCCGGTTGCATGCCTTCATCCACCAGCTCGCCGACGACTTCGCGCACCCGCGGCCACAGGAAAACGGCAAAGAGGAAAGCCGGTGTCACCGGGCGGTCTTCGCGCACACGCTGGTCGGTGTTGGCCAGGGCCTGTTCGAGCATGTCGCGCATGGCAGGGTCCATGGCACCGTCGAGCCGCCGTGCGAGATCCGGAAACAGTGTTTCCAAAAGCCCGAGGTCCTGCAGGGTATGGAAGCTCGCGGCCGCATCGCCTTTCATGAAGAGTTTCAGGGCCTCCTCGAAAAGGCGTGCGGGGGCGGCATCGGCCAGCAACCCGGACAGCCGCGCAAACGGCTCCTCGGCTGCCTTGTCGATGGCAAACCCCAGCTTCGCCGCCAGGCGCGCCGCACGCAGCATGCGCACCGGATCCTCGCGGTAACGCTGTTCCGGCTCACCGATGAGGCGCAACACGCCCTCATGCAGGTCCTCGAGGCCGCCGACATAATCGATGATGCGAAAATCCGCGATGTCGTAGTAAAGCGCGTTGACCCGAAAATCGCGGCGTACGGCGTCCTCCTCGATGGTACCCCAGACGTTGTCGCGCACCAGTCGTCCGTCGACCACGCACCGTTCGTCGGTATCGACGCCGGGGCCCTGGCCGCGGAAGGTGGCAACCTCCACTATTTCGCGCCCGAACACGACATGCGCGAGGCGGAAACGACGCCCCACCAGACGCGAATTGCGAAACAGCCGCCTGACTTCCTCGGGCGTGGCATCGGTGGCCACGTCGAAATCCTTGGGTGTGCGCCCCAGCAGCAGGTCACGCACGGCACCGCCGACGAGGCAGGCGCGGTAACCGCCCTCGTGCAACCGGTAGAGCACGCGCAGCGCGCCCTTGCTGATGGACTTTCTGGAAAGGTTGTGGTCCGGGCGTTCGAGCACACGCGGCGCCGTTACTGACGGGATAATCCCTTTTTCCTGCTTCAAGTGGTTCCGATCCTTGTAGGCAAACCTGCGTTGCCGATGCTGCGGATTCCGCTATACTAGCGCGCTTCATACCCGGGCGCTCCCTTCGTCTAGCGGTTAGGACATCGCCCTCTCACGGCGGTAACACGAGTTCGAGTCTCGTAGGGAGCACCACCCCTGCACGGGATGGCTCAGGCTTGGCCAGTGCGAACGCCGAACGCCATCGCCTTGCGCCAGCCCGATCCCGGGCGACGCGTGGCCAGCCTTTCCACGCGTGCCGGGCAGTGCGAAGATAACCACGCCATGACATTCGTCGTCACCGACAATTGCATCAAGTGCAAGTACACCGACTGCGTCGAGGTGTGCCCCGTGGATGCCTTCCATGAAGGCCCCAATTTCCTCGCCATCGACCCGGACGAGTGCATCGACTGCACGCTGTGCGAGCCGGAGTGCCCGGCCCAAGCCATTTTCCCGGACGATGACCTGCCTTCCGGGCAGGAACATTTCACGGCGCTCAATGCGGAGCTTGCGAAAAGCTGGCCGGTCTTGACCGAACGCAAGGATCCACCACCAGACGCCGAGGAATGGGACGGGACGCCGGACAAGCTCCCGCTCCTGGAACGCTGAGCGGCAACCGGCCGGCGATTGCCCGCCGGTCGCGGCAATCGTTTGCCGGGCGCCACGACGGGTGGCGGAACGCCAGCCTGCGGCTACTGATCCGCGGCAGCCCCCGACTGATTCGCACCCGACTGATTCGTACCGGTATCGGCGTTGCCCGGCGGCGGGATATTCATCGTGCCGTTGGTTACCGGACGATCCAGACCCGGGGGAAGTTCGAGCGGATTTTCCTGCTTTGCGTTCTCCCATGCGTGGCGATGGGAGCTGAGGTAGCTGCAACCGGATACCAGCAGGGTTGAAAGCAGGAGGGCGACAAGCAGTTTTTTCATGAACGACAGTCGATCCGTTTGGATGTTACGTGTAGATGCAAAGGGCAACCCGTCACGCGAACCGTTCGGGAACCACTTCGCGCGGTGCCTGGCGCATGCCGCCAGGGCCCATGGTCTTCAAGCGTGTGCAATGGAAAGCGCAGGGTACCATCACCGAAGCCCGACATGCCGGGTGCGGCCCTGGTCGGAACGGGAGGGACTCCACTTTAGCAGCGATGGAGCGACGCACAAACAGGCGACATGGCCGCGACGTGCACGCTTGCATAAGGCGTCCGGCGACAAGTAAGCTGGCGGCGGCGCGGCGCGCGCCACGGCACACACGGAATCGCCCGTCGCGACAGCCTCCCGGAACCCATCGTCTTGAACTGTCCCTCTTCGCAGCGTCCTGCAACCGGCAAGCATTTGCTCGTCCAGAGCCTCTCACCAGTCGCAAAATCGCCCTTGCTTGACTTGACGCGACGCATCGCCGACTGCGGCTGCAACCTCGTCGATGCACGCGTATCGACGCTTGGCGACGATATTTCCCTCGTCTTGCTGGCGCACGGCACGTGGGACGCCATCGCAAAGCTGGAATCGTCACTGGGGCGCATGGCGCGCAAGGACGACCAGTTGCACCTCAACTGGTATCGCAGCGAACTGCGCGAGGCGCAGAGCCACCTGCTGCCCTACGTCGTGGAAATCGTCTCGGCGGATCGCAACGGCGTATTGGCCGAGGTGGTGGAGTTTTTCTCACGCCGCGGCATCAGCATCGAGCAGCTGACATCCATGCGCTACCGGGCCATGCAAACCGGGGCGGACATGTTCCAGGCCCAGATCACGATAGGCATCCCGTCCAGCAGCCACATTGCCACCTTGCGCGACGAGTTCCTCGAGCTGTGCGACACGCTCAATCTGGATGCCATCATGGACCCGATGCGCTCATGAATCACGACGAGGCACGACATGGTTGAAAAAGGCCAACCCGTCCCCGCACTCACCGGCACCACCACCGACGGCAGCGACCTGTCGCTGGCGTCACTGCGTGGCAAGTGGGTGGTGGTGTATTTCTACCCGAAGGACAACACGCCAGGCTGCACCAGCGAGGCCAAGGCCTTCCGCGACCTGGCACCGCAATTCGCAGCACGCAACGCGAGCATTGTCGGCGTGTCACGTGATTCGCCGAAGTCGCACCAACGCTTCACCGAAAAGCATGCACTGCCCTTCCCGCTGGTTGCCGATACCGACGAGACCTGGTGCAAGGCATTCGACGTGATCCACGAAAAAAGCCTTTATGGCCGGCTGCACCTGGGCATCGTGCGCAGCACCTTCCTGATCGACCCCGAAGGCAACCTGGCCGCCGAGTGGCGCAAGGTCAAGGTGGCCGGCCACGCGCAAGCGGTACTGGACGCCATCGCCCCGTGACCGTACCGATGCGCCGGGTGCGCGCGCTACCATCGTGCATGGCCAATCGGCACCTTCCCGTCCCACTGCGAGGCCTCCTTGCATGACCCCACCCGGCACTGACAAGCGCACCTACGCGCTCGACACCAACGTGCTGCTGCATGACCCGACCTGCCTGTTCCGGTTTGATGAACACGACGTGTTCCTCCCCATGACCGTGCTCGAGGAACTGGACGAGAAGAAGCGCGGCAACTCGGAAGTTGCACGCAATGCGCGCCAGGTGAGCCGATTCCTGGACGAACTGATCGAACGCAGCAACAGCCATGGCATCGCCGGGGGACTGCCGTTGCTTGATCCGGAAGGACTGGTGCTGGAGCGCAAGACGGAGCCCGGTCGCCTGTACTTCCAGCAACACGCGGACGAAGGCCATGCAAAAGCCGACAACCAGATCCTGTCGGCGGTACTCAATTACCGTGAACAGAATCCCGAGGCGCAGGTGGCCCTGGTCACCAAGGACATCAACCTGCGCATCAAGGCGACCATTTACGGCCTGATCGCCGAGGACTACCAGAACGACCGCGCCCTGGACGACTTTTCCCTGCTCTACACCGGGGTGTCCGAGCTGCCCGCCGATTTCTGGGACAGCCACCCCGACCTGCGCTCGTGGAACGGTGACACGCACACCTGGTACGAACTGGCGCCGACCGCCGACGAGCAATGGCACCCCAACCAGTGCCTCTACCTGCCCGGCGAAAACAGCGTGGAACTGCGCGTGGCGGATATCGCCGACGGCAAGGCCAGGCTCAAGCTGCTGGACGACCACACCCAACCCAACCACAGCGTATGGGGCATCACCGCGCGCAACCGCGAACAGAACTTCGCGCTCAACATGCTGCTGG
>CAYOEF010000137.1:0-7348 GCA_964402805.1 uncultured Rhodanobacteraceae bacterium | reverse complement strand
TGCGCCTTGTCCACGTCGTAGTCGCACTTCTGCAGCAGCTTCTGGATGATGTTCTCGACGTCCTCACCGACGTAGCCGGCCTCGGTCAAGGTGGTGGCATCGGCAATGGTGAAAGGCACGTTCAACAGCCGCGCCAGCGTTTCGGCCAGCAGGGTCTTGCCCGACCCGGTCGGACCGATCAGGAGGATGTTGGACTTGGACAATTCGACGCCATCGTCGCGCTGACGCGATTCCTGGCGCTTGTAATGGTTGTAGACCGCCACGGCCAGCGCCTTCTTGGCGCGCGTCTGCCCGACGACGTACTGGTCCAGTGAGTCGCTGATTTCACGCGGCTTGGGTAGCTTGGCGTGCTCGGAGGCGACCTTCTCTTCCAGTTCCTCGCGGATGATGTCGTTGCACAGTTCGACGCACTCGTCGCAAATGAACACGGACGGACCCGCGATCAACTTGCGTACTTCGTGCTGACTCTTGCCACAGAAGGAGCAGTAAAGGATCTTCCCGCTCTCGTCGGAATGGCCCTGCCGATCATCGCTCATACTGTCATCCCAGGCTGAACCCAACTGCGCAGCGAGGATAGCATAGCGCGTCCGCGATCCACGCCGGGATCACGCGGCACACGTGAACCAAAAAGACATCCATGCCACGGCAAATCCGGCGTCTCGCGGTCACGCCGACTTGTTGTCCGCATCGGCACGCCGCCCGAGGACCTTGTCGATGAGGCCGTAAGCCTTGGCCTCGTCGCTGCTCATGAACCGGTCGCGCTCCATGTCGCTTTGCAACTCATCGACCGTCTTGCCGGTGTGGAGCGCATAAAGCTCATTCAGGCGTTGCCGCAAGTGTATGATTTCGCGTGCATGGATTTCGATGTCGGTCGCCTGCCCCTGGGCGCCGCCGGAAGGCTGGTGAATCATCACGCGGGAATTGGGCAGCGCATAGCGCTTGCCTTTCGCGCCAGCCATGAGCAAGAGGGACCCGGCACTGCAGGCCTGCCCGATGCACATGGTGCTGACGTCAGGCTTGATGAACTGCATGGTGTCGTAGATGGCCAGGCCCGCCGACACGACGCCACCGGGACTGTTGATGTAGAAGTTGATGTCCTTGTCCGGATTTTCCGATTCCAGGAACAGCATCTGCGCGACGATGAGGTTGGCCACGTTGTCGTCGATGGGGCCGACGAGGAAAACCACGCGCTCTTTCAGCAGTCGCGAATAGATGTCGTAGGAGCGCTCGCCGCGGGAGGTCTGCTCGACCACCATCGGCACGAGGTTGAGCGCGGTAATGTTTTGGACAGTGCTGGACACGGGTATCTCCAGTGGTGCAGAGGGTCGAGGTCGGCAGGCCGCCGGTCCACCCGACCCTGCCGCACGGGGTCAGGCCTGACCGGGGCGCATCACCGCATCAAAGCTCAGGGGTTTGTCCGTGGTTTTGGCGTTGTCGGCCACCCACTCGGCCACCTGGCTTTCCATCACGCGATTTTGCAGGCCTGCCATCAACTGGGAATCGCCATTGTACATTTCAATGACTTTCTCCGGCTCTTCGTAGGTCGAGGCGATCGCAGCCATCAACTCGGCAACGCGCGAACGGTCCAGTTCCAGCTTCTGCGCCCGCGCGATCTCGCCCATCAGCAGTGCAGCCGCCACGCGGCGCCTGGCCTCCGGACGCGCGGCTTCCAGTGCCTCGGCGGACGGTTCCTCGCCCTGCCGGACCTGCCCTTGCACGATCGCTCTCACTTCAGCGTCGACCATGGCCTGTGGTACGTCGAGATCCGCATACGCGTCGGCCAGTTTTGCAGCCACTTCGTCTTTCAGTCGAACGCCAAGCACGCTCTTGAGTTCGCGTTCGAGGTTGCCACGCACCTCCTCGCGAAACGCGTCCATGTCTCCGTCGGCCACGCCGAACTGGGCGAGGAATGCCGCATCCAGCTCGGGAAGCTTCGCCTCCTGGACCTTGATGACGTTCACCTCGACGGCGGCATCGTGCCCGGCCAGGTCCTTGATGCGGAAATCAGCGGGGAAAGTGACGTCCTGCTTTACGTTGTCGCCGACCGCGCGACCCGTCAGCACGCCATCGAGCACGCTCCACGGGCCACCATCGCCGAGTATCGTGCCGGCGCGTTCCAGACCCTCGACCGGAACGCGGGCATCTCCCGCTTGCGCCGCGTACTCGAAGATGACGAAATCACCCTCCTGCGACGCGCGCTCGACCGCGTTGAACTGGCGACGCTGCTTGCGCAGGGTCTCGATCATGGCGTCCACGTCCGCATCCGTCACTTCCGCGACCGGGCGCTCCACTTCAAGTTCGTCGACGACGATGTCCGGAAACTCCGGCATGACTTCGAAGCTCGCCGTGCACGCGATTTCGCCGTTTTCCGGCTCCCCCACCGAATCGATCGTCGGTTGGGTGACGGGGTGCAGTTTTTCACTGTCGAATGCTTCGCGCAGCCCCTCGTTGACAAGGTCGGACAGGATCTCGCCGCGGACCTGCTCGCCAAAACGCTGGCGGATGATCTGCGGCGGCACGCGCCCCGGCCGGAAACCATGCAAGCGCACCGTGCGCCCCAGGTGCACGATCCGTTCGTTGATCTGGCTGTCCAGACGCTTCGTGGGTATCTTCAGCGTGAGCTTGCGCCCCAGTGCACTCACGTTTTCCACCGAAACTTGCATGAAATCTCCCGAGACTGCCCGCAACGGGCATGATTGGGCGGTACGAAACCGCGCCATCCGATACACTCATCGACGACCGTGGTGCGAAAGGGGGGACTCGAACCCCCACGGGGGCTGCCCGCCAGGACCTAAACCTGGTGCGTCTACCAATTCCGCCACTTTCGCGTCGATGCCGAACTTGCACGGCGCCGGAATCAACAACGCGCGCATGCGAGTGGGCAATTTTAGATGCCCTGCCACGCACACACAAGGCAACAGCGCACGCCGACCGCCGCACCGTGGCGGCAGTCGGCGGGTTTGGGGCCGGAGCAGTTGGCGTGCTTCAAGCCGCCGGGGGAGCTACCTCACTCCTGCCCGGTGATGGCCTGCCTGCGCTTGTCGGTACGCGCCTTGAGCCGGTCGATGTTGGATAGCGAAAGCAGGTGGGAGTAAATCCAGCCGAGGCTGCCGTCCTTCAGCAATTGACCCGCGACGTTCGCATCGAGTGCGCGCAGCTTGTCTTCGTCGACCACGAAAACCCCGTTGATGGCCAGGTTCCTGCCTTCTTCCTGTACATGGATGGTTCGCGCCAGGAGCAGGTCCAGCTCGCGCAGGCGCGCCGTGAAAGCGCGGGTACGCGTGACCTGTTGCTGAAATTCCGTAAGGAACCTCACGGCCGTCTTCAGGGCTTCGGTATCCGTCCCGTCTTCGTTGAACAGGCGCTCGCCGTCGCCTTCCGCAAAGCCGGTGCATGCCTCGTCGAGGCACACCGTGAAGTCGTCGCCTCCGGCTGCATCCGGTTTTTCGGCCAACACGAAGGGATAACGGCGAATGAAGGCGGGCACGTAAATGCCCGATTCCCAAACTCCGTCCGCATCGACAAACACGTTTTCCGACTGGTGCAGGCCCAGCAACGCAATGGGGGCCGCGTCCTCGACGCTGTCGCCACCGAACACGATAGGCAGGTCGCGCGCGGCGAACGGAAACTCGGCGCCGGCCAATGGAACCGAATGGACATTGGCGGCGAAGGCGGCTCCCTCAAGAGGCTTGAGGCGCAGATCCAGGTGGCGGTCGCGGTTGAGTGGTATCGGGCGCTCGTACAACAACACTTCGGCCATGCCAGTCGTCTCCGGTCATCAAGGCTTGGGGGCACCGAACGCGAACCTCGGCAAGGCCGTGTCGCCGTTGGTACGCGCGACTATAACAATGCCGCCACACACAAAAACAGGACTTTTGCCAGGCCGTGGCGCAATATCGTTCGGGGTCACGGCCAGCGGTGGCGGCAACCACGGCGGCCCCTCACCCGGCCAATTACGGCTGGCATCATGCGGGTGCAAGCGCCGCCAGCCATGCAAATCCCGCTCCGGCCCCGGATGCCTCGCGCATGAAATTTGGTTATGCTGGAAGCGTCAGACGTGTGTAGATGGCGCAATGGCGCCCTTTGTCACCGGAGGATACGCATGTCGTCCGTTGTCGTACCACTACATGGCCTTGCCAACACGCGTGTGCTGGCCCTGGACATCACCGGCCGCATCCTGGATTGGATCAGCTGGCAGGACGCGGTATGCCTGTATGTGCGCGAGGCCGTCGCGTGGACCTTGGGCGAGCCCTGCCTCGCGGTCCACGGTGGAACCAACCATGTCAGTGGCGAGCGCAGCATCCTCAACCTGCACCCCATCGTGGCCAGCTCCGGGCACTGCCACGGCCGCGCCGCGGACCCCACGCCCGCCTTGACCAACACCGCGCTGTTTGCGCGTGACCGGCACATGTGCCTGTACTGCGGCAACCAGTTTGCACGCCCGCATCTGACGCGCGACCACGTAGTGCCGCTCTCGCGTGGCGGGCGCAACGAATGGGAAAACGTGGTCACGGCCTGCACCGGGTGCAACGTCAGAAAGGGCAACCGCACTCCGCAGGAGTCCGGCATGCCGCTGTTGGCCATCCCGTATCGCCCCAGTTGGGTGGAGCACCTGATCCTGTCCAATCGCAACATCCTGGCGGATCAGATGGAATTCCTGGTCAATCACCTGCCGCGCGAGCGCCGACCGCACTGACGCACGCGCCATCGGCGGCTGGTCACGACTCAGCCGGTGGTGAACGTCCCGGACGCGACGAACGACTCGGGCAGCGCCT
This sequence comes from uncultured Rhodanobacteraceae bacterium, assembly GCA_964402805.1. Classification (GTDB taxonomy): domain Bacteria; phylum Pseudomonadota; class Gammaproteobacteria; order Xanthomonadales; family Rhodanobacteraceae; genus Oleiagrimonas. The sequence continues at coordinate 2,573 of CAYOEF010000137.1, read as the reverse complement.
CGCTGTGCACCGCATCCTCGCGCGGCCGGTGGCCCGTCGTGCAACCACGCTTCCAGTGCATCCAGCGCCCGGTCGCTGCCGCGGGCCACGACCTCGACACGCCCATCGTCAAGGTTTACGGCACAGCCGGCAAGTCCCAGCCGCAGCGCCCGCTCACGCGTGGACGCACGGAAAAACACACCCTGGACACGCCCGGAGACGAGAAACCGGCGACAACTCATGGGGATTCTCCGGCTTGATGCATCCAAGCATTGTCGAAAATATCATGTTTCATATCATACGGATGGATGTACAACTTCACATATATGGCGAACTTGCCGCACCCCGCCAAACGGCGACTCGCGCACACGACATCGCCGCAGGTGCCCTGCCCGCCTGCGTGACGCGGATTGCCGCTCACGGGCACGATGGCGTGGCGCGCACAGGGCCGGTCAACCCATCCTCTCCCACAAAGCTTTCCTCCAGGGAGTGGTCGAGCCCGCCCTGCACCTGCCGCGCCAGCTCGTCGATCTGGCGTATCAGTGGCTCGGGCAGGCCCGCCAGCGGCGACGGGGCCGCCGTGTGCGCACGCAAAGGCAGCCGGTAATTCCCGGCCTCGTACAGGTCCGCCAGGGACACGGTACCGGGATGCCGCACCATCATCCAGTTGCCGCCCTCCGCGGCGCGAATCAGTTGCTCACGCCGCAGATCGCCAAGATAACGCTGGAGCAGGTCCGGGGTCATGAACGGTTCGCAGTGCAGCATGGCTTCCTCACCCATACCGGCACCCTTGCGCTGCATGGAAACAAGATGCTTCAGCAGGTGCAGCAGGCCCAGGAACTCGCAGCCCTCAGGCAGGCGGGCCGTATTCGGCCGGTACTCGAACGCGGACAGCGACGCGGTGATCGACGCGCCCAGGAGAATGATGATCCATGACAGATAGATCCACAGCAGGAAGATCGGGATGACCGCCAGTTGTCCGTAGATCTGCTCGTAGGAAGGAACGTTGCGCACATAGGTCGCAAATGCCCAGCGCGCGAAACTGAACAACAGCGCCGCCAGTACCGCGCCCAGGGCCGCATATTTCACCGGTACGCGCCGATTGGGTACCAGCATGTACATTGCAAACAGGCCCACCCACGTCACCATGAATGGCAACACGCCCCAGAACGGCAGGAATGCAACGTGGCCCGTGATGTGGCCCAGGAGCGGCAAAGCGGTGAGGTAGGACGTCAGGGTAAGGCCCGTCACGACGAGGATCGGACCCAGTGTCAACGCCGCCCAGTACATGAGGAACCGCGACACCGTCGCGCGCCGTCCACTCACGCGCCAGATCCGGTTGAAACGTTCCTCGATGCTGGCCATCATCGCCAGCGCCGACAACAGGAAGACGGCGATCCCGAGGCCGGTCAACTTGCTTGCGTTGCCCGCAAACTGCAACAGGTAATGCTGTACGGCAGCCCCGGCGGCTGGCACGAAATTCTCGAACACGAACTGCTGCAGGCGTCCGGTAAGCCCCTGGAAGGCAGGCAAAGCGCTCAGAATCCCGAATACCGCAGCAGTCAACGGCACGAGCGCAAACAAGGTGGTGTAGGAAAGCGCTCCGGCGGTTTCGAAACACTTGTCGTCGCGAAAACGCCGCCACACGAACTGGCCGAAGGCGCGGATACGGTCACGGTCGAAGGAAACGGCCATGGCGGCCTCATGCAACATGGACTGGGTACTCGTTACACTAACGCAATCGGGGTAGTGGCGCGCTGCCGCGGTCGTCGATCGCGCGGGCTCCGGTGCGTGCGTTGCGCCAGATCGCATCACACCATGGCCCCCCGCATCAGGGCAGCGGTACGCCTGCAATACCCATCCATCCCCTCAGGGAGGGCGTCACATGAATACGGCCGTGGCTCTTGGACGGCAGGGACGTACCGGCCGACTCGTCGGTTACTGGGCATGGGCCGGCCTGGCCGCGTTGCAGGTGGTCTGGTACGTATGGTGGATGCCACCGCCGCATGGATCCGGCTGGCCTGTCGCCCTGATCGCCCTCGTGCCGTTGCTGCTGCCCCTGCTCGCCTTGCGCCGCCCCACGCGCGCCCTGTTGTGGGCGGGCATCCTGGCACTGTTCTACTTTTGCCACGGCGTTTGGATCATGTCCACGGCGCGTGCTCCCGCTACCGTCGAAATCCTGTTGAGCGCCGCCCTGGTGTGTACGCTTGCAACCGCCATCCCCAGGCGCCCGCGAAACCCGGTCGATCCCGTGGATTGAAGGGGTGTGCGTGGCAACGTCGGAGGATTGGGGCACGGCACGCCGTGCCCCTACGAAACGAAACCCGCGCCTGTTGCCCCAACCGGGCGACGTACGGGCACGGCGTGCCGTGCCCAAAACCCGTGCTGCAACCGGGGAATTCGGCTCAATTGGGAAGGCGGCGGATATTGGCGCCGAGGCTGCCCAGCTTTTCCTCGATGTTCTCGTAGCCGCGATCGATGTGGTAGACGCGATCGACGCTGGTGTCGCCCGTGGCGACCAAGCCGGCCAGCACCAGGCATGCCGAGGCACGCAGGTCGGTGGCCATGATGGGCGCGCCGCTGAGGTGCGCGAC
>CAYOEF010000136.1:0-7416 GCA_964402805.1 uncultured Rhodanobacteraceae bacterium | reverse complement strand
TGTACCAGGACCTGTTCGACGAGGGTTCGTTCATCGGCAAGGGCATCTACGACGTGGATGCGTTCGAACAGGCGCTGGAAGGATGCTTCCCCGAGAACGCCATCCTCAGCCACGACCTGGTCGAGGGCTGCTACGCGCGCTCGGGCCTGCTCAGCGACATGCAGGTGTACGAGGAATATCCCGCGTGCTACGACGCCGACGTCAAGCGTCGCCACCGCTGGATACGCGGCGACTGGCAACTGCTGCCGTGGCTGCTGCCCTGGGCGCCCACCGCGCGCGGTGGCCTGTGTCGCAACCCGCTGTCGGCGCTGTCGCGCTGGAAGATCCTCGACAACCTGCGCCGCAGCCTGCTGCCGCCGGCGCTGCTGGGCCTGCTGTTGCTGGGCTGGCTGGCGGTGACGCCGGCACTGGCATGGACCGCGTCGGTGCTGGTGATCATGTTTACGTTGCCGCTGCTGTCCTCGTTGCTGGACCTCGCGCAGAAGCCGCGCGACATGCTGCTGGAACAGCATCTGCTGGTGGCCCTGCGCGCCAGCGCACAACACTTCACGCGCACCGCACTGGGCCTGGCATGGCTGCCGCACGAGACGCTGTACCACCTGGACGCCATCACGCGCACGCTGTGGCGCATGTTTGCCAGCCGCCGTCACCTGCTGCAATGGAGCCCCTCGCGCGACACCGAACGCGGCAGCTGCAATGCGCTGGCCGGCCTGTACCGTGCGATGTGGATTGCACCGGCACTGGCCGTCGTGCTGGCGGTGACGCTGGCGTTGCTGCGCCGCGAAGTGCTGCCCGAGGCCGCGCCGTTCCTGTTGCTGTGGCTGCTGTCGCCGGTGCTGTCGTGGTGGCTGAGCCGCGCACGCACGCGCGATGCGTTCGTGCCGACACCCGCGCAGCGGCATTTCCTGCGCCGGCTGGCACGCAAGACCTGGGCATTCTTCGAGACGCACGTCACGGCCGAGAACCACTGGCTGCCGCCGGACAACATCCAGGAGCAACCGGTGGCCAGCATCGCCCACCGCACTTCCCCCACCAACATGGGCCTGGGGCTGCTGGCGTACCTGGCCGCCTGGGACTTCGGTTACCTCAGCGGTGGTCGCCTGCTGCAGTGTTGCGACGCCACCCTGGGCACCATGCAGGCATTGCCGCGCTTCCGCAGCCACTTCTACAACTGGTACGACACGCAAACACTGCAACCACTGCAGCCGCTGTACGTCTCCGCCGTCGACAGCGGCAACCTGGCCGGACACCTGCTGACGCTGGCGCCGGGCCTGCAAGCCGTGGCCGACCAGCCACTGTTCGCACCGCGCATGCTGCAAGGGCTCACCGATACCGTCGACATCCTGCGGCACCTGCCTGGCACCAGCGCCGGCCCGGGCGCGCTGGCCCGGCTGGATGCATGGTGTCAGGCCCTGGACGTCGCGCTGGCACAGCCGCCGGCCACGCTGGCCGCCGCCGCGGCACTATTGGCTCGCCTGCACGCGGACGCACACGCGCTGGTCACGGCGCTGGTGTACGCGGCCGACAGCGAGGGCGCATTCTGGAGCGCGGCATGGTTGCGCCAGTGCGCCGACCTGCACGCGGAACTGGCGGCTTTCGACATTGGCGCACCAACCGGCGGCATGCCGACCGCACCACCCATGCCGACGCTGCGCCAACTGGCCGCGATCGACCCGGACGCATGGCCACCGGACCATCGTGCGCGCGCTGAAATCGTGCGTCGCCGTGCCGCGGAGCGCATCGATGCATACGCACGCGTGGCCGCGCAAGCCGCTGATCTGGCGCGCATGGACATGCGTTTCCTGTACAACACCAACCGCAATCTGCTGTCGATCGGCTACAACGTCAACGAACGACGCCTGGATGCAAGCTTCTATGACCTGCTCGCCTCGGAGGCACGGCTGGCCAATTTCGTGGGTATCGCACAAGGACAGTTGCCGCAGGAAAGCTGGTTCGCCCTGGGCCGCCTGCTGGCCTCCAGCGGCGGCGAGCCGGTGCTGCTGTCGTGGACCGGTTCGATGTTCGAGTACCTGATGCCGATGCTGGTGATGCCCAACTACGAGGGCACACTGCTGGACCAGACCTGCCGTGCCGCGGTGGCGCGCCAGATCGAGTACGGCCGCCAACGCGGCCTGCCCTGGGGCGTATCCGAGTCCGGCTACAACACGCTGGACGCGCACTTCGTGTACCAGTACCGCGCCTTCGGCGTGCCCGGCCTGGGCCTCAAGCGTGGCCTCGGCGACGATGTGGTGATCGCCCCCTATGCATCGGCGCTGGCGCTGATGGTGTCGCCCGAGGCGGCCACGCAGAACCTCGAGCGCCTGTCCGATCAGGGCGTGGAAGGCCGCTTCGGGCTGTACGAGGCGGTCGACTACACGCCGGCGCGCCTGCCGCGCGGCCAGGACTCGGCGCTGGTGCAGTCGTTCATGGCCCATCATCAGGGCATGAGCCTGCTGGCGCTGGCCCATGCCCTGCTGGACCAGCCGATGCAGCGGCGCTTTGCCGCCGACCCGCAATGCCGCGCCACGGTGCTGCTGCTGCAGGAACGCGTGCCGCGCAGCGCCGCCGAATACATGCACGCCACCGGCTTCCCCGGATTCAACGCGCCCGCCCGCATCGCCGAGACACTCCTGCGTGTGTTCGCCGATCCCGATCGCCCGCGCCCCGCACTGCAACTGCTGTCCAACGGCAACTACCACGTGATGGTGAGCAGTGGCGGCGGTGGCTACAGCCGTTGCCGCGGCCTGGCGGTCACGCGCTGGCGCGAGGACATCACCCGTGACCACTGGGGCACGTTCTGCTACCTGCGCGATGTCGCCAGCGGTGCGTTCTGGTCGACCACGTTCCAGCCCACGCGACGCCGGACCGAGCTGCACGAGGCGGTCTTCTCCGAAGCCCGCGCCGAGTTCCGCGTGCGCGAACGCGACTTCGACGCGCATACCGAGGTCGTGGTGTCGCCCGAGGACGACATCGAGCTGCGCCGCACGCGCATCACCAACCGCGGCCGTGAGCGCCGCACCATCGAGCTCACCAGCTACGCCGAGGTGGTGCTGGCTCCGGCCGTCGCCGACGCGCTCCATCCGGCCTTCAGCAATCTGTTCGTGCAGACCGAGCTGTTGCGTTCGTTGCAGGCCATCGTGTGCACGCGCCGACCGCGCGCCGCCGACGAACAGGTGCCATGGATGTGTCATCTGCTGGCCGTGCACGATGCCGACATCGACGCGATTTCCTACGAGACCGACCGCGCGCGGTTCATCGGTCGCGGCCGCGACACCGAACACCCGCAGGCGCTGGACGGCGGCGGCGAGCACGTGCGCCTGTCCGACAGCGCCGGGGCGGTACTCGACCCCGTCGTCGCCATCCGCTGCCGCATCACCCTGGAACCGGAGCAGTCGGCGACGGTGGACCTGGTCACCGGCATCGGCGCCGACCGCGCCGCCTGTATGGGCCTGATCAGCAAGTACCAGGACCGCCACCTGGCCGACCGCGTGTTCGACCTGGCCTGGACACACAGCCAAGTGTCGCTGCGCCAGCTCAACACCTCGCTGGTCGACGCGCAACTGTACGAGCACATGGCCACCTCCATCGTCTACGCCAACGCCACGCTGCGTGCCGCGCCGGATATCCTCGCCGGCAACCGCCGCGGCCAGTCCGGCCTGTGGGGCCAGGCCATTTCCGGGGACTTGCCGATCGTGCTGCTGAAGATCGCCGACCCGGCACGCATCGACCTGGCGCGGCAGCTGGTGCAGGCGCATGCCTACTGGCGGCTCAAGGGCCTGCTGGTGGACCTGGTGATCTGGACCGAGGACCGCGCCGGTTACCGCCAGCAATTGCACGACCAGATCATGGGCCTGATTGCCTCGGGCAGCGAGGCCAACCTGATCGACCGCCCGGGCGGCATCTTCGTGCGTGCAGCGCAGCAGATGTCCGGCGAGGACCGCCTGCTGGTGCAGGCCGCGGCGCGCATCATCCTGGTCGACGGCCGTGGCACCCTGGCCGAGCAGATCGGCCGGCGCCGCCCCGAAACCTCGCTGCCTGCATTCGAACCCAGCCGTCCGCGACGTTCCGGGCCAGCGGCGGAAGATGCGGACGCCGACACGCCGCCGCGGCGCGACACGCTGCAGCTGGTCAACCCCCACGGCGGCTTCAGCGCCGACGGCCGCGAGTACGTCATCGAACTGGACGCCGGCCACCCCACGCCGGCGCCGTGGGTCAACGTGCTGGCCAACCCCCACTTCGGCAGCGTGGTATCAGAAAGCGGCAGCGCCTACACCTGGAGCGAGAACGCGCACGAATTCCGGCTCACGCCCTGGCACGACGACCCGGTGTGCGACCCCAGCGGCGAGGCGCTGTACCTGCGCGACGAGGAAACCGGCCACTACTGGTCGCCGACGCCGCTGCCGTGTCGTGGCGAAGGCCGTTACGTGGTTCGCCACGGCTTCGGCTACAGCGTGTTCGAGCACGTCGAGGATGGCATCGCGTGCGAACTGTGGGTCTACGTGGCGCTGGATGCGCCGGTGAAGTTCTCGATGCTGAAGCTGCGCAACGTATCCGGCCGTGCGCGCCAGCTGTCGGTCACCGCCTATGTCGAGTGGCTGCTGGGCGACCTGCGTGCCAAGGCCACGATGCACGTGGTCACCGAATCGGACCCGGCCAGCGGCGCGCTGCTGGCACGCAATGCATGGAACACCGAGTTCCCGGGTCGCACGGCATTCCTGGACAGCGATGACGAGGCCTGTACCGTCAGCGGCGACCGCACCGAGTTCATCGGCCGCAACGGCAGCCCGCGCGCACCGGCGGCCCTGGCCCACGCACACCTGTCCGGACGCCTGGGCGCCGGCCTGGACCCGTGCGCGGCCATCCAGCGGACGCTGGACCTGGATCCCGGCGAGCAGCACCATGTGGTGTTCCGCCTGGGCGTGGGTCACAACGCGGCAGCCGCTTCCGCGCTGGCCCTGCGCTTGCGCGGGACCGGCGCCGCGCTGGACGTTCTGGAGACCGTGCGTGCACACTGGCAGCGCACGCTGGGCGCGATTCAAGTACACACGCCGGAGCCGGCCGTCGACGTGCTGGCCAACGGCTGGCTGATGTACCAGACCATCGCCTGCCGCTTCTGGGCGCGCAGCGGCTACTACCAGTCCGGCGGCGCGTTCGGTTTCCGCGACCAGCTGCAGGATGCGATGGCGATGGTGCACGCCGCGCCGGAAAGCGTGCGGCAACACCTGCTGCGCTGCGCGGCGCACCAGTTTCCCGAAGGCGACGTGCAGCACTGGTGGCACCCGCCACTGGACCGCGGCGTGCGCACGCGTTGTTCCGACGATTACCTGTGGCTGCCGCTGGCCACCTGCCGCTACGTCGATGTTACTGACGATCGTGGCGTGCTGGACGAAACCGCGGCCTACATCGAGGGCCGCGCGCTGGGGCCGGGCGAGGAGTCGTACTACGACCTGCCGCGGCGCTCGGATCTGCGCGAAACGCTGTATCGGCACTGCGTGCGCGCCATCGAGCACGGCCTGCGTTTCGGTGAACGCGGCCTGCCACTGATCGGCAGCGGCGACTGGAACGACGGCATGAACCGCTTCTTCCTGTACCGGGTGCTGATGCGCTTCGCCGGGCTGGCGCGTGGGCACGGCGATGCGGCCTTCGCCGAACGTTGCGAGCTCGAGGCCGCAACCCTGCGCGACAACCTGGAACGCCATGCCTGGGACGGATCCTGGTATCGACGCGCCTGGTTCGACGACGGCACGCCACTGGGTTCGGCCGACAACGAGGAATGCCGTATCGACGCCATCGCGCAAAGCTGGTCGGTGCTGTCCGGCGCTGCCGACAAGGACCGCCGGCAAATGGCCATGGCCGCGCTGGACCACCATCTGGTGCGCCGCGAAGCCGGCCTGGTGCAATTGCTGCAGCCGCCGTTCGACACCTCGGCGCCGGACCCGGGCTACATCAAGGGCTACCTGCCCGGCGTACGCGAGAACGGTGGCCAGTACACGCACGCGGCGATCTGGGCCACGATGGCCTTCGCCGAACTGGGCGACAGCACGCGCGCCTGGGAACTGCTGCGCCTGATCAACCCGGTCAACCACGGCATCGACGCGGCAAGCATCGGCACCTACCGGGTCGAGCCGTACGTGATCGCTGCCGACGTCTATGCGGTGCCGCCGCATGTCGGCCGCGGCGGCTGGAGCTGGTACACCGGTTCCGCCGGCTGGATGTACCGCCTGGTGACCGAATCGCTGCTGGGCCTGCACCGGTGCGGCGAGCGCCTGTCAGTCATGCCGTTGCTGCCGCCCGAGTGGCCGGCATTCACGCTGGACTACCAGTACCGCGATACACTGTATCGCATCGATGTACGCCAGACCGGCACGTCGGACCCGCGTTCGCTGCGGGTCGACGGCACGGTCCAGACAACGCCGGATATCAGGCTTGTCGACGACGGCGGCGAGCACAACGTGGAGATCCGCCTGCCCCGCAGTCGCTGAGTTTTCCACGCGACACTGGTTGCATGCGCAACTGCGCAGTGCGCAACAGGCAGGACGGCAATATCCACAAGGAGACAACTTCCCGTGATGGCAACGCGCCAACCGCACGATTCCGCGCCGACCCGGGCCGGCACGGTGTTCCTGCTCGACGTCGACAACACGTTGCTCGACAACGACCGTTTCCACGACGACCTCGCGACCCGCCTGGAACGCGACTTCGGGCGTGGTGAATGCGACCGCTACTGGGCAATCTACGGCCGCCTGCGCGAGACGCTCGGTTATGCCGACTACCTGGCCGCGTTGCAGGAATTCCGCGCCGGCCTGGACGACGATCCCGACCTGCTCGGCATGTCGGCCTTCATGCTGGAATACCCGTTCGCCGAACGCATGTACCCGCATGCACGGGAAACGATCGCGCACCTGGACACGCTGGGTCGTACGGTGATCCTGTCCGACGGCGACGTGGTGTTCCAGCCGCGCAAGGTACAGCGCTCCGGCCTGTGGGGCGCGCTCGGTGGCCGCGTGCTGATCTACCTGCACAAGCAGCGCATGCTCGCTTCGGTACAGCAGCGCTATCCGGCCGATCGCTACGTGATGGTCGACGACAAGCCCGGCCTGCTGGCGCAGATGAAACAGATCCTCGGCGCGCGGCTGACCACGGTGTTCGTGCGCCAGGGCCATTACGCCGCCGAAGCCAGTGACGATGACATTGCCGCCGCCGACATCCGCATCGCGCGCATCGGCGACCTGCGCCGGTTCGGCGCCGACGATTTCCTGCCCGCCGTGGCGCCACGCTTCGCACTGGTCGGCAACCGGTGACCCGGACACCCTTTTCTCGCCATCATCGAACGACGACTGTCGAAACCCGCCCGCACACGGAGCGACCATGAAACCGTCCCGACGACTTCACGACCCCGGCCAGAACGTGTTGACC
>CAYOEF010000135.1:0-7437 GCA_964402805.1 uncultured Rhodanobacteraceae bacterium | reverse complement strand
CGTTGGCGGTGACGGTAGCCGACCTGAACCCCGCGTTGCGTGGCTGGTAAGGCTTACTTCCAGCACGCGCACCGGACCACGTTGCGTCCGCTGGACGGCTTTGATCCGTCTGTTGGGTGCCGTGACGTTGATCGAAAAGCCGCAACCAACGGGACGACAGCATCCTCAAAAAAGAAGCGCCCTTTGCAGGGCGCCTCGTGAAAACAACCGCTTGGTTGCGTTTTGACACAGCCTGTTGCGGCACCCTTGTCCGTTTGCGTGATGGCTGAGAAGCCGGTTAGAACCGATATTCGGCATCCACCGAAACCATGTCCGTGCTCAGGTTCACGTTGTCCTTTTTGGCGTGGTAGTAGTCGTAATTCAGGCCTACGCTCGTGTGGCTGGTGATGTTGTACCCAACGCCAGCGCCTGCAAACCAGTCGGTCTTGCTCAGGCTGCGATGCAGCGGGTTGGAATTGTTGCTCAGGCCATGCCCCTTCCACTGGTACAGGCCGCCGTGAGCGCCGACATACCACTTGGGGGTGATATTGAAACGGCCGTTTACACCGAGCAGCCAGCCGTGCAGCGCTGAGCGCGAACTGTCGTACACCTTGTTGCTATTGAAGGCGTTGTGAGCCTTGATGTTGCCCAGGTCGTTATACCCGACTTCCCAGCCCAACAATGTCGATGGCGCAACCGCCCAGCGATAGCCGCCGGTCAACTGGTAGCCGGTGTCGTGCCCGTTGTACGGCCTGTGGTCGATGTGTGTGCGACCCGCCTGGCCGTTGAGGAACCAGCCTCCGTCGGTTGTGGAATTCATGTACGTGGTGTCGTCCGCAGAGGTGGACTGGTAGCCGTCGTTGTTCGCGGGCGCAGACTGGTACCCGTTGTTGTTCACAGAGCTGGACTGGTACCCATTGTTTTGGGTAGGGGTGGTCTGGGCAAAGGCTACGGGGACTGAGATGGCGCCAGTGGCCACGAAAGCGAGGGCGACAATGGTCTTTTTCATGGGGAGATTCTCCTTGGAACCTGTTGTGCGTGAATGGCCTGTGGGGGGAAATGAGAACAGTGGCCATGAGAGTGCTTACGGTGCGGCCACGATGACAGTCACACACTATTTGGATAAGCCGCACGACGAATAATTCCGATTCCATTAGCTGGCAATTAATATGTTGTTAACGCATGTGAACGCCTGCTAAGGCGCGGCATCGACGCGACAGTCTTGGGCAAATGCCGAACAATGGACGCCCGGGTTGTGTTCCATTGCGAAGTTGATCGATGCCCAGGATTGTGTCCCGCCCCGTGGTGTAGCTTCCGCTGCTGATGGGGCTCGGGCAGGATTGGATCGCGTCGCCAGCTGCGGAACTTGGACGCGATGCGGAGAGCCGCATTGCGCAAGGCACGATCACTGAACCTTCCGGGAATCTCGAAGGTTGTTCCGTCTTGGTCGGGAGCAGCGACGGGATTTGCCTGGCATGGATGGGGCAGAGCTTCTGCTCCGGCTGGCGGCGCGTTGCTGATCGGTCTCGGCGATCACGGATACCGGCCGAACAGGCTGACTTGGGCGCGGGGTCTTGGCACAATCACCGTTCGCCCCAAGGTATGTCGGCATGTCTTATCAGGTTCTTGCGCGTAAATGGCGCCCGCGCCGGTTCTCCGAAATGGTCGGCCAGGAGCATGTGGTGCGTGCGCTCGCCAACGCGCTGGACAGCGGCCGCACGCATCATGCTTACCTGTTTACCGGTACGCGTGGCGTGGGGAAGACGACGATCGCGCGCATTTTCGCCAAATCGCTCAATTGTGAGCGCGGGCAATCGGCCGAGCCGTGCGGCGAGTGTGCCGTGTGCCAGGCGGTCGACGCGGGGCGCTTCGTGGACCTGCTGGAAATTGACGCGGCCAGCAATACCAGTGTCGATGACGTGCGCGAGATGATCGAGAACGCGCAATACGCACCGGCGCGGGGACGCTACAAGGTGTATCTGGTCGACGAGGTGCACATGCTCTCGCGCAGCGCCTTCAATGCGCTCCTGAAAACCTTGGAGGAGCCGCCGCCACACGTGAAGTTCCTGCTTGCCACGACCGATCCCCAGAAACTTCCGGCTACCGTCTTGTCACGCTGCCTGCGCTTCAACCTCAAGCGCCTGCTGCCGGAACAGATCCGTGGCCAGATCCGGCATATTCTGGATGCCGAGGGCATCGAACACGAGGAAGATGCTGTCGACGAACTGGCCCGTGCCGCGGACGGCTCGCTGCGTGACGGGCTGTCGCTGCTGGACCAGGCCATCGCTTACGGCAACGGGGCGCTCAGGACGGATGAGGTGCGTGCCATGCTGGGCACCGTCGAGCGCAACCAGCTGTTCGACGTGCTCGATGCGATTGCAGCGGGCGATGGCAAGGCGTTGGTGGCCGCGTGTGACCACATGGCGTCGTTTTCGCCGGATTTCAGCGGCGTATTGGACGCACTGGCGACATTGCTGCATCGCATCCAGCTGCATCAGCTCATACCCGGCTACGAAGCCGATCGAGGCGATGAGGCGACCGTAGCGCGCCTGGCGACGTCGATGGACGCGCAGGACGTGCAGTTGTATTACCAACTGGCGTTGAGCGGCCAGCGTGAACTGGGTTTGGCGCCGGACATGCGCACCGGCTTCGAGATGACGTTGCTGCGCATGTTGGCGTTTCGCCCCGAACCCGACGATACGGGTAGCCGGGATATGCGCCGCCGTGCCGTGGCCGATCGCGATGGCGCAACATCCACGCGGCATTCGCATCCACGAACGGTGACCGCCGCGTCCGCTTCATCCCCATCGACGACCAGCGTACCCAAGGCCACGGTTGAAGCCGTGCGAACGAACCCGCTTGCGGCACCATCGGAGCCGCCCGCCGCGCCGGCATCGCACGAAGTACCAGCAGCCCCGGCCGCCAAGATACCGGCCGGCGGATCGCCCGCGGCTGCCGGCGACCTGCCGGATTGGGAGGCCCTGATCGGCAAGGCCGGGTTGCATGGCCTGATGCGCGAGTTGGCAGTCAACGCTTCGCTGCAATCGATCGAAGGTGGGAAAATGACCCTGGCCCTGCCGGCGGACAAGGCCGGGCTGGTCGTCGAGCCCATGGCGGGACAAATGCAGGAAAAACTGGGTGCCGCATTGGGGTACCCCGTGAAGCTCAAGTTCGTGCATGCACCGGACGTCGGTGTCACTCCGGCGGCCAAGGCGCAGGCAACCCGGGATCGACAACAGCAGGCCGCCGAGCAGTCCATCGAAACCGATCCCTTCGTTCAGGCCATGAAGCGTGATTTCGACGCCACCGTGGTAGCCCGTTCCGTGCGACCCAACAAGCCAACATCCCCGGAGTCCCATTCATGAAAGGCCAGATTGGACAATTGATGCAACAGGCGCAGAAGATGCAGGAGCAGATGAAGCGCATCCAGGAAGAAGTCGCGCGACTGGAAGTCACCGGGAATGCCGGCGGGGGTATGGTCAGCGTCACCATGACCGGTGCGCACGAGGTGCGGCATGTCACGATCGATCGCCAGTTGTTTGCCGACGACCCGGAAATGGCCGAAGACCTGGTTGCCGCGGCGGTGAACGACGCCGTCAACAAGGTGGCGGAGGCAAGCCGTGAAAAAATGGGTGGTCTCACATCTGGACTGCAGTTGCCACCCGGCATGACATTGCCGTTTTGATGGCTCGGCTGCGGCGCACCGCGTGGCTCGCCGCCGTACCCACCGGCGCGGCCGATCTGCGCATGCGTGACGCGTGTGACGGGCTCGCGCCGTCGGGTGTTTGCCCATGACCACCGGCTCGCATCTTCTCACCGACCTCATCGACACCCTGCGTTGCCTGCCTGGCGTGGGCAACAAGAGTGCGCAACGCATGGCCTATCACCTGCTTGAACGGGATCGCGAGGGCGGGCGCAAGCTGGCTGTTGCGCTGCATGCGGCCATGGAGCGCATCGGCAACTGCACGCTGTGCCGCAACTTCAGCGAGGATACGGTGTGCGCGTTGTGCGCCAATGCCCAGCGTGACTCGCATACCCTGTGCGTGGTCGAAAGCCCGGCCGACCTTGCCGCCATCGAGCAGGCCACCGACTACCGTGGGCGCTACTTCGTATTGCTTGGGCGGTTGTCGCCGCTGGACGGACTGGGTCCGGAAGAACTGGGCCTGGAACTTCTGGCCCGGCGGCTGGGTGACGAGGACATCGACGAGATGATCATCGCGACCAGTTCCACGGTGGAGGGGCAGGCCACCGCGCATTACCTCGCGCGGCTGGCCGAGGCCGCCGGCGTGCGCGCCACGCAGCTTGCCCATGGCGTGCCGATGGGCGGCGAACTGGAATACGTGGATCGCTCCACCCTGGCGCATGCGTTCGGCAGCCGCCAGCCGCAACGCGACGATTGATCTGCCACGCCCCGGCGCCTTGTTGCTTGCGTGCTAGGCTAGCACGGTCGCTTTCACGCCCGGATCGCCGCCATGCCCGATACCCTTTTCGCCAAGATCATCCGCCATGAGATCCCTGCTGACATCGTGTACGAAGACGACGCTATCGTCGGCTTCACCGACGTCAACCCGCAGGCACCCACGCACGTGCTGTTCATCCCGCGCGAGCCCATTCCGACCCTCGATGACGCGACACCCGACCAGGCCGAACTGCTGGGCCGGCTTCTGTTGGCCGCGGCATCGTATGCCCGGGCACAGGGACTCGGCGGGCGCGAAAATGGCTATCGCATCGTGGTGAACTGCAACGAGGCCGGCGGGCAAACGGTCTTCCACCTGCATTTCCATCTGCTGGGTGGCCGTACGATGCACTGGCCGCCGGGCTGAGTCTGCCCATACCGGTACGCATCGACGCCGACCTTTCCGCGTGAATACCTGCGCATGGAACCTTGCGAGTTCCCGTCAAGGGTTTCGCAGGCCGCCCGTTGCTGCGCGTGTCGCCCAGCGTGTGTCCGACGTGGTGGCACAAAGACGTACGACGATCCCGGGAGTTCCCGGACAGCCTGATGCCTGAGTGTGCTGGCTGGCCTGTCATTAGACCTCCAGGATTCATGAAATAAACAAATATTTCCAAATTTTGCATTTGTTCACAATACACACAATACACTTCGCGCCCTACGCAAAGTGGAGCGCAGGGGGAATCCGGGGGGAATCCACTCTACCTTCGGGTGGACACGGAACGAACGCATGCACTGCATGCGTTCGTTCCGTCGTGGATTACGCCTGTCTGATGCCCCTTCGTTCAATCGCAACGAAGGCGATCAGCAATGAACAAAATCTACAGTTTGGTTTGGAATGATGCGCGCGGGCAGGTCGAGGTCGCCTCGGAATTGGCGCGTGCGCATGGCAAAAGCCGTGGTGGCGCAGCCAGGACGTCGAAACGTCTTGCCGGGTTGCGGCGGGGGGCCGGCATGCCTTGCCTGGGCGTGCTCGCCAGGCAAATAGCGATAGCCACGTTCAGCACGGCGTTGTGTGGCACGGCCATGACCGCGTACGCCGCTTCCGGGATACAGGGCGGCACAGGCGCCGGCACAGCCATTTCCGCGTCGACGAGCGATCCAGCGACCACCGTAAACCCGGACAGCATCGCCATCGGCAGCGGCAGCAGCGCCGACTACGACAACATCGGCACCAACATGTATGACCGGCTGAATCCGTACTACAACGCCGCCGGTACGAATGGCTCCACGACCCAACTGTACGATCCCGTTACCGATTACTTCTCGACGGCCATCGGCACCGATGCCGATGCGTTGGGAGGATCGGTTGCAGTGGGCATGGGTGCAAAGGCGCTCAAGGACGCCAACGGGAACAATACGGTTGCGCTGGCCGTGGCCATTGGCGCGCAGGCCAAGGCCGAGAACGTCTCGGCGATTGCGATTGGCCCCGGAACCCTCGCGACCGGAAACACGTCGCTGGCAATGGGACGTCAAAGTGCCGCCACGGCCGACTATGCGCAGGCCATTGGCAACGTCTCGGCAGCAGTGGGCGAGGGCTCGCTGGCCATCGGGCATTCTGCGACGGCAACCGGCAACCGTTCCGTGGCCATCGGCGCGGCCGACATCGCGAGTGCAGGTGGCACCGGTGGGGGCACGGGTTTCGTCCAGACAGGAACCAATTACCAGACGATAGGTCGCACGCTGGCGACCGGCGCCCACGCCGTGGCGTTCGGTTCCGGTGCCAACGCCACCGCGGACAATGCACTGGCCATCGGAGCCTACGCGAACGCAAAGGGCACGCAGTCGGTTGCCATTGGTGGCAACAACACCGATGGCGCCCAGGCACTGGCGGACAATGCGGTTGCCATTGGTCAATCGATGGCGAACGCCGCGACCGACGTGGCCATCGGTACGAATAGCAAGGCGACAGGTGGCGGCAGCGGCCATGGCGCAGTGGCGATTGGCGCTACCCAGTCGGCGACCGGAGCCGGCGCGGTCGCCATTGGCGATCCCAACATCACCAACGGTACCGGTGCCGTGGCCATTGGCGCCGACAATGTGGCTGCCGGCGACGTGGCCGGGACGTCAGCTGCCGATGGCGCCATCGCCATCGGCAATGCCAACAGTGCCATCGGCCAAGGCAGTGTGGCCCTGGGCAATGGCAGCACGGCCGCCACCACCGCCAGTTTGGCGCTGGGTGACCGGGCCAGCGTGCAAGGCATGGGTGGTGTAGCTCTGGGCGCGAACGCGAAGGCGGCCAACACCGGGGACGTGGCGCTGGGCATGGGTTCCACCACTTCGGCAGTCGGCACCAGCTACTACAACCCCGGACACGGCACGCTGGCGGGTAAGGCAACCAGCGCACTCAGCGTGGGCTCCCACGGCGCCGAGCGTCAGATCCAGAACGTCGCCCCGGGAAGCAATTCCACCGACGCCGTGAACGTGTCACAGCTGGAGGCCCTTGCCGACAGCTCCGTGAAGTACGACGACACCACCAAGACCAACGTCACCCTGGGCGGTCCGACCAGCACCGACGGCGGCGTGACCGGTGGCACCATGATCACCAACGTGCACCAGGGCGACGTGTCCGCAAACAGCACGGATGTCGTCAACGGCAGCCAGCTGTACACCGTACAGGCCCAGGCCAACAAGTCCATCACCTTTGCCGGTGATGGCGGCGCCAACGTGGACCGCGAGCTGGGCCAGACGCTCAATGTCACCGGCGGCGCCAGCGGCACCCTGACCAGCAACAACATCGGCGTGACCGGCAACGGCACCGACACCCTGAGCATCCAGCTGGCGCAAGACGTCGACCTGGGCAATGCGGGCTCGGTCACCACCGGCAACACCGTGGTCAACAACGGCGGCGTGACGATCACCGGCGGCACCAATCCCGTCAGCCTGACCAACACCGGCCTCGACAATGGCGGCAACACGATCACCAACGTGGCGACGGGCACCAACAGCACCGACGCGGTGAACGTGGCCCAGCTGAACACCGCCGCGGCGGCAGCCACGACCGA
>CAYOEF010000134.1:0-7461 GCA_964402805.1 uncultured Rhodanobacteraceae bacterium | reverse complement strand
GCAAGGAAGTCATCGGCTACATGCCCTATGACGTTCTCAAGGACAAGGCGGCAAGCCTCGCCAATCCGAACTATCAACACGATTACCTGGTCGACGCCACACCCGTTGCCGCCGACGTGTTCTACGCCAGCGCATGGCATACATGGCTGGTTGGTGGCGTGGGCTCCAGTGGCCAGGAAATCTATGCCCTCGACGTCACGGACCCGTCCGGCTTTGCGACATCCGACGTAATCGGCGACTGGGATTCCGAAACCCTGGAAAATCTCGGCAACACCGTCGGCACGCCCATCATCGCGCGCATGCACAACGGCCAATGGGCCATCATTTTCGGCACCGGGCTCGTCAAGAACGCTACCGGGAAATCGCCGGACGAAGGCGTATACGTGGGCCTGATCGACCCCGCCTCGGGGGCCGTGTCCTTTGAATTCCTGGATACCGGCGCAGCGCCACTTGGCGTCAATGGCAACCCCGGTGGCATCGCCTACGTGTCGTCTTCCGATCTCGATGGCGACGCGGTGGCCGACTACCTGTACGCCGGCGACACGCAAGGCAGGGTATGGCGTTTTGACGTCACCGACGCGAATGCCACCGCATGGAGCGGCGCCACCACCAATTCAACGCCAAAGGTCGTGTTCACCGCCACCGACAGTGCCGGCAACGCGCAGCCGATCACGACCGCGATCATGCCGGTGACGCTGCAAAACGGCTCACTCAAGCGGGCCATGCTCTACTTCGGCACCGGCCAGCAGGTCCAGTCGACCGTGGCCCACGGCGTGCAGTATGCGCAGGGAACACAGACGTTCTACGGCATATGGGACTGGGACATGGGCGGCTGGAACAAGCTCTCGGACACCGACTACGCCGCGCTGGCCGGTTCGCAGTCTGTCGACCGCGACCATCTGCTCGCACAATCGGTCGTCGACACGCTGTCCGGTGACGGCAACCCGATCAAGGGCTATCGGACGCTCTCGACCAGCAAGGAGGTCTGCTGGCAAGGCATGACGAAAACCACGAGCTGCCCGTCACCCGACCAGTACGGCTGGCGTTTCGACCTGCCCGACCAGGGTCCGATCGCGGGCGAGCTTGCGGGCCAGCACGAGCAGATCATCTACAACGCCGCGTTTGCCGATGGAGCCATTGTCGTCAACACCGCCATTCCGCCGATCAAATTGGCATCGCAGTGCAACGCCGCCCTTCAGACCGGCTGGACGATGGCTTTCAATCCATCGACCGGTGGCGGCTTCACCGAAGGCTACTTCAGCCAAAAGCCGAGTTCATCGGGTGACGGTTCAACCGGTGAGGGCTCCAGTGGCAATGGTTCAGGCGCGGAAGACCCAGGCTCGGGCAGCTCCGGCACCGGCGGATCGGCGGACAAGACCGCAACCACGGCGGGCATCCAGCTCGGCGGCGTCGGCACCATCACGACGTATCACTTCGGAGGCAACGACGACATGGTCACGCAAACAGTCAGGGGCGGTGCGCAGCTTCAGGGAATCAACCCGCCGTTATCGGGAACCACGCGCGTGTCGTGGCGCGAAGTGGTTGGAAACTGAATGAACCGCATCATGACCCATCCGCTGCGCGAGGCGCGTATGGCGTGCGCGACCAGAACGCCCGGCCGGCGGTTTCCAGCGCAGGGAGTCACGTTGCTGGAACTGCTGGTCGTGGTTGCCATCGTCGCGATCCTGGCGTCCATCGCCGTGCCCGGCTATGCGCGGTACATCACCCGAACTCACCGGGTGGCGGCGGAAAGCTGCCTGTCCGAATACGCCAATTACATGGAGCGTTACTACACCACCAACCTCAGCTACAAAGTTCCCGCCGGTACATTGCCACAACTCGATTGCGCGGCCACATCCCAAACCGGCAACAACTACCAGTACGTCCTGGCTGCAGCCACCACGACGCATTACACCGTGCAGGCGACACCCGTCAACGCCCAGCGGGATCGCGACACGGAATGCGGGACGCTCAGCCTGCAACAGACCGGGCAGCGCGGACAGACGGGATCGGGAGACATGGACGCGTGTTGGTGACGGGGGGACCGTTGCGCGATCATGATCACTCGTACCCGCCTGCCCGTGCCTGCCCACCCATCAATCCGGAGACGAACCGGATGTCTTTCAACCACGTGCAAGCCCGTCCGACGCCGGATCAGCGCCGTGCCACCCGTGCAGGGAGTTCCATAACCGGGACGTCTTGCGCAAACTCGGCACGGTGCATTCGGGCATGGCGCAGTAGCAGTTCAAGAATACGTCCCACAGCGGCAAATGCAAACGCGGCGGTGACATGTGCAGCTGCGCCGAGCCCCGCCTCGCAACCGATGCGGGCGCCACCGGCGCCGGGCGGACGCGTGCCACACACGCTGCCATCGGCCTGCGGATACTGCACGTTCTGCAGCGAATACACCGCTGGAATGCCAAAGTAACGCTTCGTGCCGCGCGGGAAGTGAAAGTCCTGACGCAGCTTCTTGCGTACCAGGCTGAGCATGGCGTCATGCTCCGTGCGCGACAGGTCACGCACGCGGATCTGTGTCGGATCGGTACGCCCGCCGGCCGAACCCACCAATACCAGTGGCAGTTTGCGTCGCCGGCACCAGGCCGCCATCTCCACCTTGACCCGGAACGCATCGCACGCATCGAGCACCATGTCGAAACCCGCATCGAGCACGGCCAGTGACGATGGCGTGACGAACCGCTCCACCGCGTGTACGTCGATGCCCGGGTTGATGGCACGGCAACGCGCCGCCATCACGGCCACCTTGGACTTGCCGTAATTTCCGTCCAGTGCCGGTAATTGGCGATTCGTGTTGGACAGGCACACTTCGTCCGCATCGACGAGCGTGAGGGCGCCGATTCCGCTTCGCGCCAGGGCTTCAACCGCCCAGGACCCCACGCCACCGATGCCGACGACGCACACGTGGCACGCCTCAAGCCGCGCAAGCGTACCCGCGCCGTAGAGGCGATCGATTCCCTCGAAACGTTGCCGGTTTTCCATCGCGTTCCAACCCGTGGCGGCCTGGCGCGGCAAGTTGGCAGACGCCACACCGGATTTCCGGGAAAGTCCCCATCAAGGTTGCATCTGCCCTTGGACAGACCCAGGGCGAACAGATGCCTTGACAATTATATTCGCGCCCAGCCTCTCGAAACACGGGCAAGCCATGCAGCCCCCGGAACAGGGCCCCGCGGTTCAGCGTGCCTGCTTCGGATCCAGATTGTTGCCGGCCGGTGTGTTCAGCACGCTGTGGATGACGTGGTCGTGTTCAAAATACACGATGTAATTGCTGTACTCCCAGCGCCGGATGACGGGGTGCAACGGTGTATCCCCGCCACGCGGCTGCAACTTGCGCAGCGGCTCGCCATACGTATGCCTTACCTGCGCCATCGTCATGCCGCGCGGTGGCAGCCGCATGCCATTTTCCTGCCGGATGCGCTTGACCAGGAGGTTTTCGGCGTGAGCCGGCGGCGGCACCACGATGGCCCCCCCGGCCAACGCCAGCGCGGCGACAGTCAGCACGGCCTTGAACATTCGCGATTCTCCACGGCGAGACAGTCAATCCATCCGTGCTTTTTAGCAGATGCGGACGGCAAGTTCCATCAACCACTCGCCGCCACCCCAATGCCTCACGCGTTATATCGGCTATCGCCTACATGCCAATACAACCCCGCCTGCTACCGCTTGTCGGGCAATCGGTACCGTTCATCCATTCAGCTCTGGTTTTTTTTTAATGGGCGCTCAATGCTCGCGCCCAAGCATGAGAGGGGATTCACATGCGACTCGGGGATACAAAACACGCGCGTGACGTGGCTGGCCGGTGCGCCCGGCCTTGGCGACGTGGTGCCGGTTTCACGCTGGTAGAGCTGATGATCACGGTGTTCGTCGCCGCGATCCTGATCGCCATTGCCGTGCCCAGCTTCCAGCACATCACCGCGTCCAGCCGCCTGACCAGCACCGCGAACAGCATCGTCGGCGCGTTGCACAGCGCGCGCATGGAAGCCATCAAGCGCAATGCCGACACGCAATTTTGCGGCAACACCGGCAATGGCGATGACACGCTGGGCCAGGCCTGCGCCACGCAGACGGCCGCCGTTTATGCCTTGACCGGCGCATCCGACGCGGCAACGGCCACGACCGTGCTTGCGCCGCTGACGATCAACGTTGGCGGACAACAACTCAGTGGCAACGTGACGCCGCTCCAGTACGGCGCCAATGGCCTGGCGCACAAGCTCAACACCACGACCCCCTTCACCGGCGAAGTTGCCGATATCACCAACCCCGATGCAGGCTCCAAAAGCCATCGGCGCGTCTGCATGATCGCGGGTTCGATCATCCAGGTCATCACCACCGACGGGAGCGAGACGTGTCCCAACTGATCCCGCCAGGACGGGTTTGCCGAACCCGCCCGCATCACCAGCAGGGCGTGGGCCTCATTGAGGTCATGGTCGCCGTGCTGGTGGTTTCCATCGGCTTTCTCGGCGTTGCCGCGCTGCAGGCCTATTCCCTGTCCACCAACAACAGCGCCATGGCACGGACTATGGCGACCACGGCCAGCTACTCCATCCTGGATGCCATGCGGGCGGATGTCGCGGCCGCGGAAAGTGGCGCCTACAACACCAAAGTGACCGCAAGCGGCTGCCCGAACGGCACCACGACGCTTGCCGACACCCAGCTTGCGCAGTGGTGCACCGAACTGGGAAACACACTTGGTGCCGTCACCACGACCACTGGCACGATCGACTGCAGCAACACCGGCGTGTGCACGATCACCATCCAGTTCGATGACAGCCGTTCCGGCGGCAGTGATGCACAACAGGTCGTCACCAAGGCGGCGCTATGAACGGTCGACCCAACCACTTCCATCGCCGCAACCACGGCTTCACGCTCATCGAATTGATGGTGGGCATGCTGCTCGGCCTGATCGTGATCGCTGGCGTGGCCAGCGTGTTCCTGGCCAATTTGCGTTCTTACCATTCCAACGAAGCGCTGAGTGACGTTCAGTCCAATGCCCGCATCGCGTTTGAATTGATGGCACGGGATATCCGCCAGGCTGGGCTCCTCGGCTGCAACAGCCGCAGCGGACGTGTCGCCAACGTTCTCAACAACGGCCCGAACAAAGGTGGCGTCGCATGGTGGGCAAACTGGAACAACGCCGTCCGCGGCTATGACGGAACCCAGGCCAACCCAACCAATCCCGGCACCGCGGTCGGCAACAGCGCGGGCGACCAAGTGGCCAACACCGACTCGATCATCTTGATGGGCACGCAAGGCACCGGGCTCAGTGTGCAAACCGACAAGGAGCCGGCGGCCAGCTTCAAGCTCAACGAGACCACCTCTGACCTCAAGACCGGCGACATCATCGTCGTCTGTGATCCAGATCACGCAGCGATCGTGCAGATCAGTAATTACAACAACAACAACGTCACCCTGGTCCACAACACAGGGACAGTATCACCGGGCAACTGCTCCAAGGGACTTGGCTACCCGACCGACTGCGGCAGCACGAACGGCAATCTTTATACCTTCGGCCCGAATTCGCGCATCGCGAAAATGATCGCCGATGACTGGTATATCGGCGTCAACCCGGTCGACGGCCGTTCCTTGTACCGCGTAGCACTCGACAACAACGACGGGACAGTTGCCGGAACGGCCCAGGAAATGGTCCGTAACGTCAGGGACATGCAGATCACCTACCACCAGGGCAACGCGGCCACTTTCGTCGACGCAACCGCTGTAACCAACTGGAGTGATGTCGATGCGGTGCGTGTCGCACTGACCCTCACCAGCACCAACCAGCGTGCCGGCACGGACGCCCAACCACTCGTGCGCACCTTTGCCGCGACCACGACCATTCGCAATCGGGTGAATTGACATGAACGCCTGCATCCCACCCCAAATCGCCGAACACGTAGCCGTTGTTGCGAAACGACCGGCGCCGCGCAGCATCCGGACGCCGATGCCAGTACCCGCCCGCCAACGTGGCGTCGCGCTGGCAGTCGCGCTCATCCTGCTCGTCGTCGTCACCCTGATCGGCCTCGCCGCCGTCACCGGCACGATGATGCAAAACAAGATGGCGGCCAATCAGTTTGATCGGCAGATTGCCTTTCAGGCGGCGGCATCGGCGCTGGCGATCGCGACCCAGCGCATCGTCAGCAATCCGGGCGACATTGCGCGCAACTGCCAGGCCGGCGGCACGGTTTGCCTGCCCAATCCGTTCGAGGACTCGAACCTGCCCAGCGGGAGCATTCACACCGTTCCCACTTCGTCATTCACCACACAGACCAATGCGACCGGCCAACCTCAATACGTAATCGAAAACATGGGGGACTGGATCAATTTCACATCCGACACCGGATACAACCGTACTGCCAACGCCGCACAGTACGGGGCACAGGGCAAGTCCAGCACGGCCACCTATTACCGCATCACCGTACGCAGCGGTGACCCGGCCAGTGTCGGCAATCGCGCCGTCGTCACTTTACAGAGCGTTGTCCGGCAGGGTTAATCGCCGTGTCCTCACGCGGCGGACAAACCACGTCATTCCAGCATCAATAAAGGCAGCCCCAGCGAGGGAAGCACACAGTCATGAAAACCATTCTCCCGCCGCCAGGCAATCCCGTCGTCCTCGCGACATGCAAGCGCATGGCCAGCGGTATCTTGGTGTGCGTGTTTGCACTGTGCCTCGTGAGCATGACGACGGCCAGCGCAGCACAATCGTCCCAAGGCGTGCTGCCAACCGTATCAACATTGCAAGCCGCTGCGGTAATCGATGCCACAACGACGCCAGCCACCAATTCCGTCGATGTTGCCCAGCAACCTTTGACCGTGCGCCCCACCATCCCACCCAACATTATGCTGATGCTGGATGATTCCGGTTCCATGGAATGGGACTTCATGCCGGATTGGGATTATATCGATCATTCCTCGGATGATGCGTTACATTATTCAGGCAACAATGGTACCTATTACAACCCCAACGTCATTTATTCACCGCCACCGAAAGCGGATGGTACAAGCTATCCGGATTCTCCAGGCCTGGGTGATGCGTATAACAGCGGCTTTGACGACACGACACCCGTCGACATCACGCACTACGAGAGCAACAACCACAACGGGGGGGGCGACTACAAGTATTATACGATCCTGAGCGCGGCCTTGCCATCGTCCTATGACCCAACGCTGGGCTGCCATGACGGGGATCATCTGGACAACTACGGTGATCATGCCGGTCAGTGTGTAAATCGTGAATACACTACGACATGGTATAACATGCTCGAATATCATGGTTACTACTACTGCCATTCTGGAGATGACGCGGAGCGCCACGACGGCAAGTATATGTGCCGGCACCGCGACTATACGTACACGTACTACGCGCCGGATACCGAGACCTGCCCCCAAGGTGGAAGCTACGACAGTACCACCGGCAAATGTACCGGGCAGATTGAACAACAGGCTCATCTG
>CAYOEF010000133.1:4413-7476 GCA_964402805.1 uncultured Rhodanobacteraceae bacterium | reverse complement strand
GCGCGTGATGTCGATTTCCTCGTAGGCGATGCCCAGCTTGTCCAGCTGCCGTTTGGTGGCCTCGCATTGCGGGCAGTTGGGTTTGGAATAGACCTTGATCATGGTGATGTCCTCAACGGGCAGATACGTTCGAGCGTAGTCAGAAGTCGATGGCGAACACCTGATTTTCGTCATCCCGGTGCATGACGCCGACCTTGTACTGCGCTGTGTCTTCCTCCTGGTTGGAGGCCTGGATCCGGCCCATGTCCAGCCAGGCTTCCATGTACTTGAGCGGGTTGGCGTCGACGAGCGGGAAATCCACGCAATCGGCGATGCCGAAAAACCGCACCACATCGGTGGCGCTGAAATGCACCCAGTCGACCATCATCCGATGGGTGACGCCGGTCAGTTCGCGTCCTTCGGAAAACGCGTAGTCGGTCCAGGCCGCCTCGCTGGCGACGACCTCCCCGACGAGCGCGGCGATCCTGGTCCTGGACGCGGCAAACGCGATGCGCCCGCGTGGCGTCCTGTTGAGCGCGCGCAGCACGTCCTTGCCGAACGCGACGTGCACCTCGAACTCGTCCTGTGCGATTTTCTGGATGGACTTGCCGATCGGCTGGAACAGCCCCGTGCCTTCGCAAATGGCGAAGGTGACTGCGAACGAGGCCATGAACTGGATGCGCTCCATGCACAGCATGGCGACGATGAAAAGATAGATCGCGTTGTAGGTGGCCTGGTCGTTGCCGCGCATGCCGCGGGCGTAGTCGTGGCTCACGGCCAGGGCCTCGTCGAATACCGCGCTGACCATCGCGAGGCGCGCCATGGCCTCCCGGACTGCCAGGATTTCGTCCAGGATGCCGTCCGGGTTGTCGAAACTGTTGCGGACGATTTCCGAGTAGGTCGCGGCATGCACGATCTCGTTGCGGGTGATCTCCACCCACCCGGCCCAGGCTTCGCTCGACGTGCACACCGGCGCGAGCACGGCAACCAGCGACCTCGCGGCCACGGAATCGGCGGCCCACTGCCAGGCCAGCGTCTTTACCATCATGTCCCAGGTGTTCCGGTCGCAGGACTTGAACTGCGCGTTGCAGGGCGCGTAGTCGAACTCGTTTTCGTCCCAGTCCTGGCCCTTGAGCGTCTTGTAGAGCCGCCACAGTTCCGGATAGGACTTGTTGATGGTGTCGAACAGCCCCGGTTCCTTGCCGAGGATGATGTCGGGGCGTTCGTAGTCGTCTTTTTCGGTGTTGAATATCTTGTGGGGCAGGGTGCCGGTCATGGGTGTGTTCCTGTCAGTGTCGGCGGGAGCGCGTTCGCGCGGGCAGGGTGAGGTGGCGGCGGGCGGCGTCACAGGCTGCATCCTTCGCATGCGGGCGCCTGCACGCCGTCGGCGATGCTGCCGGCCTGGCTGGCCGACTTGTCTGCGGCCACGTTGGAGTTGTAGTAATAGCGCGTCTTCACGCCGTACCTCACCATGGCGAAGTACTGACCGAGCAGCTCCTTGCTGCCGATCTTGGCGTCGCCCTGGATGCGTCGCCAGAGGTCTGCCGAAATGCCCTGGTCGGTGAATTTCTGCATGACGGCGTAGGCCTTGATCATGTCGATTTCCGACACGTCCCAGGCGGACTGGTACCGGTATCGCGGATCGTCGCTGCCCGGCGCGGCCCAGCGGATGGTGACGTTGCCGTCGGTCTTGGCCAGCGTCGTGTCGCGTACCGGATAGATCGAATTGGGCTGGCCGAGCGCCTTGGACGAGGATTCGCCCGGCATGTATGCCACCAGGCAGGAGTGCCCGATGCCACCGTTGGCGATGATCGCGGCGCGCAGGGCTTCCCAGTCGTAGCGCAGGTGGAAGTCGCCCAGTTCATCGACGTGCCGGTTGTAGGTGTCGATGGGCAGCCAGCCGTCAGGCCATCGGGTCTTGTGGATCCAGCGTGGCTTGCCGCGCTCGCGGGCAAGCCGCAGCGATGCCTTGATGGCGTGGTACATGTGGCGCTCGGCGATGCGGTGCAATTCCTCGCGTCCTTCGCGCGTGTCGTAGCGCAGGCCCTTGCGGGCCATGCGCGCGGCGACGCCCATCAGACCCACGCCGGCGTTCATGCGTGCTTTCGCTGTCACGCCGACGTGCGGCAGCACGTAATGCATGTGCGTGATGCAGTAGTCGATCATCTTGAGCGTGAGATACATCGCTTCGGCGTAGGCGGAATCGTCGTCCGCGTCGATGGCATCGCAGTTGATGGCGCCCAGCGAACACAGGGCGACCTCGGGTTCGGCGTGGATTTCCCGTATGTCGCGCACGTGGATATCGCCGTGCGCGGCGTGGCCGGTCACGTGGTCACCGGGCTCGAGTTCGCCGGCAAAGACGACCCTGCCGCCGGCGAGCGTGAGTGGTTCGTTGAAGTTGAACGTGACGGCGTTCCCGCCGTCGGCCTGCACCGTGACGTAGCCGACCTCCCGATCGGCGTAAAGATCGCGCATGTCCTGGTAGGGGCGGTTCGGTTCAGCGATCTCCAGGCACAGGTTGCTGGAGTGGATCGGCTCCTTGAATGGCGTGTGCCGGTTCATCTCGTCGATGTTGGCAAGGTACGCCACGCCGGTTTCCAGGGCCTCGTTGAGCGCAACGAGGAGGAGGTCGCGCGGATTGAAATACGTCCTGGGAACGTCCGGGTCGCGTGCGATGCGTTCGTATTCGGCACGGAAGGCGTCCGGGTCGCCGCTGAAGAACAATGCGGCCAGGCGTGGCGCGGTGAAGACGTTGAACGCGAACGCGGATTCGTTCCGGGCCACCTTGGCGGCGAACAGCCGATTGGTGACCAGTGCATAGTGCAGGTCGCGGTTCTTGCGGTCTTCCGTGCTGCGCGGGTTGCGCAGGTGCGCGATCACCTCGGCCTCGGGATCGAAGCCCGAATAGTAGGCGGTGCACGCGCCGCCACGCCCGGCCTGCATGTTGGCGTGCACGGCCTTGCCGAGGGATGCGAAGTAGGGCAGCTTGCCCTGGTGGGCAATGAGCCCGCCGCGCACCGCGTCGCCCTTGCTGCGGCAGATCAGGTGCGCGCCGATGCCGGCCGAGGCCGCGGTCATGCGGTA
>CAYOEF010000133.1:0-4403 GCA_964402805.1 uncultured Rhodanobacteraceae bacterium | reverse complement strand
AGGCGATGTGGTCGCCGATGGCCAGCGCGGGCTCGTTGTCGTCCGTGACGTAGAGGCAACACGAGGCGAAGCCGCGCAGGCTTGTGCCCAGGTTGACGTAGTTGGGCGTGGGCGCGGAGATGCGCTTGCGCGAAAACGCTTCGTAGAAGCGATGTACCAGGTCCATGCGGCGGGCTGGCGGTTCGTGTTCGGCCAGCGCCATGGCCATGCGCATGTACACGAACTGCTGGGTTTCGTATTCACGCCCGGTGGCACGGTTTTGCAGGCTGTATTTGCGGCGGATGTAATGCAGCGCGAAATACGGCGTGTCGTGGTCGCGCCCATGGTCGATGAACGATTCGGCCTGCGCGTATTCGGCGGCGTCATAGTCCAGCGGCACCATGATGCCGTCCGCGTGCATCCTCCCGTGCAATGCGGCGATCGTGGGTATGGCGGCGCCGTGGATCAGCTTGTGCAGGTGCGAGGCATACAGCCGCCCCGCCATCAGGTAGTAGGACCAGGTTTCCTGGTCGAGGCAATTGGCGATCAGCTTTTCCTGCAGGGCGGAACTGGTAACCGTTTCGGGCATCGCGCTTACGGCGGTGATGACGATGTGGCTCCAGTCGACCTTGTCGCCCAGGTTGGCCGCGGCCCACTGGCCCCAGCCATTGAGTTTTTTGGGCACGTAGGGTTCGACGTGGCCGTCGCGCTTGATGATGTGGCGGACGGTGGCGGCACGGGTTGGCGGTGGATCCACGCCTCGTGCGGCATCGGATGCGCCACGTACGCGCGTGGCGTCGAGGATGGATTGCGTGCCTGCGGCGGGCGCGGGCGAAGCGGTGCGGTGCAGCGGGGTATCAAGCAATGACATGGCAGGACTCCGGGTGGGGCTGTCGGCCACGGCATGGGTGGGCGCGACGGCTCCGGACACAAACACCTGCTCCCTCGCGCAGGGCCTGGGGTCTGGTTTCCACGGACGCGCCACGCCGGACGCGTGTCCGGCCGCGACGCGCCTCCCCGCGGAAGCGGCCACCCGCACCAGGCAGCTCGATCAGCATCGGTCGCGGCCGTATCAAATCCCGCGACCGGGCATGGCCCGGTGTGTCGGCAGGTCTTCGGACTTTGCGGACGCGAACCCTCCGGGTTCTCCTACTTTGCTGCGCTTCCCAGGCACGGCGGCCCAGTGCATGTGCAGCATTTGGTTTCCGCTTACCGCTGCGGGGCAGTTCCGGACTTGCGCCGGATTCCCTTTTCAGCCCACTTGCCTGTTTCGACACGTTGGGCACCGACACGCACAACATATTGTGTATTCCAACGTACGTCAATACAAAATATGCAAACCGGCTGGTTTCAGGGCCTTGGCTCGCGGACCCATTGGCATGTGCCCAGATGTTTCGTCGGACTGGAATCAGCTATCCTTGCGCAGCCTCGGGTGTCGCGGGAAACCGCGATGAAACGGGAAGCCGGTGCGCTTGCGCAAAGCCGGCACTGCCCCCGCAACGGTAGGCGGAACGCAGGCCATGCCTGCAGGATCGACACGAAGGCCACTGGTGGCGTCACCGGGAAGGCCGTCGGTCCGGGATCGATGATCCATCCGCGAGTCCGGAGACCGGCCCGGGTATGGGGAGCCCGCGTTCGGGTCGCGTGCTCCGGGTGGCTTCGCGGAGGGCGTTGCCGGGCCGGATCGTTGCGCGTTGCGCAGTGCCTGGTGGTTCACCACGTGGCCGTTTCGTTTGCCACATGCCGTGCACGTGGGGTGCGCGGCGGGGGATTCACCGATGCGATACATGCTTCTCGGCGCGGCCATCACGGCCGCCATTCCGTTTTCATCCATTGCCGCCGCGCCGCAACCGACGGACGTGACCACGCTCAGCCCGGTGGTGGTGACCGCCACGCGCTTGCCGCAACCGGTCACCCGCACGCTGGCGCCGGTCACCATCATCACGCGCAAGGACATCGAGCGCCTGCAACCGCAATCCCTGCCGGATCTGCTGTCCGGGTTCGCCGGCGTGGACATCGCCAACCAGGGCGGCTCGGGCCAGTTGACGTCGCTGTTCCTGCGCGGCACCAACGCCAACGAGACGCTGGTGCTGGTCGACGGGGTGCGCGTCGGCACGGTGACCTCCGGGGGCGCCGCATGGGAACAGATTCCCGTCGACCAGATCGCGCGCATCGAGATCGTGCGCGGGCCGCGCTCGTCCCTGTATGGCGCCGATGCCATCGGTGGCGTGATCCAGATCTTCACCCGCCATGGCACGCGCGGTGCGGGCCTGGTCCCCGCATTCCACATTTCCGGCGGCACGCACGACACCTGGGACGGCCAGGTCGGCCTTTCCGGCGGCAGCGACCATGCCTGGTTCAACGTGAGCACGGGTGCCTACAAGACGCAGGGCATCAACAGTTGCAAGATGGGCGCCGGCACCGTGTTCGCCGGTTGCTTCGTGAATGAACCGGACCGGGACGGCAACGACGCCTACAACGGCCTCGCCACCGCCGGCTACCGCTGGGACAACGGCACCGAGCTGACCGGCACGCTGCTGCGTACCAACGGATTCGTTGCGTATGACGGCAGCTATTCCAACTTCAGCCACCACGCGCAGCAAGTCACGGGCCTGCATCTGGGCATACCGGTCAGCAATACATGGAAGATGACCCTGCGTGGCGGCCAGAGCCTGGATCTTGCCGACGACTACCTCGACAGCGGCCAGCACATGACCAAGGTCGGCTACACCAATTCCGAACGCGACCAGTTTGGCTGGCTCAATGATTTCACGCTGACACCGGACCAGCTCTTGAGTGCCGGCGTCGATTTCCAGCATGACCACGTCGGCAGCAACACCGATTACACGCAAACCAGCCGCGACGATACCGGCGTATTCGCCCAGTACCAGGGAATGTTCGGCGCCAACGAGATCCAGCTGTCCGCGCGCGAGGACCACAACCAGCAGTTCGGCAACCATACGACCGGCGCGGCGGCCTGGGGCTACCACTTCGCAAATGGCCTGACGCTGACGGCGTCCTACGCGACGGCCTTCCACGCACCCACGTTCAATGACCTGTATTACCCCTCGTTTCCCGGGTTTCCGCCCAGCTCCAACCCGAACCTGAAGCCCGAGAAGTCGCGCAACGCGGAACTCGACCTCGGGGCGCACCACGCCCACTGGCACTGGCAAGCCAGCGTGTACCAGGACCGCATCGACGACCTGATCGCCCTGGACGCCAACTTCACGCCCGGCAACATCAGCAGTGCGCGCATCCGCGGTTTCGACGGCGAGGTTGGCGGCCACTGGCAGGGCTGGACGTGGCGAACCTCCGCCACGTGGATGCAGCCCGTAAACGACGACGGGGGCGCTGACAACGGCAATTTGCTGCCGCGGCGTTTCCAGCGCAGCGTGCGCCTGGACCTGGATCGCCGCCTGGGTACGGTCAGCGTCGGGGCCACGTTCAAGGCCTTCAGCTACCGCTACGACGACGCGGCCAATACGCACCGCCTGGGTGGCTACGGGCTATTGGACCTGCGCGCCAGCTGGCAATTTGCCTCCCATTGGCAGGCCGAGGCCAGCATCGACAACCTGCTCGGCCACGACTACGAGACGGTGTACTACTACAACCAGCCCGGTCGCACCGCCATGCTCACCCTGCGCTACGTGCCTTGAATACGACGTGTGGGGCGCGGGGCACGGCACGCCGTGCCCCTACAAAATCCCGCATGGGTGGGGCCGCGGTATGCATCGCATCTTCCATGCGCGTAGGGGCACGGCGTGCCGTGCCCTGGGTTGCGTCCCGCCCGGTGCCCGGTGGTGCAGCTTCCGGCGCCTCCTGGATCAATCAGAGTTTCCTGGGCGTGCCCTCGCTCCACTTTGTTCACGAGCGCATGCCGACGCCGCGCTTCAGGAGCCAGGTACCGAAGGCACCCAGCCCCAGCACGAACAGCAGCATCACGCCATAGGCCACCCACAGCGGGATGTCGCTGATGCCGAGCACGCCGAAGCGGAAGGCGTTGACCATGTACAGGATCGGATCGGCCAGAGACAGCGCGTGCCATGGCTCGCCAATGTCCTTGATGGAATAGAACACGCCGCCGAGAAACGTCAGCGGCGTCAGCACGAAATTGGGGATGATGGCGATGTCGTCGAAGTTGCGCGCAAACACCGCGTTGACGAAACCACCCAGGGAAAACACCGCCGAGGTCAGGATCGCGGTGGTCAGCATCACCAGTGGGTGCACGATGTCGAGGTCCGTGAACAGGAGCGCGATCAGCAGCACCACCACGCCCACGCACAGGCCCCGCACCATGGCCCCGACGACGTAGCCGGAAAGGATGACCCAGTTCGGCATCGGCGAGACCAGCATCTCTTCCACGTAGCGTCCGAACTTGGCGCCGAAGAACGAGCTGGTGATGTTGCCGTAGCTGTTCATGATGA
>CAYOEF010000132.1:0-7483 GCA_964402805.1 uncultured Rhodanobacteraceae bacterium | reverse complement strand
CGGGGTGCGTTACTCGCTGGAAAATCCGCATGCGTACGTGGAAAGCAACCTGACAGGCTTCATCAATGTCCTTGATGCCTGCCATCAGCAGCAGGTTGGCCACCTGGTGTATGCCTCGTCCAGTTCCGTCTACGGGGCCAACCGCAAGTTGCCCTTTGCCGTCGACGACCCCGTCGACCACCCGGTCAGCCTGTATGCGGCCACCAAGAAGGCCAACGAGCTCATGGCGCACACCTACAGCCACTTGTACGGGCTGCCAACCACCGGGCTGCGGTTTTTCACGGTGTACGGCCCGTGGGGCCGGCCCGACATGGCGCCCATCGTGTTTGCGCGCAACATCCTGCGCGGCAAGCCCATCAAGGTGTACAACCACGGCCGCCACTCGCGTGATTTCACGTATATCGACGACATCGTCGAGGGTGTGGTCCGTGCCATGGACCGCCCTGCCCGGCCGAACCCGGCGTTCGACCCGCTGCATCCGCTCGCCTCGTCGTCGGACGCGCCTTATCGCGTCTACAACATCGGTCGTGGCGAGCCGGTGGAACTGGGGCGTTTCATCGAGCTCATGGAGCAGAACCTGGGGCGCACGGCAACACGGGAGTTCCTGCCGATGCAGCCTGGCGACGTGGAAGACACGTTCGCCGACATCGGTGCCTTGTCGCGCGATACGGGCTACCGCCCGGTGACGTCGATCGATGCCGGCGTCAAGCGTTTCACCGCGTGGTACCTCGACCAATACCGGGCCGGAATGGCCTGGTAGCGGAACCCGCCCGGACATTGTGCTTTGGCGGCGCGCGTCACCAGGCGGCAACCTGCCCGTCGGTACGCGATTCGGAACCACCCACCAGCACGCCGCCGGCATCACGCCAGATGATCTGGCCGCGACCGAAATCGGCCACGTCCATGCCGATCGATACCTGGTGGCCGCGCGCCGCCAGCCCGGCGATGAGATGGGCCGGCATGGCGTGCTCGACCGCCACCTCGCGGCCCTTGAGCCATTGCCAGCGCGGCGCGTCCAGTGCGGCCTGCGGTTGCATGCCGTAATCGACCGTATTGACCACGACCTGCAGGTGTCCCTGCGGTTGCATGAATCCGCCCATGACGCCGAAGGGGCCCACCGCGTGGCCATCACGGGTAAGGAATCCGGGCATGATGGTGTGGTAGGGCCGCTTGCCCGGCGCGGCCGCGTTGGGATGGCCCGGGTCGGCACTGAAGTTGCGGCCGCGGTTCTGGAGCGCCACGCCCGTGCCGGGGACGACGATCCCGCTGCCAAACCCCATGTAGTTCGACTGGATCAAGCTCACCATCATGCCGTCACGATCCGCGCTGCACAGGTAGACGGTATCGCCATGTGGCGGGCTGCCGACAGTGATGTCGATCGCCTCGCCAGTGATCCGGGCACGCAGTGAATCGATATGTCCGGGCGTCAGCAGGTCGGCGCTGGAAACCGCCATGGCAACGGGATCACCCACATGCGTGTAGGTGTCGGCAAAACCCTGCTTCATGGCCTCGATCTGCTTGTGCAGCCCTTCGACCGAATCGCGCTCGCCGGGGAGGTCCAACTCGGACAGGATGCCAAGGGCCGCCAGGGCGGCGATACCCTGGGTGTTGGGTGGAATCTCCCACACGTCATAGCCGCGGTAGCCGATCCGGATCGGTTCGACCCATTCGCTGGCATGCGCCGCCAGGTCGCTGGCCCGGATCAGCCCGCCCGTCTGCCGCGCGAAGCGATCGATCGCCGTGGCGACCTCGCCCTCGTAAAAGGTTTTGGCGCCGGATGCCGCGATCTGTTCCAGCGTCCGCGCCAGGTCCTCGCTGCGCCAGGTTGCGCCGGCTTCGGGCACGAATCCGGCGGGGGCGAAGGTCTGCCGCCAGGGATCGAACTCGGCTCCCTCGCGCGTGCCGAACACGCGGCAGGCACGGCGCCAGTACGCGGCAACCATGGGCGAAAGCGCGTAACCGTCGCGAGCGTAGGCGACAGCCGGCGCGAATACCTGTTCCAACGGCAGGCGACCGAAGCGCTGGTGCAGGTCCACCCAGGCACGCGGGCCGCCGGGTACCGTGACCGGAAGCCACCCGCGCGCGGGAACCTCCCTGCTGCCGGTTGCCGCGTGCAGTGCTTCGGGCGTCAAAAGCCCGGGCGCACGCCCCGACCCGTTGAGACCATGCAACGTGCCGTCGCTCCACACCAGCGCGAAGGCATCGCCACCAATGCCATTTGAGACCGGTTCCAAAACAGTCAACGCCGCGGCCGTGGCGATCGCCGCATCCATGGCATTGCCGCCGGCCTTCAGAAGAAACAAGCCCGCCTGTGCTGCCAACGGCTGTGACGTGGCGACCATGCCGTTGCGGGCGTACACCGGCTTCCTGGAAATCGCATAGGGGTTGGTACTCATGTTGGGACCCTTATAGTACCGGTATACAAATGATGTCAACCGTGGTACACATGGCTGCCGCGGTACGCCAAAGGTACCGTCCAGGACCCGTATGCGGGAACCCGCGAATGACGCCTGCCAAGCTGAAACCACGTGACATCGCACTCGCCAGAATCGAGGAAAAACTGGCCGGAGGCAACTTTGCCGAAGGCAGCCAGCTCCCGCCCGAGCGCGAGCTGGCCATCGAACTGGGGGTGAGCCGCCGCGCGCTGCGCGAGGCACTGGGCCAGCTCGAGGCGGATGGGCGCATCTGGCGTGGCGTGGGCCGCGGCACCCTGGTCGGCCCCGGTCCACGTCGGGTGCAACAAACAACCACGGTGGATGCTTTGACCAGTCCCACCGAATTGATGGAAGTGCGTCTTGCCCTGGAACCCTCGCTGGCGGCTTTGGCAGCGATACACGCTACGACACAGGATCTGGAGGAAATCGAACGCTGCCTCAGGAAAAGCGCGGGCGTCAGCGGCCACGAAGGATGGGACAAGTGGGACGGCGCGCTGCACAGCGCCATCGGGCACGCCACGCACAACGCGCTGGTCGTGGCGCTGTTCGAGCTGCTCACGGCCGCGCGCATGCACACCCATTGGGGCCAACTGCGCGCGGCGTCGCTGAATCCCGAAAACCAGCAGCTCTATACCGACCAACACCGCCAGATCCTCGCGTGCATCCAGAATCGCGATGCCGATGGCGCGGCGCGCGCGATGCGCAGGCACCTGCTGGCGGTCAGGCAAACCCTGCTGCCACCGTGGAGCGGATGGTCGGACGAGCCGGCCGGGGACGGCGCAGCCGGCACGGACAGTCAATAACCGCACGGCGGCCCGCCGGCGGCAAACGGAAACAGCACCGTGGAACCATGGCAGTTATCCATCATCTTCGTGGCCAGCATCGCCGGCGGCATGATCAATACCGTCGTCGGCTCGGGCACGCTCATCACGTTCCCCACCCTGGTGGCTCTGGGCGTACCGCCCCTGGTTGCCAACGTCACCAACACGGTCGGGTTGTTTCCCGGTTCGTTCGCGGGCGCCTGGGGTTACCGGAACGAGTTGCGCGGGCACGCAAGCCAGGTGCTGAAACTCTCCCTGGCGGCGCTGGTTGGCGCCATTGGCGGAGCCCTGTTGCTGCTGGTACTGCCGGCCACGGCCTTCGAGCGGGTGGCGCCGATACTGATCCTTGGCGCGCTGGTGCTGGTCGTTTTCGGCAAGCGCCTGAACCGCTGGCTCGCGACGCGCGGGCACCGGCCAAGCACCACCACCACCCTCGGCCTGTGGGTCGCCGCCGCCCTGGTCAGCGTCTATGGCGGCTATTTCGGGGCGGCCCAGGGAGTCATCATGATGGGTGTGTTCGGCATCATGATGGTCGGCACCGTGCAGCACCACAACGCGGTGAAAAACGTGTTGTCCGGTGTTTCGAAGCTGGTGGCCGCCATCATTTTCGCCCTTACCACCCACGTCGACTGGAAGATCTCCGGCATCATCGTGGTCGGCTCGGTCATCGGCGGACTATTCGGCGCGCGTGTCGGGCGCGCCCTTTCACCCGGAATGCTGCGCGGCGTCATCGTCGTCGTCGGACTGATCGCCGTGGTGAAACTGTTTGCCCAGATGTGACAAGGCATGCGCGCGCACCCGGACACCTCTACCACCCGCATGGCACGCGCGTGCCATGCACGCCACACGGACCCATCCGCTTTCGCACGCCCGGCGCGCGTTTGGCGGAACCCCCGGCCACAGCCGGCCTGCATGGAGGCGGACAATGCAACTGCTGCATGGTTGCCCCTTTTTGCCAACACGTCGTTACACCGCAAGGAATACCCATGAAAACAAGGCTCTTGAAGAAAATTCTCATAAGCGCGTCACTGCTCTTCGGCGCAGGCATCATTCCGTTGTCCGGCATGGCCGCGCCCTCGGCGCCGCTGCGCTTTGGCGTCGGCAGTGGTTATCCGCCATTCCACTTCATCAAGCCCGACGGCACGCTGACCGGCTTCGACGTCGATGTCGACAATGCCCTGTGCAAGCGCCTGCAACGCAAGTGCGAGCTGGTGAAGCTGCCGTTCAAGGCGTTGATTCCGAGCCTGCGCGCGCAAAAGATCGACGTGATCAATTCGATCTTGTCGGTCACGACGCAACGCAAGAAAATCATTGCCTTTTCAAGGCCCATTTACGTGGTTCCGGTGAAACTGACCGTCAAAAAGGGCAGCAACCTGGAACCGAACGCCAAGTCGCTCAAGGGCAAGCGCGTGGGCGTCGAGCAGGGATCGACCATGGAAACCTTTGCCAACAAGCACTGGGCGCCCAAAGGCGTGGACGTGGTCCCGTATCCGACGATCCAGGGTGCCTGGCACGATCTGGTTGCCGGGCGCGTGGCCGCGACGCTGCAGGAAGCGCAAACGG
Organism: uncultured Rhodanobacteraceae bacterium; assembly: GCA_964402805.1. Lineage (GTDB taxonomy): Bacteria > Pseudomonadota > Gammaproteobacteria > Xanthomonadales > Rhodanobacteraceae > Oleiagrimonas. The sequence continues at coordinate 2,664 of CAYOEF010000132.1, read as the reverse complement.
TGACAACCGGTTTCCTGCAAAAACCCCAGGGCGCCGATTACATGCTGGCTTCCGGGAGCCTCACCGCGCCCATTCTCAACACGCCGATCGCCATGGGCCTGCGCAAGGATGACGGCAAGCTCCTCGCCGCGGTCAACAAGGCGCTCAACGGCATGCTGGCGGACGGCACGTTCCAGAAGATTGCCGACAAGTACTTCGTGCGCGGCAACATCACGTTCCCGAAAGCCAAGTGACATGGCGCCAGCCCCGGCTCTGCCATGCGGGTCTCTTGACCGGGGTCGCGGCCATTCCGCCGCGACCCCGGCACGGATCGCAGGGGACGGTGTAAGCGCATGTTCCTGAGCGGATACGGGCCACTCCTGATGGCCGGCACCTGGGTGACCATCAAGCTGGCCGTACTGTCACTGGTGCTGGCGATCTGTCTTGGGCTCCTGGGTGCGTCGGCCAAGCTGTCGCGATCGCGTGTCGCGCGCTGGCTGGCGGTCTCCTACACGACCGTCATCCGCGGCATCCCGGATCTTGCGCTGATCCTGTTGATATTCTTCAGCCTGCAGATCTACCTCAATGACGTCACCAAGTTTCTCGGCACGACTCCTATCCTGATCGATCCCTTTGGCGCCGGCGTCGTGACGCTTGGCTTCATCTACGGGGCCTACTTCACGGAAACCTTCCGGGGCGCGTTCATGGCCGTGCCGAGCGGCCAGATGGAGGCCGCCGAGGCCTACGGCATGCGCCCGTTCCAGGCATTCCGGCGCGTGCTCTTCCCACAAATGATGCGCCACGCGCTGCCCGGTTCGGGCAACAACTGGCAGGTGATGTTGAAGGCGACGTCGCTGGTTTCGCTGATCGGGCTGCATGACCTGGTCAGCAACGCCAAGAACGTCGGCAACATCACTTTTCGCATGTTCACGTTCATCAGCGTGGTCGGCCTCATCTACCTCGCACTCACGACCCTGTCGGCGCTGGTGCTGCACTGGCTCTACCGGCACTACCGCAGCGGCGTGAAGGAGGCCACGCCATGACGGAGGTGCTGCAGCAATTCTGGCAGGCGTACCTGTACACCAGCAACGGACACTGGTCGGGCCTCGCCGTGACGCTGTGGTTGCTGGTGGTGTCGGTCAGCATCGGGTTTTGCGCCTCGCTGTTCCTGTCCATCGGGCGCGTTTCCAGGCGACGCTGGATATCGCTGCCGATATGGCTCTTCACCTACCTGTTCCGCGGCACGCCGCTGTACGTGCAGGTGCTGTTCTTCTACGCGGGCATGTTCAGCCTCGGCTTCGTCAAGGACACGTCCGTCCTGGCATGGCTGTTCGGGACCGGCTTCAACTGCATGGTGCTGGCGCTTGCACTCAACGACATGGCCTATACGACCGAGATATTCTCCGGCGCCATCCGCGAAACCAGCGCCGGCGAGGTGGAGGCAGCGCGCGCCTACGGCATGAGCCCGTTCACGATGTACCGGCGCATCATCCTGCCTTCGGCGTTGCGCCGTGCCTGGCCGGCCTACAGCAACGAGATCATCCTGGTGTTGCACGGCACCTCGCTGGCGTTCACGGTGACGGTGACCGATGTCCTGGCGGTGGCAGAGGCTGCCAATTTCGCGACCTATCGCACGTTTGCCGCCTATGCCGTCGCGGCGCTGATCTACCTGTGCGTGTCGTTTACCCTGTTTTGGCTGTTCCATCGCACGGAACGGCGCATGATGCCTTACCTCAAGGCGCACCGGTGATTTCATGGCCAAGCTGGAAGTACGCGACATCCACAAGCATTACGGGGACAACCAGGTCCTCAAGGGCGTGTCGCTGAGCGCTGACGAAGGCGACGTGACGTGCATACTCGGCTCCAGCGGCGCCGGCAAGTCGACCCTGTTGCGCTGCGTGAATTTCCTCGAGGTGCCCAATCGCGGCAGCATCGCGCTCGGCGGCGAGACGCTGCGGACCGAGGAGGGCCGGAATGGCGAACTGCGCGCCACCGACCCGGACCAGCTGCGGCGCATGCGCTGCAAGCTGGCCATGGTGTTCCAGCACTTCAACCTGTGGGCGCACATGAACGCACTGGCCAACGTCATCGAGGCGCCGGTGCATGTCCTCAAGGTGGAGCGCAAGGAGGCGATGGAACGCGCACGCCATTACCTGGCGCAGGTGGGCCTGCCGCCCCAGGTGGAAAAGCAGTATCCGTCCTCGCTGTCCGGTGGCCAGCAGCAGCGGGTCGCGATCGCCCGTGCGCTGGCCATGGAGCCCGAGGTGATGCTGTTCGACGAACCCACCTCCGCGCTCGACCCGGAACTGGTCGGGGAGGTGCTGCGCGTCATGCGCAAACTGGCCGAGGAAGGACGCACCATGCTGATCGTGACCCACGAAATGGGCTTCGCGCGCAACGTCGCCTCCAAGGTGGTGTTTCTCGACAAGGGACGCGTCGAGGCCGCCGGGACGCCAGTTGAAATATTCGAACACGCAACCAGCGAACGCCTGCGCACGTTCCTGCGCAGCGAGCTGGAATGACGCCTGCGCGGCCGTGGCGCCAAACGCTTGCGTGGCAGGTGCTCCGGGGTGGAACGTGCGTCCCCCTGAAGCCGGTCTTCCCGGCGTTTCGCAGGACCCGCACCCGCGCGTGAAACCTCGAAGACTTGTGCCGGGCAACGTTCCGTGAGTCCGCACGACCTGG
>CAYOEF010000131.1:0-7509 GCA_964402805.1 uncultured Rhodanobacteraceae bacterium | reverse complement strand
TGTTGCACTGGCCGTCGGCTCGCGCCGCCCAGGCGTTACCTGGCACCCTGCCCTGTGGAGCCCGGACTTTCCTCGATGCGCGACGCACACCGCGACTGTCCGGCCAACTCCGCGGGTAGTGTAGCATCGGGGTGTGCGGGATACGGGACGCGGGACCAGACCCGAGTCCCTCAACCATACAAATCCCTGCGCGACGCCCCCGTGATCGCCGCCGCGAGCTTGGCGGCGCGGGCGGGCGGAAGCTCCGTGCACAGGATGTCGAACACGCGCCGGCCTTCGGTCAACCGAGCATCGGCGTCTTCGCCGCGACCGGCAATCACCAGGACATGCTCGCCGCGCTGCTGGTCCGGGTCACGTTCGACACTCGCCGCGAGTTCCCCCAGCGGCCCATCCAGGACCGTCTCGAAACGCTTGGTCAATTCACGCGCGTGAACGGCATCGCGTTCCGTGCCGAAAATATCGCGCAGGTCCTGCAGGCAGTTCACGATGCGATGCGACGATTCATAAACGATCAACGTGCGTGTTTCGCGCTCGAGGTCGCGCAGCCGCGCCCGTCGTGCGGACGGCCGGGACGGCAGGAATCCCTCGAACACGAAGTGGTCGCTCGGCAATCCCGCCACCGACAGCGCCGTCACCGCGGCGCATGGCCCGGGCACCGGGCTGACGCGAAAGCCCCGGGCCCGCGCCGCACGCACGAGCCGAAAGCCGGGGTCGCTGATCAGCGGCGTACCGGCATCGGAGACCAGGGCCACGTCGTCGCCGGCTTCGAGCCGCGCCAGCAGCCCGTCCACCGCCTCGCGCTCGTTGTGCTCGTGCAGCGCCGTCATGGGCGGATCGATGCCGTAATGGGCCAGCAGCGGACGTGTGTGGCGCGTGTCCTCGGCCGCCACCACCGCAACGTCTCCCAGCACGGCCACGGCGCGTGCGGACAAATCGTCACGATGGCCAATCGGCGTGGCCACAATCCACAAGGTTCCGGCGTGCGCGGCGGGCATGGCGTGTCCTGTCGAAGCGGGCTGATCCGCTATCATCGCGCAAAAGAGTGACTCCGCACTGCCATGCCCCGTTTGACAGGACACTTTTGCATGCACCACCTGCGCCTTCCAAGCCTGCTGTTGATCCTGCTGCTGGCCGGTTGCGCCACGGCCGTCAGGGTGCCCACGCCACAACTGGAAGCCCAGGCGCAACAGGCACAGCAACTGTTCGACGCCGGGCAATTCCAGCAAGCCGCCTTGGTTTTTGGTCTGTGGGCGGCGCACCGCACCTGTGCCTGTGACACCTCCCGCCGGCGCCGGGCCGCGGCCGGGCGCAAGGCTGGCTTGGGCGCCACCGTCGCCGCCGCCCTGCGCGGCATCGACCGGGCAAACCTGCAGCAGAACGATGCCTTCGGTTACGACCTTCTCGAGGCAGAGGTCGCGCTGCGCAACGGCAATCCGGCGCCAGGGCTCGCGCTGACCGCCACGCTTCCGACCACATTGTCGCCCGGGATCCAGATGCGCAGTCTCCAACTGCGTGCTGGCGCGCTCGAGGCCAACCAGCAGCCGTGGGAAGCGGCCCGCACGCGCGTAACGCTGCAACCGCTGCTGCCGCCTGACAAGCGCGCCGACAACCGCACCAGGATATTGCAGCTGCTTTCCGGCCTCGGCCTGCCGGCCCTGCAACAACATCTCGGCACGCTCCCGCCGGACGACCCCATGCAACCGTGGCTGGCACAGGCCATGAACCAGCTGGGAGCGCACGTCGCGCCCGTCATGCCCGCGCTGACGCAAGCCGTTGGCACCTTGCTGCCCAACAGTACGGTGCCCGAAGGCTATGTGATGCCCACGCAGGTGGCGCTGATCGTTCCGCTTTCGGGCACGGCTGCCGCCGCCGGCGAAGCGGTTCGCCAGGGATTCCTCGCCGCCTACTTCCAGGGCGGCGATACCAGTTCCCGTCCGCCAGTACGCATTTATGACACGGGTGGCACGGTCGCCGGCGCGGCAAGTGCCTACCAGCAAGCCATCCTGGACGGTGCGACAGCGGTCGTCGGGCCGCTGCTGCGCGCCGGCGTCGACGCGGTACAGGATCAGGTGCAAGGGCCGGTCGAGTTGCTCACGCTCAACCACCCCGCATCCAATCATCTTCCACCGCCGGATGTCGCCGAGTTCGCGTTGCGTCCGGAAGCCGACGGTGCGCAGGTCGCCGAGCGCATGTACCGCAACGGCCTGACCAACGCCATCGTGCTTGCATCGAGCGTCGACGAGGCGTCGCGCCGCGCCGCGCAGGCCTTCCAGAGCCGCTTCACGGCACTGGGCGGCATGATCACGAACACCATGGATCTCGACCCTGCCAGCGTCGACTACCGCAAGGAAATCGACATCCTGGACCTGGACGTTGCCGATCCATCCACCACCGCCATTTTCCTCGCCATGCGGGCGCCACAGGGGCGGCTGGTGATGCCGCAACTGCGCCTGGCCGGCAACAAGTTGCCCGTGTTCGCCACGGCATACATCTACACCGGGACGCGCAACCCCGTCGCCGACGGTGACCTCGACGGCGTGACATTCTGTGACGCGCCGTGGTTGTTCAGCCCACTGCCGGGATACCCGCCGCAGAGCACGATGGCCGCGCAGTTGCCAGCCGCGGGCGGCGCCAGCGCGCGCCTGTTCGCGTTCGGCATGGATGCCTGGCGGCTGGTGCCTTACCTGTCGTGGCTGCGCACACACCCCGGATCCTACCTGCGTGGCGCCAGCGGACGCCTCACCGAAGACGTTTTCGGGCGCATCCATCGGCGCCTGGCGTGGGCGCACTTCGCGCAGGGCGTGCCGCAACCGACGTTTGGCGGCCTCGAGGCAAGTCCCCTCAACATCCAGCAGGCGCCCGCTCCGGCGACGACGCCACCGAGCGGTTCCGCGATCCCGGACAACAGCCTGGTCCCGAGCGACTGATGCGCGGCATTGGCGACCGGTTTGAGGATCGTGCCCGGCGCCAACTCGAGGCGTCGGGTCTGCGTCTGATCGCCCGCAACTTCCACACCCGTTTCGGTGAGCTGGACCTCATCATGCTCGACGGTGCGGTCCTCGTGTTCGTCGAGGTGCGTTATCGCCAGCATCGCGGCTTTGGCGACGCGACCGCTTCAGTCACGGCACGCAAGCGCGAGCGCCTGATCCGCGCCGCCAACGGGTTCCTCGCCGCCAATCCCGCCTACGCCGAGCGTGCATGCCGCTTCGACGTGGTCGCCTACGATGGCGATGCCGCGCACGCAGCCGGGCAATGGCGACAGGCGGCATTCGACGCATTCTGATGGCGTCCCAACCCGTCCGCGGTTGCCCCCGGTCAACACCGGCGCCCGGCGCGCTGGCTATGATGATGGCTTCGCCGCAACCACGCCTCCCCGGCCATGCCCGCCAACGCCGTTGACCTGCTGCTCAGGCAAATCCGCGCCTGCCGCATCTGCGAAGCCCATCTGGACCTGGGACCGAGGCCCGTGGTGCAGGCCTCGGCAAGCTCGCGCATACTCATCGTCAGCCAGGCCCCGGGGCGCAAGGTGCATGAAACAGGCATCCCCTTCAACGACCTCAGCGGCCGCCGCCTGCGCCAGTGGATGGGAATGGACGACGCCACCTTCTACGACCCGCGGTCGGTGGCCATCGTCCCCATGGGGTTCTGCTTTCCCGGCTCCGGCAAAAATGGCGACCTCCCGCCGCGCCCCGAATGCGCCAAAACCTGGCACCCGCGGCTTCTCCCCTTGCTGGACGCCGTCGAGTTGACGCTCGTCATCGGCCAATACGCACTCACCGGCATGCTGGGCGCGCGCCGCAAACACAACCTGACCGAAACCGTCCACGCCTGGCGCGAGTACATCGACGACGGCTACCTGCCGCTGCCCCACCCAAGCCCGCGCAACCAGATGTGGCTGCGCCGCAATCCGTGGTTCGAGGCCGAACTGTTGCCCGAATTGCGCCGGCGCGTGACGCATGCGCTGGGCTGAGCCGCCGGACGCAAAGCAATCGGCGGTTCAACCATCGACTGTGGATTCAGGTCACTGCCGGCAGGTGTTCCGGTCATCGTCAACCCATGCAATCACCGCGTCCGCCTGCCACCTCATCACTTCGGCGCCGGAATGATCCGCGCGCGGTCGCCCTCGACCAGCAGGACGTGCTCGCCTACGGCGAACGCCGGTTGCAGGCCCTGCACCAGGGTCAGGGTGCGGCCGTCGTCGGTCTTGATGACGTAGCGCATGGCCTGCTGATGGCTGGCCGCGGTTCCTGCCTTGCTGCCCAGGATGCCGCCCAGCACGGCGCCGCCGATGGCGCCAAGAACGTGGGCACGCGTACCGCCACCGATGCTTGATCCGGCCACACCGCCGATCGCGCCGCCGGCCAGGGTGCCCGTATTGCTGTCGGATCCATCCTCGACGTTGACCACCTGTGCACTGAGGACGGTCGCCTTTTGCGTGCTACTGACTTCGCCAACGGAATTGCTCGAATAGGTATCGGGCGAGATGTTCGAGGTGCAGGCGCCAAGTGCGAGTACACAGGCGAGAACGCAGGCATATTTGATGAACATGGTTCAGACTCGGCAGTATCGGGTAGCGGCGGCCGGCACGGGCACGCCGCTACGCCTTCTTGTGGAAACACGAACAAGCCCGGGGCAAACGGACATCACCGGATGACCCGTGGTGGAAGCATGCACGGCCGGGGTGGGGGCGGCAAGTGCATGCGTACGCCAGTTTGATCCGGCACCGTCAATGCGCCTTCGGGGCCGGACCCTGGACCACCTGCACCAGGCGATCCGGGTGGATGTATTTCCGGAATGCCGCCTGCACCTCGGCGGCATCGAGGCTCAGGTAATGGCGGGCGGCCACCATGGGCTCGTCCAGCGGCTGCCCCATGTAACTCCACGTCAACAGGGCATCGGCGATGCCGCGCACGCTGGACACGGTCAGCGGAATCGAGCGGATCAGCGCCTGCCGGGCATTGTCCAGTTCCGAAACCTTCACCGGCGTGTCACGCATTTCCTTGATGTTCTTTTGCACGAGTCCGTCGACCGATGCGACCTTGGCCGGATCGCTGCCGTAGCCCACGTAGAACACGGCGCGTGAACGGGTGATGTCGAGCCCGGACCCGACGCCGTAGGCATACCCGTGCTTGACGCGGATGTCGGCCATCAGGCGTGAGGCAAACCCGTTGCCGCCCAGCACCATGTTGCCGAGCTCGAGTGCGTAGCGTGCGGGATTGTGGATGTTGACCGCCACGGTGTGCGCCATCAGCACCTGGTCCTGCGAGGCGTAGGAATTGGGCACCACGGTGTAATGCGCGGCGTTGGGCGGAACCGGGGCAAGCACGACATCGGGCTTGGGACCACTGGCTTTCCAAGCCCCAAACTATTACTCGACGAGGGTCTTGGCCTGGTCCGGGGTAACGTCGCCGACCACCACGATGGTCGTCATGTCGGGACGATAGGCCGTCGCGTAGTAATTCTTGACGTCGGCCAGCGTCAGCCCGTTGACCGTGTCGGGCGTCGCCTGCCGCAGGGCCGGATCGCCGGCCGGGTACAGTCCTTCATGCAGCGCACGCATCATCTTGTACCGCGGCGATTCCAGACGTCCCTTGAGTTGGCGCGCCAGCGTCCGTTGCTGTACCTGGAAGGCCGATTGCGGCAAGGCCGGATGCAGCATGTTGGCAGCAAGCAATTGCATGCCGCGATCGAAATACTGGCTGGGCACGGCGACGCCGAAACTGGTGCCGGCCCACTCCGTGGCCGCGATCTTGTCCAGGGCCTGGTGGAATGCGCTGCGGTCGAGCTTTTCGGTGCCGTAGTCGAACAGCGAATCGAGCAGCTTGCCGACGCCTTCCTGGCCCTTGGGGGCCTGCAGGTCCTCGTTGGTGTCGATATGGCCGGCTACCGTGACCGTCTTGCTGACCGACTCGGGCTGCACGATCAGGGTGATGCCGTTGTCCAGTTGCATGCGCACCGGGTCCAGCGTCCAGCGCGGCATGTGCAGCTTGGCCAAGGCCGTCGCCGCCCAATCCGGCAGCGGCACGTTGAGCTTGTCGTTGCTAGCGAATTTTTCCGTCCCGCCGAAACCCTCGCTGTGCGGCGGGCGCTTGCCAGTCGGGCTTGGGGTCAGGATCACGGTGACGCGCTGGTCCGGCGTGAGGTACTTGCGGGCGACGCGATCGACGTCCTCCGGGGTCACTGCCAGGATCTGGTCCAGCGCCTCGCGCGGGGATTCGACGCCCTGCCAGGCCAGCGCCTGCGACCAGGCGCTGGCGAGGCTCACCGCGCTGTTGCGGCTGAACTCGTAATCTGCGCGCGCGTGACGCTTGGCGGCGGCCACCAGGTCGGGGGCGACACCGTGCTTGAGCACGTCGGCGATTACGCCATCCAGATGCGCCTTGGCCGTGTCGGCGTCACCACCCTTGGGAAAGCCCACGCCAATGAAGCCCATGCCGCCGCGGGTGAACGACTGCGTACCGGCAAACGAGGACAACACCTTGCCGCTCGCCGCAAGATCGGACAGGCGGCTGCGTGCGTTGTCAAGCACGGTCATGAGTACCTGGACGGCGGCATAGTCCTTGGCGCGCTGCCCTGGCAGGCGATAGATGTACTCCACGGTGCCGGTGGCGTCCGGCGTGGTCTTGGTGATGGTTTGCGACTGGAACGGCTTGAGCGTGACCGGCGCGCGCTCCGGCACCTGCGCCTTCGGAATCGATCCGAACAAGGACTTCACCTTGCCCAAGACGGCCTCCGGCTTGACGTCCCCGACCACCACCAGTACCGCATTGCCGGGCTGGTACCAGCGGTCATAGAAGGTTTTCAGGTCCGCGCTGGTCGTCTTGTCGAAGGTCGGCCGCGTGCCCAGCGGGCTTTCGGCATAGCCGGTCCCGTCGAAAAGGATGTGGCGCGCCTTGACGTAGGCCAGGAAGTCCGGATCGGAAATGTCGCGCGAAACTTCCTGCTCGATCGCGCCGCGCTCCACGCCCCAGTCCTTGCTGCTCAACTCGGCGCCACGCATGCGGATGGACTCGATCTTGAGCAGCAAGTCCGTGAAACGTGCCGGGGCGACGAAGTAGAACTGGGTGGCATCGGCCGTGGTGAACGCGTTGTTGCGCGCTCCCATCTTGCCGGTCAGTTCGTTGAGCTGGGCGCCGGTCAGGCCCTTGGAGTCACGGAACAACATGTGCTCCAGCGCATGCGCCGTGCCGGGAAAACCCTGCGGAGTCTCATAGCCGCCGGCGAGATAGGTGATCTGCGTCGTCACCACGGGCGCCAGTGCATCGCGCACGATCACCACGCGCAGACCGTTGTCGAGCGTGGCGCGCAGGACGCGTCCCGGCGCCGCGGACGATGCCGCGAACGCGCCGGCAGCTGTCAGGCCAAAGGTGAACAGCACGCCCAGGACGGTATATGCCAGCTTCCGCGGATAGTTCATGGAATCGCTCCCTGATGAAAAAAGACCCCGTACCGGCAAGTCCGGACACGGGCTGAGACAAGCCTGCCGCCGCAGGGTTCCCGGCCGGGCGC
>CAYOEF010000130.1:0-7533 GCA_964402805.1 uncultured Rhodanobacteraceae bacterium | reverse complement strand
TGAGATCGCCGACGAGCCGGACTACGAGGCGGCATTGAAGGCACTGGCCTGATCGGCGCTGCTCCGAAATCGGCGGGACCTAGGGGCTACGCAACACCCGCTGGGTCCCGCAAAGTTCACGACATGCGCGTGGTGCGCGCGTCGCGTGGATGCTGCATTATCACGTGGGGCGATCCGAGTCCCGCCACCGCCAAGCGGGCTGCGGGGACAATCACGTCAGGTTGTCGAGCGAAAAGCAAGCCATGGTGAATACCCGTGAGAATGCATGGCGATGATCAATGCCTGTTCGCTACCAGTCCCATGATGTCGAATACGATGGTCGCCGCCGCAAGCGCGGTTATTCCGGCGTGATCATAAGCTGGCGACACCTCGACGACGTCGGCACCGACAATGTTCAATTCGCCGAGTCCGCGCAGCATCTGCAAAAGCTCGCGTGAGTACATCCCACCGGCTTCAGGGGTACCGGTAGCGGGAGCAAACGCCGGATCCAGGACGTCTATGTCAATGGATATGTAGACGGGTACGTTCCCCATGCGTCGCTTCACCTTGTCAATCGCCTCGGCCACGATGATGTGATCAAAGTCCGTGCACCTGATGATCTGGAAACCGTATTTGTTGTCCCTCGTGAAATCTTCCCTGTCATACACTGGACCACGGATGCCAACATGCATCGACTTGTCGTCGATCAACAGGCCTTCCTCGAACGCCCTTCGAAACATGGATCCATGGTTGATCGGTTCATGGAAATACGTATCCCACGTGTCCAGATGTGCGTCAAAATGGAGTAATGCGATCTTTCCTTGGGTCTTGTGAAGTGCGCGGAGCACGCCCAATGAAATCGTATGATCGCCACCGAGCGACAAGACGGTCGTATCCCTGGCCGCAATCTTCTCGATGCCAGCTGTAATCTCGTTGACAGCTTCACTGTTGTGATATGGGTTGCACGCTATATCACCGGCGTCGACGAATTGCATGCGCTCCACGGCTACGCAATCGAGCGCGGGATTGTAATGAGGGCGAAGCAATCTGGATGCTTCACGGATTGCTGCGGGTCCAAAGCGCGCGCCCGGACGAAAAGACGTTCCGCCGTCGAAAGGCACCCCGACAATGGCAACATCGTAATGACGAACATCCGTTATCTGCGGTAATCGCACGAATGTGCCCAACCCAGCGTACCGAGGTACCTTTGTGGCATCGACCGGCCCAATGAAACGTTTCTCGTCAGACATGATGGGTCCTCCAGTGTTACCCATTGAAAATCACTTCCTCCCATGGCAGGACATTCCGTACGGCGTGACTTGACGGCGCCGGCGGAAGCCCGAACGGGAGACGACAGTGGGGCTGCCAAATACGCTTCACCTTGGCTGCGTGCCAACTGTGGCCATGAATAAGCCCACAGGCGATATTACTTGTCCTTCAAAAACAACAAACTTAGGACATTACGTCGTACTCGATATTGGTCGGCGTCCGCCCAACGCCATTGGTTGCCGCGAGATCCTGAGGGCACGCCGACATCACCAGGATAATATCCTGCAAGGCACGGAGAACCACCGTATCCCCGGGCTTTGCACTCGGTTCCTCGATCTTCAGCGAAGCATCGCGAGTGATCGGCACATTCATGAATAGATTCAATGGCTGCGGCACTACCGCTGGGCCCCCAATCTCCCCGAAAGCGTAGAGCGCATTTCGGAAGTTGTCGCAACAGTTCGCGTGATACCCTTTTACGCCCAGCGAGCGATATCGGAATATGTCGCAACTCGGTACGAGAAAGTCGTGCAGGCCCTCATAGGTGCCACCTTCAAGATGAAGGATGGGGCACCGCGTCGTGTCAACAAGATCATCGCCTGTTTGGACAAGCAGCCTGCCATTGTGCATGGATGAATGTAGTGCGGACATCCACCGGCTGCGGTCAGCAAGCGCCAGTGCCCAAGTATCGACAACCTGCATTCCGTGTGTATTTGTAACGGTAACCGTAGAGTTTGCCTCGACCCTTATCGCAACACCTGAGCGGGCGGCTAGTATTGCCATTTCTCTATATCCTCCAACTTTACCAATCCAAACCGCATACATTCACCGATCGTCACCGGAATGAGTGAATCTCTACACTACCTTCCACTAACTAAAGGATTACATTCCGGTCCTTCCATGTCGACAGGAACGTTGCCAATCTTTCACTTGTCGGGGCCTTGAAGATCTGCTGCGGTGGGCCGGACTCCACAAGCCGCGAATCAGCCATGAACAGGACCCTGTCAGAAACCTGCGCGGCGAATCCCATCTCGTGTGTCACCACGACCATCGTGACGCCCTCTTCTGCGAGTTGTGCCATCACATTGAGAACTTCGCCAACAAGTTCCGGATCCAGTGCCGACGTCGGCTCGTCGAACAGGATCACGCTTGGCTTCATTGCCAACGCCCTTGCAATGGCGACGCGCTGCTTTTGCCCACCCGACAGGCTGCGTGGGTATTGATTTGCCTTCTCCTTCAATCCCACCCTGTCCAGGACAGCCATACCTTCCGCTTCGGCCGCGGAGCGCTTTTGTTTTTTTACTCTGATCAATGCTTCGATAACGTTGTCCAGCGCGGTTTTATGCGGCCATAGATTAAAATGTTGGAACACCATTCCAACCTCTTGCCGAACGAGGTTCACGTTGGCGTAGGAGTCCTTGGCAAGTGTACCGTCGGGTGAACGCCGGTATCCGAGCAGCTTCCCGTGTATGTAGATCTCCCCGGACGTATACTCTTCCAGGAAGTTCATGCATCGCAGTAGCGTGCTTTTCCCGGATCCTGACGGCCCTATTATGCAAATGACCTCGGACGCCGAGACGGTAAATGAAACCTTGTCGACAGCCAGGAACGTGTCGAATGTCTTGCTCACGTTGCGAACGTCGATGATAGCCTCGCCGTTCTCATTGGCTGTCGATTTCTCTGGATTCACGGAACTACGACTTGCTGCGGTATTCATTTCAAGCCACCCATTGTGAAGCATCGCGGTAGACGCGACTCACGACCATGCGGATGATGCGGTGCGTTCTACCCATGATCCGAGCCTTGCAACAAGCTCGACGAAAACCCAATAAAGTACACCGGCAATAAGGTATGGCTGGATAACCTCAAAAGTAAGTCCGATAACCTGCCCAGTAACCTTTGTCAATTCTGGGACCGTTATGATTGAGAGTACTGCCGACACCTTTATCATTACGATGAACTGGTTGAAAAGGTGAGGAATGGCGAGTCGAACCATTTGCGGGATCTGGATGCGAATCGTTATATCGACACGCGGCATGCACAATGCACGGGCAGCCTCCACTTGCCCAATGGGTATCGAGTTGAAGCCCGCCCGGTATATCTCCGAGAAATATCCACACCCAAAGATAGTCAACCCAAGAATGCCGCACCAGAAGGCAGAAAGTAGCAATCCGAACCGTGGACCACCGTAGTAGAGAACGAATAAAACAACCAACAGTGGGACGCCACGTATTAAGTCAACGACGAGGATATATAGAATGCGCGTTGCCTTGTACTTGGGGGTCGACAGAAGGTATATGAAGGCGCCCAGAAGCATCGCCCCCGCAGTACCCAGTATGGTTACCTCGATCGTGGTGAGGAGACCCTGAAGGAACAGGGTGCCATAGGTGGAATACAACGCTAGATGGGTGTGGAGGAACTCTGACATTACATGTAGCCCCTCAGCCGCTGTTCGCCAAGACGACCGATTGATGTCAGCACCAGGTTGATGATTGCGTAAATAACTGCAGCAGTTAAATAAATCGTGATTGGCTGTTGCGTTGCTGTGACAACCTCCTGCGATCTGCGGGTCAGGTCGGTTACGGCTATGACTGATACCAGCGAAGATGCCTTCAGGACCAGTACCACCTCATTGAACAGCGATGGCAAGACCAGGCGAAAGACCTGGGGGACCTGTATATGTATGAAGGTGGACATGGTGCTCATGCCCAAAGCACTGGCTGCTTCGAGGTGTCCGGTCGGAATGGAAGCGAATCCTCCCCTGTATATTTCGGATTGAAACGCGGATGTGTTTAACGCAAGTGCCAGAATGGCAGCGAACAACGATGGCAAGTTCAGACCGAATGCCGTGGGTACATAAAACACCACAAGGAGCTGGAGCAGAATCGGTGTTCCCCGGAATACACTGGTATATATAGCTGCAAGCTTGTGTAGCACCACGCTTGAGGACAGGCGCAAGAAGTTGATAAGCATGCCGCCGACAACGCCGCAGCATATAGCCCCTACTGACACCTCTATTGTGAGGAGAGTGCCCCTTAAAAGGTATGGTAGGTTCTGCTCGATTGCGTCCATCGTTTACGACGCCGTGGGGGTCAGATGGTCAGATTGACACGGGACGGGTAGGCAAGTGCCACGGAGCTGAGGTTGGCGAAAACGACTTGACACGCGCTTGCTGCGCGGGCGGCTAATGCGGTATGTGTGAAGAATCTGTCGGTTCCTCAACACTGATAGTTTGGCCGCGCCGGGCCGCAGGCACGCGTTCGTGTCGGGTGATGGAATGCGATGATTGATGCTGTTGGGCGACATGACATGCTTCTTGCAATCGACGCTTGAGCCGGGAGTACGCGAACGCCGGGTTTTGCGACTGCGTAATGCATATGTAAACAAGCGGGTGATCGTACAAATTGCGTACTGTCGGTGCCCGTGGCGGCGGTTGGTATGTTGGCGTCGCGTCACGTTGGTGCTGACTGGATGCTAAGCGAGCGCGTGTTCACGCCACCATCACCAAAGTCCGCCGTCACTTGCAGTGCAGTTGATCTCTGTCACGGACCGCGAAGGTCACTGTTGGTGACACAGAGGTTTGGTCGAACGTCAGAACGTTGGTTTGGGCAAGTAGTCAGGGGTTGGCATGGCCTTGCCAAACCACTTTACCTGGAGCTTCTTCATGGTTCCGTTGTCGTTGAGCTTTTTGAGCTCGCGGTTGAAGAAATCGACGAGACTTTTGCTGTTCGGTCCTTTGTTTCCTGCCCATGAGAAGTACATTGGAGCGCCGAATGGTGGCTCAATGACCTTGTACTTCTTGGGAAACTTGCTCTGCATGTAAAGCAAGTTCGGATATGCCTGGGCCACGCCATCGATCCGATGGTTTGACAAGTCGGCATATGCCTCGTCGTAGCTCACGTATGTCTTGATGCCTGCTGCGCCGTGCCCATACTTCTTCTCAAGCGATTTATCGTACAGCTTCAGCGCCAGCAGTTGGCCGGACCCGGCTTGTGATCCAACTGTCTTCCCGATGATGTCCTTTGATGCTTTCATCGAGCCGTCGTCTGCGCGCACCATCAGTGCTACAGTTGCCGGTGCCACGGGCACCGTTAATGCGTAGCGTTCGTATCTCGCTTTGGTGACTGATACGGCGGTAACAATGAAGTCGAGCTTGCCTTGAGACAGCCCCGGCAGGAGGCCTTGGAACGGGAGGTCAAGAGTCTTCACCTTTACGCCCGGGAGATCCTCCATTATTTTCTTCAACAAATCTCTGTCGTAGCCAATGATTTTGCCCTGATGAATGTACTCGAATGGGGCGTATCGTGCCTCGGTACCTATGGTGATGTAGCCGCGGTCTTTGATTGTCTGAAGCAGGTCTGCCCGCGCGGACAGGCTTGCCATCATGGTTAGGGCAAGGATGCCGACCATGGCGTACACTTTTCCACTCAAGTATCTTGCACCAATTCGCTTTAAGACAGGCATTTTCATATATGACCTCCTGATGTTGCGAGAAAACTTGCGTTGAATGGACCGTACATGTGGTGACAATTGGCCAGACGGGCAGTGGGACCGTGGCCGGGGCCAAGTTCCGTGCTACTATGCCGCCTTGATATCACCGTATGGCACATCCGGTCACTGGGTACATCGGCGGTGACCGGCCAGGATTCCACGCCGAGAATTCGCGATACTCGTAGTTGGCGCGTTGGCTGAGATTGCAAATATGTGACCGGTCACGGGCGTGATCACGCCAGTCCTGTACCTCCCGTTTTCGTGTGTATACCGACTGTGCGGAGATTCGACACTGCCCCACGTCTGGTGTGCGTTGTCGAGTGTTGTGCGTATTCGCCGAGCGTTCGCGATTGCGCCATGTTGGAACTTCGTATTGCCAGGGCCTGGTGTCGCTACCCGAACGACATGAACGATTTGCCAGGACTTGGTCCGGGAATGCCATGCTGTGGATGGTGCCGATCCGCAAGCGACGGTTGCGTGGTATCCAAGGTGTGGCCAAGTGCGGTTGCCGGTACCTTGCTGTCGCCTGTAGCAGGCATATTTCGCATGACCGTTGTCCCGATACTGGACGATGGACAAGTTGTGTGTCTACACTAAGTACGCGAACATTGGTTCGGAGAATTGTGAAGTAAGCGATGCAGCAGGTTCAGAGCCCGGATCTCCGGACGCTCCGAATTTTCGTGACGATCGTGCGGAGCGGTGGCTTTGCAGCGGCGCAGCCGGTGCTTGGGCTCGGCGCGTCCTCCATCAGCGAGTACATGAGCCGTCTCGAAACCCGGCTCGGGGTTCGCCTATGCGAACGCGGCAGAGGCGGCTTTCGGTTGACGAGGGACGGGAAGGCGGTTTTTGATCTGGCACAACGACTTCTTTCCAGCGTGGAAGAATTTCGCCTGAATGTCTCCACATTGACTCAAACGCTGCACGGTGAGCTACGGGTCGGCTTGATTGACAACACGCTGACCGACCCGTCATCGCCGCTTCCAAGCGCTATCCGCAGGTTCATACAACGCTCACACGAGCTGCGGGTTCATATCGAGATCAACCCTCCACGTGTTCTTGTCCAGGACGTCCTCAACGGACACCTGCATCTGGCTGTGACGCCGTGTTACCAACGGATCAAAGGCCTGGATTATTGCCGTTTGATGGATGAAGAACATGGCTTGTATTGCGGCAGGGGGCATCCCCTCTTCGACCGCCCCGAGATTACTGCGAAGGATATCCAACACTCACGCGTCGTTTCGCGCGGATACGTACGCGGGGGTGATTTGAAGCTGATCAAGGCCAAAACGGCCACAGTACTTGCGGACAGTGCGGAAGCGAGGCTGATGCTTTTACTCACCGGAGAATATATCGGGTTTCTGCCGTGTCATTTTGCAAGCAGATGTGTTTAGTCCGGTGAACTACGTCACTTGTTGCCGGACATGTTCACGTACCATGTGCCTCTTTTTTTGATCAACCGGTCCGGTGAGTCCAGATTCCGTTCATTGTCGGTATTTATCCAGGACATTTTCGCGTCCTCACCACAGGAAGATGATCGCATGAGCTAGCGACCGCAAGTATGGCCGACGGGTCCAAGCCCGTGGCTGATCGTTCGATACCCCGTTGGGCATGGGTACACTGAGCTGGTGTCGGACATGTTTGGTTGGGGTACGCGGGTTGCTCCCTGGCTGGTGCAACCGGTCGCACCAGTGGTCTCGGATGAGCGGTTCCGATTCGGAAGTGCCGATTGCCCCGGGGAGCACGCAGTCTGACTTGGGTCAGCACGCCTGGTCGTCCATGGATGCAAAGTGCGCCATG
>CAYOEF010000129.1:0-7579 GCA_964402805.1 uncultured Rhodanobacteraceae bacterium | reverse complement strand
CCGTGCCGGCCTGGAAGCGCTTCTGGGCTTCCATCGCCGCAGCGATCATCTGCTGATCAATCCCTGCATCCCGACCCGCTGGCCGGGTTTCGAAATAACCTACCGGCACCGCGGCGCCAGGCACGTGACGCGCTACGAGATCACGGTCGAAAACGCCGGCGGCACGGGACACGGCGTGGCTGGTGTAACGCTCGATGGCGTGGCGTTGCCCGATCCGCCAGGTGGCATGCGGTCAGTTCCCATCGCCTTGGCCGACGACGGCCGCACCCACCGGGTGCGCATCGTGCTCCACCCGTAGGGCGGATCAAGGACGGTACGCACCGACCTGGGCTCGTCGCACGCAGGGAACCACACGCGTGCATTTGCACCGCTCGCACCCTCGGGTGATGGCCGCTCCGCGCCGCGCCGGCCAGTTCGATCGGCGCTGCCCGGTGGCGACCGGATGCCCGGGAAACGCGTGGTTGGTCAGCAACAACATGACTTTGTGCTGGCCGCGCACCACCTTGGCATCAACCGTGGCGTGCGCACCATCGACCCGCGACCGTTCGTGGCCGAGCCGGAACGACAATTGAAATGCACGATAGACGGGCTTGGCGATCATCGTGGACGCGGGCCGTCCGCGTCGTCCGGGCAATGGCCCGGTTCGATCTGCACCGTGGTGTGGCTGACGGCGAAGCGTTCGCTGAGCACCTGTTTGGTCGCGTGCATTACTTCGGCCGTGGTGCTTCCGGTACACGTGCGGACATGCACCGTCGCCATGCGCGAGCCGCTGGCGAGCTGCCACACGTGCAAATGGTGCACGTCGTAGATGTCCGCGTGCGCGCGACGCAACGCTTCCAGCATTTCGCCGGTTTCAAGGTCCTCCGGTACCCCTTCGAGCAGGATGTGTGCGCTGCGGCGCAACAATACCCGGGCGCTGGCCAGGATCAGCAGCGACACCAGGATGGACAGGGCCGGATCGGCCCGCAGCCAACCGAGCCAACCGACGAGGACAGCCGCAAGCACGGCGGCCACGGAACCGAGCACGTCGCCCAGCACATGCAGGGCGGCGGCTCCCATGTTGACGTCATCCGGCTCATGGTGATGCAACGTACGCAACACCAGCAGGTTGACCACCAGGCCTGCCACGGCGACGCCCAGCATCAGGCCGGAGCGGATCGGCTGCGGGTGCCAGAGACGTTCGACTGCCTCGACGAGGATGAAAATGATCAACAGGACCTGCAGCACCCCGCTCGTGAACCCGGACAACACCTCGATGCGTGCGTACCCGTAGCTGCGCCTGGCATCGGCCGGCCGGCGCGCCATCCATGCCGCCACCACGGCCATCAGCAGCGCGAGTGCGTCGACCAGCATGTGGGCCGCGTCGGTCAGCAGCGCCAACGACCCGGAAGCCAGGCCTCCGACCGCCTCCAGCAACAGCATGCCGGTGGTCAGGCCGAAAGCGAGCCACAGGCGCCTGCCACGCCCCGCGGCATGCGTCGGCGCTGCGTGATCGGTGTGCACATGGGCGCGATGGCCGTGCGTGTGATCCATGCCGGGTTTCCGTATGCTGTCGTGGCCGCCACGACCACGTACACGCCGGCATGCTAGTCACGCACCTTGCCGTTACACAATTACACCTGCACAGTCCGGATACTCAGCCGTGCGCGTCGCCCGCATGTACGCCCGGGATATGCTTCGTGTCACGAATTGACGGATCGCGCATTGCCGGCAAGAACGCGCCCCGCCATTGCACGCCATGGCCGTGCATGATCTAATTGCGCACGCTTGCGCGGTGGAGTTCGCGCTGAATCGCCTCACATGCGATGGGGCCAATGACTCCTGTGAAATCCGTATCTGCGGAGCAGGAGCCATGTACGACACGAACGAGCAGAATGCGCCCGAGCGGCATTGGAAATCGCGGGTCAGATCGCCCCGATGCCGTGTCTTTATCACGCCCTCCACCAAGCCGGCCTTTCCCTCGCATCAAAATCCCGCCCGCACCGCGGCACGCAAGCAATTGCTGCGCGCGCCTGCGGGACAACCTCGGACAAGTTCGCGGCAACCACTGCAATCTGGCTGCCCAAGCACCAAGGCACCACCCACGATGCGACCGCTTTTTCCGGATGCCAGGTGCATTGGCAGGCGCAGGCAGGCACGTTTCCTGACAGAGGACATGGCAAGTGGTGGCACGGGATACGCCGGTGGTGGCCTTCACCCTGCGACTGTACGAAACGGACGTTCCACTCCGAAAAACGTTGCCAAGTCAAAAAACAACACCATGACGACCTTCTTTTCGATTTTCGCCATCGCATTGGGCGCCGCCATCGGGGCCAATCTGCGCTGGGTGCTGGGCGCGGCATTGAATGCCTGGTTCCCGCATTTGCCTCCTGGCACGCTGGTTGCCAACCTGCTCGGCGCTTTCCTTATCGGCCTGGCCATTGCCGTGTTTTCCGCATTGCCGGAACTCTCGTCATACTGGCGCCTGTTTTTCATCACGGGCTTCCTGGGCGCACTGACGACTTTTTCGACGTTTTCCGCCGAAATATTCAACAATCTGCGAACGGCCGACTACTTCTGGGCAATGGCGGGAATCGTCGTCCACGTGGGCGGATCGCTTCTCATGGTGGCACTTGGCATGGCCTCGTTTCTCCTGCTGCGACGACTCTAGGAGACGCACATGAAGAAAGGTTACGAAATTCTGTTCATGGCGCCACGCTCACAGCACCACAAAGGCAAGCCGGTGCTGGATGTGGTTATCAACATCGCCAAGGCACACAATATCCACCGCTATACCCGCCGTGTCGACGCCGAAGGTGTCGGTCGGGGCGGACACACGCACGCCGTGCATTTCTTTGAATTGACGGATGAGCCGGAAGAGTTGATGTATGTGCTTGGCACGCACCGAACCAACGAACTGATGCATGCGTTGCGCGCCGAATCACTGCATGTGTTTTGCGTATGCCGCGCCATCGAATTCGGTCATCTCGACGACCCCGATACCGCCGTGGACGAAGCACCCGCCGCGTTCTGAACATTCGACGCGGACTCCGGGAACAAAATCCCCGCCCGCATCGCCCGACCGGCTGCGCATGCCTGCGACTATCGCCGCCACACGCCGGGCGCAGCAGCTACACTTGCGTGCATCCATGCCGGGACCCGCAGCGCATGCCCCATTTCCTGACACCACCCGTTCGTGGCACGTCGATCATGTCCACCGGGGACGCGAGACGCTGCCTTCGCGGCGCGCGACCGCCGGCATGTTTTTTCGTTGAAACGGCGCATCAGGCTTGTACCAGCCGGGCGTGGACACCATTGTTGACGTATCGCCCGTGCCCCTGCCCCGCATGAAACCAACCGAATCCGATATCCAGGCGCCGCCTGCCGGCGCCGTCGTCGTCGACCAGCCGATCGAGCGAATCACCCGCGATGGCGTCGAATACGTGCTGCTTGGCACCGCGCACGTATCGCGCGCAAGCGCCGAAGCGGTACGCGCCATCCTCGAGGCCGAGGATTTCGACGCCGTCGCGGTGGAGTTGTGCAACAGCCGCGCGCAGGGCATGCGCGATCCGGAAGCCTTCAAGCGCATGGACCTGTTCCAGGTCATCCGCCAGGGCAAGGCCGGCATGGTCGCCGCCAGCCTGGCCCTGGCCTCATTCCAGAAACGCCTGGCCGAGCAGTACGGCATCGAACCTGGCGCGGAAATGAAAGCCGCCATGGACGGTGCCGACGAACGCGGCGTGCCGCTCTGGCTGGTCGACCGTGAAATCGGGACCACCCTCAAGCGCGCCTGGCGCAGCCTTGGCTGGCGCGAAAAAATGCGCGTCCTCGGCGGCCTCGTCGGCAGCGTGTTCGAACGCGAGGACATCACCGAGGAAGATATCGAGAAACTCAAACAAGGCGACATGCTGGAAAGCGCCTTCCGCGAGTTCGCGCAAAGCTCGAAAACCCTCTATCGAAGCCTGATCAGCGAACGCGACAGCTTCATGGCGGCACGCCTGCGCGAATATGCGGAGGAACAACCCGACGTACGCCGGGTCCTGGTCGTCATCGGCGCCGGACACCTCAAGGGCACGCGTGAAAGGCTTGGCGAACAGCAGGGTGACCCGGCGGCCATCCGCGCGGAACTGGACGTGCTGCCCCCGGCGGCGCGCTGGCCGAAGTGGCTGGCCATCGGCCTGATCCTGGTCGTGTTCGCGGCCATCGGCCTTGCGTTCCACCGCGATACCGCGCTCGGCGCGCGCGCGCTGCGCGACTGGATCCTCTTCACCGGCGGCCTTGCCGCGTGCGGGGCGCTCGCGGCCGGCGGACATCCCTTGAGCATTCTCGCCTCGTTCGTGGCGGCGCCGCTGAAACCGTTTCGCCCCGGGATTCCCGCCGGGGCCGTCGGCGCCTTGGCCGAGATATGGGCACGCAAGCCGCATGTCGCCGACTTCGAGCGGCTGCGCGACGACGTCGGCCACTGGAAGGGTTGGTGGAAAAACCGCGTGGCGCGCATCCTGGTCCTGTTCATGCTGGTCAACATCGGCACCATCATCGGTGAATACATCGCCGGGGCGCACATTCTGGGGAGCCTGCTCTGAAGGCAGTCCGGCCGTGCCGTCGCGCGGCCTTGGGCCCACGTCCCGGGAACAGCCGCGCTCAACCCATGGCGCCGTGGCTCATCGGTGTCGGCGGCACGTAGTTTCCCGGCAGCGGCGGTACGCGGCGCAGGTACCAGGCGATGGCCAGTCCGGTCAGGACCAGCACGCCAACGAAGCCGCTCACGCCCAGCCAGCCATGCGCGGCATAGAACAATCCACCCCCGGCGCCGGCCACGCTGGAGCCCATGTAATAGGCAAACAGGTAAATCGACGAGGCCTGCGCCTTGGCGGGGCCGGCACGCCGTCCCACCCAACTGCTGACAATGGAATGCCCGCCGAAGAACCCGAAAGTGAGCATGACCAGCCCGACGAGGATCATCCACACCGGTGCAGCCAGCGTAATCACCAAACCGGCCAGGATCAGCACGAACGCCGTCCACAACACCTTGCGCCGGCCCAGCTTGCCAGCCAGGTTGCCCATCCACGGCGAACTGAACATGCCGACGACATAGACCGCGAAAATCGAGCCCACAAACGCCTGGCTCAGGTCGTACGGCGGCGCGAGCAGGCGATACCCCAGATAGTTGTATACCGTCACGAAGGCTCCCAGCAGCACGAAGCCTTCCACGAACAACCAGGGCATGGCACGGTCGTGGAACAGGCCCGCAAAGCGCCCCCGCAGCACGCGCATGCGCAGTGGCCTGGCCACGAAGTGGCGCGAGGGCGGCAGACTGCGCCAGAACAAGTACGCCGCCACCAGTCCAACCAGCCCCACGACGGCAATGCCACCGCGCCACCCCAGCCAGTCGGCGCTGATGCCCGCGATCAACCGGCCCGACATGCCACCGATCGCATTGCCGCTGATATACAAGCCCATGCCCAGCCCGATGGAGCGCGGGTGTACTTCTTCGCTCAGCCACGTCATCGCGACCGCCGGCAGGCCACTGAGCGTGAAGCCCAGCACGGTGCGCAGCACCAGCAGCGTATACCAGCCCGGCGCGAGCGCCGTCAGCACCACGAGCGTGGATGAGGAAAACACCGACACGCTCATGACGCGCTTGCGTCCCCACACGTCCGACAGGGCGCCGGCGAACAGCATCGAGACCGCCAGCACTGCCGTCGTGACCGACAGGGACAAGGCGCTGACGGCCGCGCTGACGTCGTACTCGCGCGTGAACTCGGGCATCAACGGCTGTACGCAATAAAGCAGCCCGAACGTGGCGACGCCAGCCGCGAACAGGGCGAGGTTGGCACGCCGGAAAGCCGGCGTGCCCTTGTTTATCCATTGCTCCGCGTGTGCCGCCTCATCCTCCAGCGGCGATGGCGATGAATCGAGCGGACGGATATCCCGCACCGCACCCTACTCCGCCGCCAAGGCGCTGTAGGCTGCCCGGAGTCCGGCCAAGGGGATTTCCATGCGCATCTGGCGCGTATCGAGCGTCACCTGGCGTTCCGACAAGTCATTCAACCACGCCGCTTCCGGTGTCGCGCAATAGAAACGTCGCGGCCCCTCGTCGAAAAACCCGTCCAGGTCCAAGGAGGCATCGGGGTAAATCAGCCGATGTGCCTTGGCGCCCTCGTCACGCGCGAGGACCATGCGCGCATTCGCCCGCAGGTACAGGCATCCCATGCGGTTGGTGCCACGTTTGCGCGTGGAATCGTAGAACGTGATGAACACGCGTGGGTCGCCGCGGATGTTGCGCGAGTGCTGGGCCTCCGACCAGGACGACCAGTACAGGTCAAGCGCCGCGTCCGCGATGCAGGTGACCGGTGTGTTCCACGGCCCGCCCACGCCGACCGTGGCGACATTGCCATATTCGCAGCGGGCCAGCAGCTCGGCCGCAACGCGTACGGGATCGGATGACTGTTGCATCGTAATCACCTCACCGATTTGTGGATGCCTGCACCAGCATAGGCGCGACGGAACGGATTCTCCAATGCGTGCCGGTTTGCCTCCCGCGCGGTCCCGGGATTGCCGGTCGTTCAGGCGTTCGCCAGTGCCGAGGCGGCAGCGACGATGTCCGCCTCGCAGGGCAGCACCAGCAACGCCGCGCCGGCCAGGGGTGTGTAGGTATCTGCACCCGCCACGCGGCGCAATGGCGTGGCGCCCAGCCCCGCCTCGACCAGCGCGGTGATGATGCCCTCGCCCACACCGGCGCTGCGCCGGCCTTCGTCGACCACCAGAATACGCGCGGCATCCCGGGCCTGGGCGACGATGAATCCCTGGTTGAGCGGCACCAGCCAGCGCAGGTCGACGACGCGTACCTGCCAGCCGTGCCGCGCCTGGATGTCGCGCGCGGCACGCAGGCTCATGGGCACGCCATTGCCGTAGGTGAAGATGACCAGGTCTTTCGCCTCGGGCGAGTAGACTCGGCCCTCGCCCAGTGTCATGGCCTCGCCCGGCGCGGGGTACGTGAACTGCCACTCGCCGTCGCCTGGCGCATACAGGTCCTTGGTCATGTAGAGGGCAATCGGCTCCAGGAACGCGCAAACGCGGCCATCAACCTTTGCCAGGGCCGCCAGCGTGCGCAACATGGTCACCGCGTCGTCGCCACGGCTGGGACACCCAGCGACAAAGCCGGGGATGTCGCGCAACGCGGCAATGGAGTTGTCGTTGTGGAAATGCCCGCCAAAACCCTTCTGGTAGCCAAGGGACGCGATCCGCATGACCATCGGATTGCGGTACTGGTCGTTGGAAAAGAATTGCAGTGACGCGGCCTCGCCGCGAACCTGGTCGCAGGCGTTGTGCAGGTAGGCCAGGTACTGGATTTCCGGAAACGGCAGGAAACCCATGTTGGCATAGCCCTGGGCGAGACCGAGAATGACGGTTTCATCCAGCAGGGTATTGAATACCCGCGAGCCGTGGAAGGTTTTGTACAGGCCCCGCGTGACGGTATACACGCCGCCCTTCTGCGCCACGTCCTCCCCGAACAGCAGGGATTCGGGGTATTTGGCCATGAGATCGTGCAGGGCCTGGTTGATCTGGATGGCCAGGTGCCGCGGCGGCTGGTTTTCCG
>CAYOEF010000128.1:0-7616 GCA_964402805.1 uncultured Rhodanobacteraceae bacterium | reverse complement strand
CACCACCGGCAGTTCCATCATGCCCAACAAGCGCAATCCGGACGTGGTGGAACTGTTGCGCGCCAGCTACGCTTCGGTGGCGGCGGCACGCGTCGAGATCGAGCAACTGCTGTCGCTGCCTTCCGGCTATCAGCGCGACCTGCAGGTGGGCAAGGGCTCGTTGTGGCATGGGTTTTCACGGGGCATGTCGGCGCTTGCGCTGGTGCCCGATCTGTTGCGCGGCATCGCGTGGCAGGCCGGGGCCATGCACGCGGCCATCGAACCGGGCATGTATGCAACCGACGTCGCCATCGAACAGGCGGCGGCCGGCGTGCCGTTCCGTGATGCCTACCGGGCGGCGGCGGCGGCCGTCGATGCGGCTGGCGAAGGCCGTACGCCACAACAGAGCCTGGACGCGCGGGTTTCGCCCGGCGGCGCGGGCGACCTGCGGATCGGGATTCTGGTGGCGCGCCTCGATGCCCTCAGGGGCCAGTAGCGCGGCGGATCGAAACATGAACGGCACGCGCGAATTCCACGAACAGGCCATGCCACCATGGCGACGGGCCGTGCTCAAGGTGGGCAGCAGCCTGCTCGCCGGCCGTCGTGGCGAGTTGAGCACACAGCATGTGTTGAGCCTGGCCCAGTTCATGGCAGCCAGCCTCGACGAAGGCCGCGAGGTGGTGCTGGTGTCTTCCGGTGCGGTGGCGGCGGGGCGCATCGTGCTGGCACAACATGGCGGCGCCCATGCCAACCGGGTCCACCGCCAGGCGATGGCCGCGCTTGGCCAGACGCAGACCATCGCCCTGTGGCAGCGCCTGTTCGACCGGCCGCTGGCACAGGTACTCCTCACGCATGACGACGTGCGCGACCGGCGCCGCTACCTGACCGCCCGCGCCACCATCCAGGAGCTGCTCCGGCACGACGTCCTGCCGGTGGTCAACGAGAACGACACCGTGGCGGTGGATGGCCTGACGCTGGGCGACAATGACAACCTGGCCGCCATCGTGGCCGGCCTGGTCGACGCCGACGTCCTGCTCATCGCCACCGACATCGATGGCCTGTATTCCGCCGATCCGCGCGAAAATCCCGCTGCGACGGCCGTCGACGAGGTCGCCGGTATGACGCCCGAGGTGATGGCCATGGCCGCCGGCCCGGGCAGCCGCCACGGTACCGGCGGCATGCGCAGCAAGCTACAGGCGGCCCAGAAGGCGGCTGCCGCGGGCATCGACACCATCCTTTTCAATGGTCGCCGCGCCGACGTGGTGAGGTTGCTGGCGCAGGGCAGGTTTCGCGGTACCCGCCTGCGCAGCGCGCATTCCCGGCTGCAGGCACGCAAGTACTGGCTGCGCCACATGCCGGCCACGCCCGGTTCGATCCGGGTCGATGCCGGCGCGGCGCGCGCACTGTGCGAACGCGGGGCATCGCTGTTGCCCAAGGGGATCACCGCGGTCAGCGGCGAATTCCAGCGCGGCGACATGGTCGAGATCATCGATGCCGACGCCGCGGTCGCCGTGGCGCGCGGTATCGCGCAATACGGTGCCGCGGAGATCCGACGTATCCGCGGGTGTCACAGCGACGAGATCGCGCAGTCCCTCGGCTACAGCTATGGCGAGGAAGTCGTGCATCGTGACGACCTGGTCACCGTTTCCACCACCACCGGACCGACGGACGAGGGGGTCCGCACGCATGGCTGAGTCCATCCGCGACGTCGCGCTCCAGTGCCGGCAGGCGTCCGCCGTCATTGCCGAACTCGACACCGGCTCGAAAAATGCCCTGCTCAGGGCCATGGCCGACGGCATCGATGCAGACGCCGCAAAAATTCTGGCGGCCAATGCCGAGGATGTCGCGGCCGCACATACCGCCGGCACCAGCGACGCTTTCCTGGACCGCCTTGCCTTGGATGACGTGCGCCTGCACGAGGTGGCTGATGCCGTGCGCTTCGTCGCCACCTTGCCCGACCCGGTGGGGCGCGTCACCTCGCGCGTGGAATCCGGCAAGGGCTTTACGATCGAGCGCGTGCGCGTGCCACTGGGCGTGATCGCGATGATTTACGAGGCGCGTCCCAACGTCACCGCGGATGCCGCGGCGTTGTGCCTCAAGGCCGGCAATGGCGTCATCCTGCGTGGCGGTTCCATGGCCATCCGGTCCAACAAGGCGATCGCGGCATGCCTGCGCCGCACCCTGGTCGACGCCGGCCTCGACGGGCATGCAGTGGTGCTCCTGGAGGACCTCAGCCGCGAGGCGATGCTGGAACTCATGCATTTGTCGGACGTCGTGGACCTCATCATCCCGCGCGGCGGCGAGGGCCTGATCCGCTTCGTCACCGAAAACGCGCGGGTGCCGGTCATCAAGCATTACAAGGGCGTGTGCCACCTGTACGTGGACGCCGCCGCCGACCTGGACAAGGCAGTCGACCTTGCCGTCGATGGCAAGTGCTCGCGTCCCGCGGCCTGCAACGCGATCGAGAACCTGCTCGTGCATACGGCCGTGGCCGGCGCCTTCCTGCCGCGTGTCGCCCAGGCTCTGCGTTCGCGCGGTGTCGAGTTGCGCGGCGATGCGGCCGCGCGTGCGATCGTGCCGGACATGCCGGCGGCCACGGAAGAGGACTTCGCGACGGAGTACCTCGCCCCGGTTCTCGCCATCCGCGTGGTCGACGACGTCGAGGCGGCCATCGCCCACGTGCGCCGTTATGGTTCGGATCACACCGAGGTGATTGCCACCGAGGATACGCTCGCCGCCGACCGCTTCGTGCACGCGCTGCGTTCGGCCGTCGTCATGGTCAATGCATCGTCACGCTTCAGTGACGGCGGCCAGTTGGGCCTTGGCGCGGAGATCGGCATCTCCACCACGCGCCTGCATGCCTACGGCCCCATGGGCGTCGATGCGCTCACCATCGAACGTTTCGTCCTGCGCGGGCATGGCGAGGTGCGCCACCCCGAAAGCCGCATCGGCGGTGAAAAGGGCACGGCGCGCCGTGCCCCTACGGATCATGGCGAAGTGCCCCGGCCCTGAAAGCCACGGCACGCGCGAGTGCATCTCGCGGGATTTTTGTAGGGGCACGGCGTGCCGTGCCCATTCAGTACCCCGCGGCGAGCCCTGCCGGCCGGCGCCGGTCGTTGGCGCCTTCCAGCATGCCGGTCTTCGGGTTGACCACGATGGCCTCGGCGGCGCCCCACTTTGGCACCAGCTTGAACGTGTAACCCATTGCCTGCAGCTTTTCCCGTGTCGCACCGGTCAGCAGGCCCGGTTCGATGAATACCTTCTGTGGATACCACTGCTGGTGCACGCGTGGTGCATTCACCGCCTGCTGCGCGTTCATGCCGAAGTCGACGACATTGAGGATGCTTTCCAGCGTCGTCGATATGATGGTCGAGCCCCCCGGGCTGCCCGTCACCATGAACAGCTTGCCGTCCTTCAGCACGATCGTGGGTGACATGGAACTCAATGGCCGCTTGCCGGGCTCGATCCGGTTGGCCTTGCCCTGGACCAGGCCATAGGAATTGGGCACGCCGGGCTTGGACGTGAAATCATCCATCTCGTCGTTGAGGAAAAATCCGGTATCGCCGGCGATCTGCTTGTTGCCGAACCAGCGGTTGATCGTGTAGGTGACCGCGACCGCGTTGCCGTGCGCGTCGACGACCGAATAGTGCGTGGTGTGCATGCCTTCGGCGGTGCCCAGGCTGCCCTTGATCCGTGACGACGGCGTCGCCTTGTCGGGCTCGATGCCGGCGCGCAGCCTGGCCGCGTGGGCAGGCGAAAGCAGCCTGTCGATCGGATTGCGCACGAACGCCGGGTCACCGAGGTACGTATTGCGGTCCGCGAACGCGCGGCGTTCGGCCTCGGCAAGGTAGTGGACGGTCCTGACCGATCCATACCCCCATGCGTGGAAAGGGTAGGGCTTGATGATCTGCAGGATTTCGCACATGGTGACGCCGCCGGAACTGGGTGGCGCCGCCGACACGATCGTGTAGCCCTTGTAGCCACACTCGACTGGTTTGGCCCAGTTGGCCGTGTAATCGGCAAAGTCGCGCAACGAGAGAATACCGCCATGGGCCTGGCTGGCCTTGACCACGGCCCTGGCGATGGGCCCGTCGTAAAAGGCCTTGCTGCCGTTGTCGGCGATCAACTGGAGCGTGTGCGCCAATTGCGTTTGCACCAGCCGCTGCCCCGCCTGCCAGGGTTTGCCGTGATCGAGGAAGATGGCGGCCACGTTCGGCCACTTGGCGAACTCCTTGTTCGCCGTATCCAGGATGTGCACGTCGCCCTCGTTCAACACGAAGCCGTTTTTCGCCAGCGCGATGGCGGGCGCCATCACCTGCGCGCGCGTCATGCTGCCGTATTTTGCGAGTGCATTGTCAAGGCCCATCACCGTTCCCGGCACACCGACGGCCAGGTAGGATTGGGTGCTGAGTCCTTTGACCACTTGGCCGGTGGCATTCTGGAACATGTCGACCGTGGCCTTGAGCGGTGCCTTTTCACGAAAGTCGAGGAACGCGTTCTTGCCACTGGCGAGATGAACCACCATGAAGCCGCCACCGCCAATGTTGCCGCAACAAGGCTGCACTACGGCCAGCGCATAGCCGATCGCGACCGCCGCGTCCACCGCGTTGCCGCCGTGCCTGAGGACATCAAGGCCGACTTCGGTCGCCAGATGTTGCGAAGTCACCACCATTGCGTGCGCGGCAGTGACCGGCCTGGCGTTCGCCAGCGCCGCACGCGTGGAAGCCGGCGCATGCGCGATTGCCAACGACGGGGGATGTGACGTCCCCTGCGCGGGCGCTTGCGCCCAGGCGACCGGTGCCACCAGCAACAGCGCGGCCAACAGGCACACACAAGGGTGTTTCGGCATGATCGACACTCCACATGGGCTGGCGGTGACACACGGCCGCGGGACGTACCGCGACGCGGACCGCGTAGAACCCCTTCAGTTGGCGACATGGTAGCAGTGCATGCCGCCTGGTATCGTCCGCGCACGGTTTCCGGCGGTGCCGTTGCCGCCGACGGGTACGCGCCGGGCTTACTGGATGCTGGCGCCGATGGCGGCACAGCCCTTGTTGAAGGCATGCAGCCAGTCTTGTCCGGTAGCCACGTGCGATGGATGCACGCATTGGACCTCAATTGCATAGCCGTCGTGCAGGAAGTAATGCACGACATAGGTTTGCGCCACGCGGCCATCGGTTGCCGTGTAGTAGAACTTCGTCGGCGTGGAGCGCCGCTTGTCGAGCAGGTAGTGCGGAAGGGATTGCGCGCGCTGGTTTTCCTGATCGATCAGGGCGTGGAATGAGACGATGTCCTGAACCCCCTCGCTGCTTACCGTGATACGGGACAGTTCGTCGTGGTCGGTGCCGGGCGCATCGGGTACCTCGAATACCTGCATCTCACGCACGCCTTGTGCAGACATGATGCGCGACCAGCCATCCGGCACGTAGAACGTCACCCCGGCATTGTCCAGCGTGTAGTGCGCTGCCATGCAGGCGGGCGCCACCATGGCGAGTGCCATCAACAGTGCCAGCCGAGGGACGTGGCAACGGGCTACGGAAGCCGTTCCGGGCAAGTGGGCGCGGGTGCTCTGAAAATGCTTCACGTGTGTCCGTTCCGGCGACCTGATCCGTCATGCGGCGTGCGAGTTGCCAAGTGTACCGGTTTATCCGGGTAAACAGGCGTGGCCGGCCCGGCACGATCGTCTTGATTCATGTCCGGCGCGGTGGCCAGCGCGGTGTCCCCGGCGCCACGGGTTGCAGGGGGGTGTGGGCGCTGTCCACGAGGTAAACCAGGGTGTCGATGTTGTCCGTGAGCCGGTCGGTCAACGGGACCAGCATCGTCGCGGTGGCGGCGTCTGCATGATCGTTGATGCGTGGTACAAGTTGTCGCTGGAGGGTACGCAATGCGGGCAGCGATGGCGGGCGGCGACGTTCGCGAAGCGCCGTTGCCACCGCGTGCACGGACGTAATGGCAGGGACCAGGAACTCGTGCAGGTCCTCGGCACAGGGCAGGTGCCCGTCTTCGGTCGCCATCGCTTCCAGCGCCATGGCCGTGCGCACCAGGCGATTGCCGTTGGCGAGCAGGGAATTGGCCAGCACGAGGAGTGCCTCGGTCGTGGCCGGCTCCGCGCGCAGACGTGCCAGTGAGGCCTGGGCGTTGCTGCGTGCCACGCGGGCCGCTGCGCGTGCATCGCGCCGTACCACCGGACTGCGCCCATCGTTGAGTGCCGTGAGGTATCCGGCGTAGGCATCGAACATGGCGGCCAGTGCAGGCAGTGCCCGGTGGCGTTCCCAGGTCGGCCAGAGGACGTAAGCCAGAAGCGCCATCACGCAGCCGATGACCGTATTGATGACACGTTCGTCCACGGCCGTGTCGGGCGCAATGCCGCCGAAGGCCAGCAGTATCACCACCATTCCGGTCAGTACCGCGACCGCCAGGCCATAGTGCACCCCCGCGATGTAGCGAAACGCGAAACACAGGACAGCCATCAATGCCAACTGGGGCCACATCGCATCAGGTGTCAGGTACAGAAGCACGGTAGTCAGGAGGAGTCCGGCCACGGTGCCGAGTGCGCGCAGGAATCCGACGTTGAGCGTGGAGCCGAAGTCCGGGCGCAGCACGATGGCGGCGGTCATCGGCAACCAGTAGCCATGCCCGAGGTGCGTCTGCCGTGCTGTCGCCATGGCAATGGTGAGCACCGCGGCACAGCGTATCGCGTGGCGGAACGCGACGGACGAGAAGCCCAGGTTGGCGCGCAGCGCGCTCCATGGAGCCACACCGCGCAGCGCCCGCGGCAGATGGATGTCGGCGTCGCGGGCGTGCAGTTCGCCGCGGCTCCCGGCCCAGCGGGTGTTGCGCACAGCCGCCTCCAGCTGGCCGACGAGCGTGCGCAGGTACGGGGTGTGGTCGGACGCGATTTCCGTTTTCATCCGTTCCAGCGCTTGCAGCGCGGCATGGGGTGGCCTGGCCTGTTTCAGCGCGCGTGCAATGCCGACCAGGATCCTCGTCGTGGCAGACCGAACCGCTGGCGCCAGATCGTCAGCGGCAACAAGTCCGAGGCGAATGCGGTCGGCCAGGTCCATCAGCGTATAGAACGCCTGCATGGCCCGGCCTCGCGCGTGGGCATGGCCCAGCAGCGTTTGCTGCAATTGGGTGAGAGCGGTGGTCAGTGGTGGCGCGTCCTCCGGTGAAGACGGCGTGCGGGCGAGCTTTGCCAACTCGCGGTATACGGCTGCAAGGGCCGTACGCTCCGGCCGGTAGCGTCCAAGCGGCCAGGCTGCCACGGAAAACGCGGCCTGAAGCATGCCTCCGGCAAGGATGAGCCCGCCCACACCGATGGCCTGGCGCCACGGCAGCGGCGTGGCCGTCGCGATGACGTACAGGATCATGCTGCTTACGCCAATGCGGGTCATGTTGGGCCCGAACAACACCATGAATCCGCCCGCGAAACCCCATGCGGCAACCCCGACGAGCGCCAGTACCGGGCTGCCGGCGACCAGGAATCCGGTGAGACCGGACAGGGTAGCCGCCAGCGAGACCAGGAAAATCGACTCCAGGCGCTGCCGGTACGTACCCGGCTGGTCGGCGAACATGGCTTCGATGGCGCCCGTACTCATGCTCAGCCCGGCCAGCACGTGGCCGCTGGCAAGTCCAAC
>CAYOEF010000127.1:0-7652 GCA_964402805.1 uncultured Rhodanobacteraceae bacterium | reverse complement strand
CCTCGGTGATGCTGCAGGTGGCCAGCTTCAAGCTGACCGGCAAGCGCATTTTCCGGATGGCGCCCATCCACCACCACTTCGAACTCAAGGGCTGGCCCGAACCCCGCGTGATCGTGCGGTTCTGGATCGTCTCGGTGGTGC
The DNA here is from genome assembly GCA_964402805.1 of uncultured Rhodanobacteraceae bacterium. Taxonomy (GTDB): domain Bacteria; phylum Pseudomonadota; class Gammaproteobacteria; order Xanthomonadales; family Rhodanobacteraceae; genus Oleiagrimonas. The sequence continues at coordinate 7,511 of CAYOEF010000127.1, read as the reverse complement.
TGGTGCTGATTGGCCTGGCAACGTTGAAGGTGCGGTGATGAAGCGTATCGTGTCCCGCCCAGGGAGGTCCCATGCTTCTCCTTGACGCCCTCCAGCCTCCGCAGGCCCGGCGTCGCGGTGCGCCCAAGGGCCAGTACGACCGGATCCTGTTGCTGACGGTGATTGCCCTCGCCAGCCTGGGCGTGGTCATGGTGGCGTCCAGCTCCATTGCGGTGGCGGCGGGGCAGCATATCGGGGAGTTCTACTACCTCAAGCGCCAGCTGGTCTATCTGGCCGCCGGTACGGTGCTGGCGGTGGTGCTGGCGCGCGTCGAATTGAAATTCGTGGAGAAGGGTCACTTCGTCTGGATGGCCTGCGGGTTCGCGCTGCTGGTGGCAGTGTTCGTGCCGGGCATTGGCCTGCGCATCAACGGTGCGCGGCGTTGGCTGGACATCGGGCCACTGTCATTGCAACCGGTGGAGGTGGTCAAGCTGGCCCTGGTCGTCTATCTGGCCAGCTATCTGGTACGTCATCGCGAAGGGGTGGAGTCGCGGTTCTTCGGGGCCTTCAAGCCGCTCATGGTCGCGCTGCTGGCGTGCGGGTTGCTGCTCGCGCAGCCGGACTTCGGCTCCGCCGCGCTGATCCTTGCCGTAACGGTGGGCATGATCTGGCTGGGTGGCGCGCGCATGCGCTACCTGCTGTACATGGGTCTGCCACTGGTGCCCGTGGCGTTCTGGGTGATGACCAGCCAGGACTATCGCATCCAGCGGCTCACTTCGTTCCTCAACCCGTGGAAGGATCCGTTCGACAACGGATTCCAGCTGGTGCAGGCGCTGATCGCGATCGGACGTGGCGAGTGGTTTGGCGTCGGTTTGGGCGGCAGCGTGCAGAAACTGTTCTATTTGCCCGAAGCGCATACCGACTTCATCCTGGCCGTGATCGGTGAGGAGCTTGGGCTCGCGGGTATCGCACTGGTCGTGGGCCTGTTCGGCGTGCTCGTATGGCGCGGCATGGCCATAGGCCTCAAAGGCGTGCGCCTGAACCAGCATTTTGCGGGCTACGTGGCCTTCGGCATTTCCATGATGCTGGGCCTGCAGGCGGGCGTATCGATCGGCGTGAACCTCGGCGTCCTGCCCACCAAGGGCCTGACGCTACCGCTCATCAGCTATGGCGGATCGAGCCTGCTGATGACGTGCGCCATGCTCGGCGTGCTGCTGCGCTGCACCTACGAGATCCGCCGCGCCGAGGACATTCGCCGCATGGCCGTACGCCACCCGGCGCAGGCCGCCCAGTCCCGCGAAGCCGAGCGGGACGCGGGCGAGGAGGTGGTGGCGTGATGGTCAACGGGACTCGGGACTTGGGACTCGGGACTCGGCGTTCGGGTTGGCCGGGCCTGGGACCGTGGACGGCGGAGGCCGGGTCGCCGGTTCCTGGCCAGGTGGAGCGCAGTCCATCCGATCTACGTCCGGTCGCCCGATCCCGTAACCAACCTGTCCTCATCATGGCCGGCGGCACCGGCGGGCACATCTTCCCCGGGCTGGCGGTCGCCGAGGAACTGCGGCGGCGGGGGATCCCCGTGGTGTGGCTGGGGGCCCGGGGTGGCATGGAAACGCGCCTGGTGCCTGAGCACGGGATTGAACTGGTGACGGTTGCCGTGGGCGGTTTGCGGGGCAAGCGTCTCATGACGCGCGTGCTGGGCCCGGTGCGGCTGCTGGGTGCCGTGTGCTCGGCGATCGGCATTCTGCGCCGGGTCGATCCGCGTTGCGTGTTGTCGCTGGGCGGCTACGCGGCCGGTCCCGGGGGCCTGGCCGCGTGGCTGATGCGCCGGCCACTGCTGGTGCATGAACAAAACCGCGTGCCAGGTGTTACCAACCGGTTCCTTGCCAAGGTGGCGCGCCGGGTGTTGGCCGGCTTTGCCGATGCCTTTGCCCCTGGGCGTGGAGCGGAATGGGTGGGCAATCCGGTGCGGGCGGCGATTGCGGCACTGCCCGATCCGGCGCAACGGTTTACCGGGCGCAGCGGTCCCTTGCACCTGTTGGTGCTGGGCGGCAGCCTTGGCGCGCGCGCGCTCAACATCGGCGTGCCCGCGGCGTTGGCGCGTCGTGGCGCGCAGGACCGTCCCGAGGTGTGGCACCAGTGTGGCCGTCGTGGCGAGGACGAGGCGCGCAAGGCTTATGCCGGCGCCGGCGTGGAAGCGCGTATCGATCCGTTCATCGCGGACATGGCCGCAGCCTATGCGTGGGCCGACGCCGTGGTATGCCGTGCCGGTGCCCTGACGATTGCCGAACTTTGCGCGGCGGGCCTTGGCGCCTTGCTGGTGCCGTTCCCCCACGCGGTGGACGATCACCAGACCCGCAATGCCGAAGCCATGGCCAGCGTGGGCGCGGCGCGTATCGTGCAGGAAAGCGGCATGGACGAGGACACACTCGCCACCGCGCTCGACGAACTTCTGGCTGACCGCCCGAGCCTGTTGGTGATGGCCCAAGCCGCGCGCACGCTGGCACGCCCCGATGCGGCCGCCACCATCGCCACGCGTTGCCTGGAGGTGGCTGCATGAACGCGATGAAACGCCTCGGCGCGCACGAAGACATCATGACGGTATTCCGGCATGTCCATTTCATCGGCATCGGTGGCGTGGGCATGAGCGGCATTGCCGAAGTGCTGCACAACCTCGGCTACCAGGTGTCCGGTTCGGACCGGGCACGGACGCCAACCACGCGGCGCCTGGCCGGCCTCGGCATCACGGTGCACGAGGGCCACGCCGGTGCGCACGTGGAGGGTGCCAACGTCGTCGTGACGTCGAGTGCGATCAAGCCCGACAATCCGGAACTGATCGCCGCCCGCGCGCAGCGTATTCCGGTAGTGCCGCGTGCGGAGATGCTCGGTGAGCTGATGCGTTTCCGGCGCGGCATTGCCATCGCCGGCACCCATGGCAAGACCACGACGACCAGCCTGGTGGCAAGCGTCCTGGCCGGGGCCGGATACGATCCCACCTTCGTCATCGGCGGACGACTCAATTCGGCTGGCGCCAACGCGCGCCTGGGCGGCGGTGAGTACCTGGTGGCCGAGGCCGACGAATCGGACGGTTCGTTCCTGATGCTCTCGCCGGTGGTGGCGGTGGTCACCAACATCGATGCCGATCATCTCGAGAACTATGACGGTGATTTCGCGCGCGTGAAGCAGGCGTTCGCCGACTTCCTGCATCGGCTTCCGTTTTACGGCCTGGCGATCCTGTGCCTGGACGACGACAACGTGGCAACCCTGGCCCACGAAGTGGGACGCAACGTCCTCGGTTACGGCATCGACAGCGCCGACGCCGACGTGCGCGCCTCCAACCTGCGCCAGGACGGCTTCAAGATGCATTTCGACGTCGAGCTTCCAGGGCGTGACGGGCACCTGCCGGTCACGCTCAACCTGCCGGGCCGGCACAACGTGCTCAACGCCCTGGCCGCCGCCGCGGTTGGCTGGCAGCTTGGCGTGGACAGCGACACCATCGCGCACGCGCTGGCCGGATTCGAGGGCGTTGGCCGGCGCTTCCATCGTCGTGGCGAACTGGCGATCGATGGCGGTTCGGTGCTGCTGGTCGACGACTACGGCCACCACCCGCGCGAGCTGGCGGCGGTATTTGCGGCGGCGCGCGGGGGGTGGCCCGAGCGTCGCCTGGTCGTTGCCTTCCAGCCACATCGCTACAGCCGCACGCGGGACCTGATGGACGACTTCGCCAACGTCCTCGCCGATGTCGACGTACTGGTCCTGACCGAAATCTATCCGGCCGGCGAGGCACCGATTGCCGGCGCCGACGGCCATTCGCTGGCACGTGCCGTACGCGCCCGCGGCAAGGTCGACCCCGTCCTGGTCGAGCATCCACGCGATTTCCAGACCGTCCTGCCCGCATTGCTGCATGACGGCGACCTGCTGTTGCTGCTCGGCGCCGGCGACATAGGCGCCGAAGCCGTGCGGTTGGCAGAGCGGGGAGATCTGCGGTTGGTGGAGGGAAGGGGATGAGCGTACGGGCGTGGTCGCATGCGGGAACGGGTTGGGACCGGGGCCCTGGGAGCGGGGACCGGAAGGGCCGCGACCCCGCCGCACGGTTCGAGTTGGCGGATCACCGGGTAGATCGACGCCAAACCTCGCCCGCGCCGGCGTCCCAGGGCCCCGAATCCCCGGTCCCCGCTCCCCATCACACAACGAAATCCACATCACCCAACGTGCCAAAACCCGGCAAACAACACCCGTCATCCCCGTCCCGTTTCGGTCGCGTCGCCGTGGTCATGGGTGGCACGTCGTCCGAGCGCGAGGTGTCGCTGGACTCGGGGCGCAACGTACTCGCCGCGCTGCGCGGCCTTGGCGTGGATGCGCAGGCGGTTGATGGCATCGTGCCGCTGGTCGACGCCTTGCGCGCCGGTCATTTCGCACGTGTTTTCAACATCATGCACGGGCACCACGGCGGCGGGGAGGATGGTGTGCTGCAGGGCGTGCTGGATGCGCTCAACGTCCCGTACACGGGTTCCGGCGTGCTCGGTTCGGCGTTGTCCATGGACAAGGCGCGTGCCAAGCGGGTGTGGCAGGCGCTCGGCCTGCCCACGCCGCCGTTCGTGGCGCTGCCGCGAGGCGGGAATGTGCACGCGGCGGTGCGTGGGCTGGGGTTGCCCGTGATCGTCAAGCCGGCCAGCGAAGGTTCCAGCGTGGGCGTCTCGCGCGTGTTTGCCGAAGACGATCTGGATCACGCGCAGGCCCTCGCCGAAACCTATCCCGGCGACCTCCTGGTCGAACGGTTGATCGAAGGCGATGAACTGACCGTCGGCCTGCTCGACGACGAGGTGTTGCCGTCGATCCACATCGTGCCGGCAGGCGAATACTACGACTACGACGCCAAGTACAAATCCGACGAGACGCGCTACGTGTGTCCCGGCCTTGACGGCGACGCCGAGGCGGCAGTGGGTGCATTGGCGCGCCAGGCGTTCGAAGCGCTCGGGTGCAGCGGTTGGGGACGCGTCGACCTCATGCGTGACCGCGACGGCCGCAACTGGCTGCTGGAAGTGAACACCGCCCCCGGCATGACGTCGCATTCGCTCGTACCCAAGGCCGCGGCGCAGGTTGGACTGGATTACGCGGCGTTGTGCTGGCGGATTCTGGAGACGAGTTGGGTGGAGCCGGACCCTGGACTCGGTTCTCACGTCCGAGGTGCCCCATGACCCACCGCAACAGCGTACGCCTCGTCGGCTGGTTGGTGGCTGTCGCGCTGCTGGCTTTGCCGGTGGTCGGCCTGTTCCGCGGCTGGTTTGCGACGTCCAGCTGGCCGGTGCGCACGTTGTCGGTTACGGCCGATTACGACCACGTCAGTGCGGCACGTATCCGCGCGACGGTCTTGCCGTACATCCACAACGGCTTCTTCGCGACGCGCCTGGGCGACGTGCGCGGGGCGCTGGACCGGTTGCCGTGGGTGGCGTCGGCCTCGGTGCGCAAGCGCTGGCCGGATGCGCTCGTGATCACGGTGCGCGAGCGGCATCCGTTTGCGCACTGGAACGCCGATGCGTTGATCGACCGGCACGGACGGATCTTCCACGTACCGCAGGCCCAGGCGGTGACCGGCGTGCCGCACCTGAGTGGCCCCGAGCAGCGTGTCCACGACGTCATCGCGTTTTACGCCCATGCCCACGGCACGCTTGCCAGCGTCGGGCTCGAGGTGACGGGTGTCCACCTCAACCGCCGCGGGGGCTGGACGCTGGATCTTGCCGGCGGCGGCCATGTCGTCGTCGGGCGCGACCAGCCGGACCGGCGCCTGGCCCGCTTCATCAGCGTGTACCCGCAATTGGCCGGGACGCACAAGGAGTCCTTCATCTATGCCGATCTTCGTTACACCGACGGATTTGCCGTGCGCTGGCCGCCGGCAACCGTCTCCCCCAGCCCTTCTTCCGCCAAGGCGCCGCACGCATGAACCGACGAACTGACAATCAGCTGGTCGTGGGCCTGGACATCGGTACGTCCAAGGTGGCTGCCATTGTCGGCGAATATGCCGACAGCGAGTCGCTCGAGGTGATCGGCATCGGCTCGCATGTCTCGCGCGGACTCAAGCGCGGCGTGGTCGTCGACATCGAGTCGACCGTGCACTCCATCCAGCGGGCGGTGGAGGAGGCCGAACTGATGGCCGGCTGCGACATCCGCTCGGTGTATGCGTCGGTCTCGGGGAGCCACCTGGAAACGCGCAACTCCCATGGCACCGCGGCCATACGCGACCACGAGGTGACGGCCGGGGATCTCGAACAGGTCCTGGAAGCGGCGCGCGCCGTCGCCATCCCGGCCGATCGCAAGTTGCTCTACAACGAACCGCAGGAATACCGCATCGACGGCCAGGATGGTATCCGGCACCCGGTCGGCATGAGTGGCGTACGCCTGGAGGCCAGCGTACATCTCGTGACCGGGGCGGCCGCGGCCATCCAGAACATCAACAAGTGCATCCAGCGCTGCGGCCTTGCGGTGGATGGCCTGGTGCCTTCGGCGCTGGCCAGTGCACGGGCCGTGCTGACGGACGACGAGCGTGAACTGGGCGTGTGTCTGGTCGACATGGGGGCGGGCACGACCGACATCGCCATCTACACCCAGGGCGCCATCCGCTACACCAAGGCGCTGCCGGTCGGAGGCGACCAGGTCACCAACGACATCGCCTACGGCATCCATACGCCCACCGCGCATGCCGAGGACATCAAGATCAAGTACGCCTGCGCCCTGGCGAAGCTGGCGCATGCCGAGGAAACGGTACAGGTGCCCTCCGTTGGCGACCGGCCGCCGCGCCGCATGGAACGCCAGTCGCTCGCACAGATCGTGCAGGCGCGTTACGAGGAAGTGTTCGAGATGGTGCACGACGAACTGCGACGCTCGGGCTACGAGAGCCTGACCGCGGCCGGCATCGTGCTCACGGGCGGCGCGGCGCGCATGGAAGGCGCGCTGGAACTGGCCGAAGAAGTGTTCCACAAGATGGTGCGCCTGGGCATGCCGCAACAGGTGGTGGGGTTGGGTGAAGTGGTCTCCAGCCAGATGCAGTCGGCCGGCGTGGGCCTGCTGTTGCATGGGGCTGGTGCGGGGGCTTCCGGTACGTCCGGAGGCATGGGGGCAAGCGTCGGCGGTGTCGTCGGGAGGGTACGGGACTGGCTGACGCGGACTTTCTAGGCGATCGGACGGGGTCGACGGGGACCTCGCACGCGCCAGGGAAACAGTGCGCAGGAGGCGCCCACGGTTGAGCGAAAGGTCAACCCATGCCGGTCCGGCAGGCGCCGGGGCCGGTGAATCGAGGTATCAACGCAACGTCGGAGGACGGGAAATGTACGAGATGATTGAAGAAGTGGCGCCGAACGCGATGATCAAGGTCATCGGCGTCGGCGGCGGCGGAGGCAACGCCGTGGCCCACATGATCGCGGCGAACATCGAAGGCGTGGAGTTCATCTGCGCCAACACGGACGCGCAGGCCATGAAAAGCTGCGGCTCGCGGACCGTGTTGCAACTGGGCGCCAACGTCACCAAGGGCCTGGGCGCGG
>CAYOEF010000126.1:0-7671 GCA_964402805.1 uncultured Rhodanobacteraceae bacterium | reverse complement strand
CCTGCCTGCGCATCGGCTACCGCGGCGCCGGCACGTTCGAGTTCCTGTTCGAGGATGGCAACTTCTATTTCATCGAGATGAACACGCGCATCCAGGTCGAGCACGGCATCACGGAACTCATCACCGACACCGACCTGGTGCGCGAGCAGCTCCTGATCGCCGGCGGCGAAAAGCTCTCCATCCGCCAGGAGGACGTCACCATCCACGGCCACGCCATCGAATGCCGCATCAATGCCGAAGACCCCGACAACTTCCTGCCCTGCCCCGGCACCGTCAAGCGTTTCGAGGCGGCAGGCGGCCCCGGCGTGCGCCTGGATACGCATCTTTACGATGGCTACCGCATCCCGCCCACGTACGACTCGTTGATCTGCAAGCTCATCACCCACGGCCGTGACCGCGACACGGCGCTGGCGCGCATGCGCATTGCCCTTGCCGAAACCGTCATCGACGGCATCAAGACCAATATCCCGCTGCACCAGCGCATCCTCGCCGACACCGGCTTCCAGGCCGGCCGGCAGAACATCCATTACCTCGAGAAACGAATCGCCGAGCATCAGGAAAAAGGCCCGTTGCAGGAATGACTCCGCGCGGTCCCGCGCCGCTGTCCTCCTTCGACTCCGGCCCTGCGACCTGCGCCCCGGAGCGAACGGTTGGGCTGAGGCTGACGCCGTACCCGGCGCCCGCCACGAACCCGGTCATCCGGTCCCTGGTCCCGAACCCCGTATCCCGACCCAAATGCCCTGGCTCGAACTATCCCTGACCACAAGCGCCGACCAGCAAGCGCGCACCGAGACCGCACTGGAAGACCTTGGCGCCGTGTCGGTGACGCTGGCCGATGCCGACGCCGAAACGCCCGACGAGCGTGCCATCTTCGAGCCCGGCGTGGGCGAGACGCCGTTGTGGCCACGCACGACGATCCAGGCCCTGTTCGAGGCGACCGCCGATCGCAGGCATCTGGTCCAGGCACTGATGGCGGCCGTACCGGCCATCCGGCCCGCGGACGTCGCGTTTCAGGTCATCGCGGACCGCCAATGGGAGCGCGCCTGGATGGACCGCTTCCATCCGATGCGCTTTGGCCGGCGCCTGTGGATCTACCCGTGGAACATCGCGCCGCCGGATGACGAACACCTTGCCATCGTGCGTCTGGACCCGGGCCTCGCCTTCGGAACCGGCACCCACCCGACCACGGCGCTGTGCCTGGAATGGCTGGACAGCGTGGCGCTCGAAGGTCGGCACCTCATCGATTATGGCTGCGGCTCCGGCGTCCTGGCGGTGGCCGCGTTGAAACTGGGGGCCGCAAGCGCCACCGCCATCGACAACGACGCCCAGGCAATCACGGCCTCGCGCGACAACGCGGCACGCAACGGGGTCGCCGAACGGCTGCATGCCTGCCTGCCGGAGGATGCACCGGACACGCCAGCCGACGTGCTGGTCGCGAACATCCTCGCCGGCCCCCTGGTCGAGTTGGCGCCGCGCTTCGCACGGTTGTGCAAGCCGGGCGCGCCGATCGCCTTGTCAGGCATCCTCGAGAGCCAGCAGGAACAACTGCTGGAGGCCTGCACGCCCTGGTTCGAGCAGCTCGCGGTCAGCGGGCGTGATGCGTGGATCCGCATCGACGGACGCCGCCGGACCTGAACGCCCTGACCAGCAAACCACATCAACGCTGACCGGGCGTTGCGGGCATGCATCGTCATGCGGATACAATCGCGGGCATGTTCACGCAATGCCCCCGCTGCCTGGCCATTTACGAACTCGACCCCGCGACACTGGCGCAGGCGCACGGAATGGTGGGATGCGGGCAGTGTGGCGCCACGTTCAATGCCCTGGTCACCCTGGCCGAACGTCTCCCCGACGACAACGATGCCGCCCTGCTGGTGCATCCGACCGATCCTGCCGCGCCCATCCTGATGGAACCGGTTGCGCGACCTGCCACCGGGCGCGAGGGCGACGCTCCCGCAGGCCAGCCGGGCGAGGCCACGGATCAGCCCGACGGCTTCAGGCCGGATGATGCCAATGCCGGCACCGCGAATCGTGCCGTCAAATCCGCCAGCGGCCAACGGCGGATGGAGCCATTCGTGTCGGCAGAGGGCATCACGCAGGCAGTCGCCGACCATGACAATCATGGCCACACGGAAACACCATCTTTTGCCAGCCGCAGGCCCGCCACCACACACCGTTCACATACGGGGCTCTGGATCATCGGCTGCCTCGTGCTGGCCCTGTGCCTGGCCGCGCAAGTGGGCTGGGCCGAACGGCGCACGCTGGTGGCCAATCCTGCCACCCGCCCCTGGCTGGCGCGCGCCTGCGCATGGCTCGGCTGTCGGCTGCCGGCCGTCAGCGACCCGTCACGCATCATGCTGTTGTCGCGCGACGTGCGCAGCTATCCGCCCGACGACGCCCTGTTGATCAGCGCGGCCATCCGCAACCAGGCGCCATTCCGCCAGCCCTACCCGGTCATTGCCGTCACCCTGTCGGACAGCAACGGGACACCCATCGCCATGCGCCGGTTTCGGCCTTCAACCTACATCACCGATGCACAAACGCGCGACGCCGGCCTGGCGCCCGGCGCAACGGCCGCCGTGCGCTTCGAAGTCAAGGCACCCACGGAGAAGGCGACATCCTTCCAGTTTGCCTTCTATTAGGCAATGCAACGGATGATCGTGTCTGGCGCTTAAAAAAAATCGCCGCACACGCTACACTCATTCCTCTTTTTTTGCGGCGCCATACGCTGGCGTCATCACCGGATTGATGCGGGCAATCGGGGTTGGTATGCCCATGGGAGAGGGAGTGAACGCCGCGATTTCACCTTGCGACAACGGCGCTGCCACGACGCCGTTGCAAAGCGCGTTGAGCGAGTGCGTCAGCCGCACGGTGCAACGTTACCTCGACGATATCGGTCCCACCCCATGTGGCGACAAGGGACTGTATGCACTGGTGATGACCGAGGTGGAAACCCCGCTGCTGCGCGAAGTGCTCGCATGGCACGACGGCAACCAGAGCCGCGCCGCCGACATGCTCGGCATCAGCCGCGCGACCTTGCACAAGAAGTTGGTGGCGCACGGGTTGCTTTAGGGTTGGGGAGCGGGGGAGGTTGCCGGTTGTGGCACGCCATCGGGCGTCGCGCCGATCAGCCGTTCGCCTTGGGCGCAGGCCCGCAGGGCCGGAGTCGAAGGGTACGCGCTGGGGGACTCGGCAATGAGCGTATCGGACGTTCGGTTTGTCGTGCGCTCCGCTCGCTATAATGGTCGGCTTTCACGTCCAAGGCCGCCACATGCCCGATTCCACCCTGATCCCCGTTCGTCGCGCGCTGGTCAGCGTTTCCGACAAGACCGGTTTGCCTGAGCTTGGGCGCGCCCTCGACGGGCTCGGCGTGGAGATCATTTCGACCGGGGGCAGTGCCCGTGCCCTGCGCGAGGCGGGTGTGGCGGTGCGCGACGTCAGCGACGTCACCGGTTTCCCGGAAATCATGGATGGCCGCGTCAAGACACTGCATCCGCTCATCCATGGTGCGCTCCTGGGTCGCCAGTCCATCGACGATGCGGTGATGGCCGAACACGGCATCGAACCGATCGACCTGCTGGTGGTCAACCTTTATCCCTTTGCACGTACCGTGGCGCGCCCGGGCGTCACCTGCATCGATGCCATCGAAAACATCGACATCGGCGGACCGGCCATGCTGCGCGCCGCGGCCAAGAACCATGCGCGCGTGCTCGTGATCACGGATCCGGCCGACTACGGCGCACTGGTCGACACCCTGCGCGAACACGGCGGCACGACGCTGGCGCAACGCCAGCAATACGCCGCACGTACCTACGTGCACACGGCCCGTTACGACGGCATGATCGCCGACTGGCTGGGCGCCCACGACGGTACGCCCGACCCGGCGCCCTTCCCGCCCACGCTGCACCTGGGGCTGGATCGGGCCGCCACGCTGCGTTATGGCGAAAACCCGCACCAGGCCGGCGCGCTGTATGTCGCGCCCGATGCGCCACGCGAGGGCATTGTGGCCACGGCCCGCGCGTTGGCCGGCAAGGCCTTGAGCTACAACAACCTTGCCGACGCCGACGCGGCCCTGGAGTGCGTGAAATCCTTTCCCGACTCCGCGGCATGCGTCATCGTCAAGCATGCCAACCCCTGCGGCGTGGCCTGCGCCGACACCATCGACGCGGCCTACGATCGCGCCTTCGCATGTGATCCGACTTCCGCCTTCGGTGGCATCATCGCCTTCAATCGCCCCCTGGACGCCGCCACGGCGGAGCACATCCTGTCGCGCCAGTTCGTGGAAGTGGTGATCGCGCCCGCGGTCGATGACGCCGCACGCGAAGCCTTCCATCGCAAGCCCAACGTACGCCTGCTCGCGACCGGCCCCTGGCCCGACCAGCCGCTGCCGGCGCACGACTACAAGCGCATTGCCGGCGGCTTCCTGGCCCAGGACGCGGACCGCGACACGCTCGCCGCCAGGGATCTCAAGGTGGTGACCGCACGCGCGCCCTCGACAGGGGAACTGCGTGACCTCGTGTTTGCCTGGCGCGTCGTCATGCACGTCAAATCCAACGCCATCGTGTACGCCCGGGACGCACGCACGATCGGCATCGGCGCAGGCCAGATGAGCCGTGTCATCAGCGCCCGGATCGCCTCGATGAAGGCGGCCGACGCCAACCTCGACGTGGCCGGCAGCGCCATGGCCTCGGACGCGTTCTTCCCGTTCCGCGACGGCGTCGACGCGGCCGCCGAGGCGGGTGTGCAGGCCATCATCCAGCCCGGTGGCTCGATTCGCGATGCCGAAGTGATCGCCGCCGCCGACGAGCATGGCATGGCCATGGTCTTCACCGGCGTGCGCCATTTCCGGCACTGAGTGCGGCGCGCAGGTAAAGCCTTCAGTTACCGGGCGCCGCCACATGACACGATCCACCCGCAACCTTGCCGGGATGATGCACGGCGGACACCCGTCGCCGTGCCGCGACGATCGCACAGGCCTGGCGATGCCTGTCGGCACGGGGTCCGGGCACCATCCCCGGCGCATCCGCCCGGCATGCGGCTATCCTGTGTGACTCCGCCACCGCGACGGCCAGCACGCCATGTCCGATTTCATCCTCATCGATGGCTCCGCCTATCTGTTTCGCGCCTACCACGCGCTGCCCAAGCTCACCAACGCGCACGGCGAACCCACCGGCGCGATGTATGGCGTGATCAACATGCTGCGCGCCATCGCCACCGCGAATCCCGCGCACGTGGCCTTCGTGTGCGACGCCTCCGGTCCCACCTTCCGAAACGCCATGTATCCCCAATACAAGGCCAACCGGCCGCCATTGCCGGATGACCTGCGCGCGCAGATCGAACCGATGCTGGCACTGGTGGGTGCATTGGGCTTCCCGATCCTGCGTGTCGCCGGCGTCGAGGCTGATGACGTGATCGGCACCCTGGCGCGCCAGGGTGCCAGCGCCGGCATGGACGTCAGCATTTCCTCGGGCGACAAGGATTTCGCACAGTTGGTCGGACCCCGCGTCACCCTCGTCAACACCATGACCCACACCACGCTCGATCGTGCCGGCGTGATCGAGAAGTTCGGCGTCGCGCCGGAACAGATCATCGACTACCTGGCCCTGGTCGGCGACAAGGTGGACAACGTACCCGGCGTCGACAAATGCGGCCCCAAGACCGCCGCCAACTGGCTGGCCGAGTACGGCTCGCTGGATGCCGTCATGGCCAACGCCGGCGCCATCAAGGGAAAAATCGGCGAGAACCTGCGCGCCGCACTGGACTGGCTCCCGCTCTCACGCGACCTCGTCACCATCAAGACCGACGTCGCGCTGGACATCGGGCCCGAGGCCCTGGTGTTCGCCGAACCGGACGTGGAGGCGCTGCGGGAGATGTACGGGAGGTATGAGTTTCGGGGGGCGTTGAAGGCGCTGGACGAGGGATCGGGGACCGGAGACCAGGGACCGGGAAACACCCGCGACAGGCAGGTATCCACTGCCTCGCCGCATGCGGAAGGCGCCGCCGATACCGGTGCCTCGCCACGCGACGGCTCCACCGGCCCCCGGTCCCCGGTTACCAGTCCCGATTACGAACTCGTCACCACCCCCACCCGACTCCACGCCTGGCTCCAGCGCATCGCGTCGGCGCCGCTCATCGCCTTTGATACGGAGACCACGGGGCTGGATCCGATGCGGGCCGACATCGTCGGGCTGTCGCTGGCGGTGGAGCCGGGGCATGCCTGCTACATTCCGCTGGCGCACGACTACCCCGGCGTGCCTGCGCAACTGGAGCGCGACACGGTGCTGGGGTTGCTCAAGCCGATCCTCGAGGCGGCCGATCGCCCCAAGCTCGGCCAGCACGCCAAGTACGACATGAACGTCCTTTCCCATTACGGGATCACGGTTGCGGGCGTGCGCCACGATTCCATGCTCGAATCCTACGTGCTCGACTCCACGGCTTCGCGCCACGACATGGATACCCTGGCGCGTCGCCACCTGGGGTATGAGACGACCAAGTTCACCGACGTCGCCGGCAAGGGCGCCAAACAGATCCTGTTCTCCGGCGTCGATCTCGAGACAGCCTGCCGCTACGCCGCGGAAGACGCCGACATCACGCTGCGCCTGCACCAGGTGCTGTGGCCGCAATTGCAGCGCTCGGGCAGGCGCCTGGCCATTTACGAGGACATCGAGATGCCCCTGGTGCCGGTGCTCGCACGCATGGAACAGCGTGGCGTGCTGGTGGATACCGACGCGTTGCGCGTGCACAGCCGGGAACTCGCCCAACGCATGGACGAACTCAAGGCCCAGGCCGAACAGGCGGCCGGACGCGCATTCAACCTCGACTCGCCCAAGCAGTTGCAGGCCATCCTGTTCGACGAACTGGGCCTGCCCGCCCGCATCAAGACGCCGAAGGGCGCACCGTCGACCAACGAGGAGGCGCTCGACGCCATTGCCGACGAACATCCCCTGCCACGCATGATCCTGGACTATCGTGGCCTGGCCAAGTTGCGCTCGACCTACACCGAGAAGCTGGCCGACATCGTCAACCCGCGCACCGGTCGCGTGCATACCAGCTACCACCAGGCGACGGCCGCCACCGGGCGGCTGTCGTCTTCGGACCCCAACCTGCAGAACATCCCGGTGCGCACCGAGGAGGGCCGGCGCATCCGCCAGGCATTCATCGCACCCGCCGGGTGGAAGGTGCTGGCCGCGGACTATTCGCAAATCGAATTGCGCATCATGGCGCACCTGTCGGATGACAAGGGGCTGGTGGATGCCTTCCGCCATGGTCTGGACGTACATCGTGCCACCGCCGCCGAGGTGTTCGGCGAGAATCCCGACGCGGTCACGCGCGACCAGCGCCGTGCGGCCAAGGTCATCAACTTTGGTCTCATGTATGGCATGAGCGCATTCGGCCTGGCCCGCAACCTCGGCATCGACCGCGGTGAGGCAGCCGCCTACATCGCCCGCTATTTCGAGCGCTACCCCGGCGTGCATGCGTTCATGGAAACGACCCGCGAGGAGGCCCGCCGCAACGGCTACGTCGAAACCCTCTACGGGCGCCGCCTGTACCTGCCGGATCTGTCCGCACGCGACCACGCGCGGCGCGCCGGCGCCGAGCGCGCGGCCATCAACGCGCCCATGCAGGGCACCGCCGCCGACATCATCAAGCGCGCCATGCTCGCCGTCGACG
>CAYOEF010000125.1:0-7690 GCA_964402805.1 uncultured Rhodanobacteraceae bacterium | reverse complement strand
TGCAGTCTAGGAGCCTGGGCGGCAGATATCGTGCGGGCTGCAATAGCATCTGCGCGGGCCTTATTTCTGCCGCCTCTTGGCCCATGGAACCACCATGGGCCGGCGAACCGTCAAAAATCTGTCCTCACGCAGCCACTTTTTCGCCTCGAAAGTTTCTACCGCCCAAGCTCCTGGCCGGCGTACGTCTTCAGGGCGGGGTGCAAGTCCCCACCGGCGGTAGGCCCGCAAGGGCGAGCCCGCGAGCGCTTCCGCGAGATGCGGAAGGTCAGCAGATCCGGTCCAAGTCCGGAGCCGACGGTAACAGTCCGGAATGAAGAGGGCGTCCACGCACATGCCGCGTGCAGCCCGGCCCGGAAGCGTTCGATGCGGTCCACGGGAGAACCTTGCATGCGGCAGGCAGTGACATTCGACCAGGCGGCGACATCCGGCCACGCGGCTTCCGGCGCGGAGGCACGCTGATGTTCACCGGCATCGTGCAGACCATGGGCTGCATCGCGGCGCGCGAGGTGCGCGGTCGCGACCTGCGCCTGCGTGTCGACACCATCGACCTTGACATGTCCGACGTGGCGCCGGGCGATTCCATTGCCGTCTCGGGCGTGTGCCTGACGGTGATCGAACTCGTCGAGCGCGGCTTCGTCGCCGATGTGTCCTGGGAATCGCTGTCGGTCACCACGCTCGGGCGGCTGATGCCAGGCGATACGGTGAACCTTGAAAAGGCGTTGCGCCTGGACGATCGCCTGGGCGGCCATCTGGTGTCCGGACACGTCGACGGCACCGGCGTGGTCGCCGCGGTCGAGCCGGACGGTCGCTCGCAACGCTGGACCTTCGAGGTGCCCGACGCCCTGTCGCGCTTCATTGCCGGCAAGGGATCTGTGGCGGTGGACGGGGTCAGCCTGACCGTCAACGCCGTCGACGAGGCGTCGTTCAGCGTCAATCTCATTCCCCACACCTTGTCGACGACCCGCTTTTGCGTGTGCAAACCCGGTGACCGCGTCAACATCGAGGTGGACGTCATTGCGCGTTACGTGTAACGCATGATCTCGCATGATGCCGCCGCCGGCATCACCACGGATTTCCTGAAGCGGCACGGGTTCGACTAGCCAGCACGGCCGCGCGTCCGTAGCCCCATCTCATTTGCCAGCCCGAGACACCATGCCATTCAACACCATCCCGGAAATCCTCGACGACATCCGCGCCGGCCGCAAGGTGGTCATGCTGGACGACGAAGGCCGTGAGAACGAGGGCGACGTCATCATGGCCGCCAGCCACGTGCGACCGGAAGACATCAACTTCATGGTGCGCGAGGCGCGTGGCCTGGTCTGCCTGTCGCTGACCGAGCAGCGCTGCCACCAGCTGGGACTGCGCCTGATGGTGAGTGAGAACGCCTCGCTCCACCACACCAACTTCACCGTCTCGATCGAAGCGGCCGAGGGCGTGACGACGGGCATTTCCGCGTTCGACCGGGCGCGCACCGTGCAGGCGGCCGTGAAGCCGGACGCCAGCGCCTCGGACCTGGTCCAGCCCGGCCACATCTTTCCCCTGATGGCGCAGCCCGGTGGCGTGCTCGCGCGCGCGGGCCATACCGAGGCGTCATCCGACCTTGCCGGCCTGGCGGGGCTGGAGCCGGCCGGCGTGCTGGTGGAAGTGTTGCGCGAGGATGGTTCCATGGCCCGGCGACCGGACCTGGAAGCCTTTGCGCGTCGCCACGGCCTCAAGATCGGCACCATCGCCGACCTGATCCGCTACCGCCTGGAAACCGAGAAAACCGTCGAGCGCGTGCACGAGGCCGACGTGGTCACGGAATTCGGGCCGTTCCACCTGGTCGTGTGGCGCGACCGGCTCAAGCACGAACTGCATTTCTCGCTGTCGCGCGGTGACGTTGCCGACGGCGAGCCGGTGCTCACGCGGGTGCAGGTGCGCAATACGCTGTCCGACGTGCTGCATCTGGTGCGCGAAGATGCCGGGTTGACCGTGGCGGCGGCCTTGCGCCGCATCGACGCCGAAAAACGTGGTGTCCTGCTGGCCCTGTCGGGCGAGGACACCACCGATGCGGTCCTGGAACGCCTGCGGCACCAGGACGCGGGCCGTGACGGCGACGACGATCCGCAACAGTGGCGCAGGCTGGGCCTTGGCGCGCAGATGCTGGCCGACCTCGGCGTGCGCCGCCTGCGCGTACTGGGCACGCGGCGCAAGCTGGTCGGGCTGGCGGGCTTCGGGCTGGAAGTCGTCGAATGGCGCGAGGACGGCGCCTGAGGATATTGCTATGCTGACGCCCTTGTCCGCCAGCAGCGTGTGCGCGTGCCGAATCCGTGCAGCATCCAACTGATTTCGCCCGCGGGTTGGCCTGATCCACAGGCACTCGAGCGCGGCGTCGCACGCCTGCGCCGGCGGGGCTGCGTGGTTGCCGGCGCGGAAACCGCGATGCGCCGCCATCAACGCTTTGCCGGTACCGATGCCGAACGCGCCGCCGACGTCAACCGGCTCGCCGACCCGCGGCGGCCGCTGCCGGACATCGTCCTGGCCGTGCGTGGCGGCAGCGGTGTCCATCGCATCCTCGACCGCCTGGACTACGCGGGACTTGGCAGGCGCCTGCGCGACGCGCCTTGCGCCATCGTCGGCCATAGTGATTTGACGGCCCTGAATCTGGCGTTGCTTGCCAAGGCGGACCTGGTGACGTTTGCCGGCCCGATGCTGGCGCATGATTTCGGTGCCGAAAGCATCAGCGAATTCACCATGGCCGCGTTCTGGGACACGCTTGCCGCGCCATCCCGTGCCGTGCGCTGGCAGGCGCCCGCCGCACAGCCGGTGCAGGCTGCCGGGACGCTCTGGGGCGGCAACCTGGCGATCCTTACCAGCCTGCTCGGCACGGACTACCTTCCGGCCATCGACGGCGGCATCCTGTTCATCGAGGACATCGGCGAACCCGTTTACCGCGTCGACCGCATGCTTGGCCAACTCATCCTGTCCGGCGTCCTCGGGCGCCAGGCGGCGTTGCTGGTCGGGTACTTCACGGATGGTCCGCAGGACCGCTACGATCCGGCCTACGACTTGCGCGCGGTACTCGACGATGTACACGCGCGTACCGGATTGCCGATCATCATGGGCCTGCCATTCGGCCATGGCGCGGACAAGCTGACGCTGCCGGTGGGTGCCCGCGCGCAGCTGCGTGTGGACGCCACGGGCGAGGCCAGCCTGGTTTTCGATGGTTATCCGTGTTTGCCCGGATGCACGGTTGCGGCAGACCGGTAGCGGCCTGCGCCGGGACGCGGGCCGGCTGGCGCGGCGTTTGCCGGAGGGTGCGCGACGCCTTGCTCGTCGCGCCGGTCCGGCGTGCCCGTGCAACGGGTGCGTCCGGAGTGGTTATAATGTAGATGATTCTTATTCTTGATTGCACGCCCCAGCCGGTCGACTGCCAGGACGTGCCGTGGCGGACACCCGTGCCGCATGGCGTGGCCGATGGGTTCGACTGATGCATCCAGCAAGACGCACAACTCGATGCTGCGACGCCCGTTGGGTGCGCATGACGGCACTGGCCGGTTGCGTGGCCGTGCACGCATGCGCGTTCGCGTTGGCATGGCGGCTGGCGGCGCCGCAGGCGTTCGGTGCGGCCGGGCCGCCTGGCGCGAGCGTGGTCGAGGTCAGTTTTGAACCGGCACAAGCGGGGCGTGCACTGGCACCGGCATCTGCCCCGCCTCCTGCCAAGGCGCCCGGCGTAGCGGGTCACGCGCACGTGGCGTCGGGGCAACCCGCATCACTTGACGTGCAGGTGGCCGACGCGGCGGAATCCGTGCCGGAACAGCAGTCCCGGCCAACGCCACGCTCGCAGCCACAATCCAGCCCGGAGCGCCCTCCGCAGGCCCAGCCCAAACCCCCGCCGCAGCCACAACCCGAGCCGCGACACAGGTCGCAGCCGCAGCCGAAACCGCAGCCCAAGCCCCCGCCAAAGCCCCAGTCGAAGCCGCAGCCCAAGCTCCCGCCAAAGCCCCAGCCGAAACCGGTCGTTGCGCGCGCGGCGCCACCTGTCGCGCCGGCGCACGACCCGGCCACGGTGCCGATGCAATCATCGTCGCCGTCGGCCATGTCGGCAAACGGCCCGCAAATGCATGCGCCGACGCCGATCCCGGGCACGTCGGCAGCGGCGGATGCCGGACCGAGCGTGGTCGTTTCCTATCGCCGCAGGAACCCGCCACAGTATCCCCTCCTGGCAATTCGAAGGCATCACGAGGGCACCGTCGTCTTGCTGGTGCTCGTTGGTGTCCACGGCCAGCCGCTCAAGGTCGAGATCGGCGCATCGAGCGGTTACCGTGAACTGGATCGCGCGGCTGTCCAGGCGGCCCGGCAATGGCGGTTCAATCCGGGCCGGCGCGATGGCATCGCCTACAAGGCGTGGGCACGGATTCCCGTCACGTTCGCCCTGCGCCAGAGCTGAGGTGGCACCGGCGCCGGGTACTTGTTTCCATCTGTCATTCCAGGGATTGAGTCATGCTTCTTGTTCACGACGTGATGATTGCAGCCGCCGGTGTCGCGGACATCACCGCGGGCCCCGCCTTGCAGCAGATCGGATTGCGTGGCTTTCTTCACCACATGTCCGCGCCCGACGCACTGGTGTTTCTGGTCCTGTGTGCCATGTCGCTGTTGTCGTGGTACTGCATTTTCGCCAATGCGCTGCGCAACATCGGCCTGCGTTCACGCGCGCGGCGGGTCGTCCACGCGTTCTGGCACGCGGATTCGGCGCAGGCCTCCATTCGCGCCATGCAGGCGCAGCCGCGCGGCGAGCCGTTCTCCCGCATCGCGCTCGATTGCGCGCTCGCCGCGATGCCCCGGCCTCCACGTGACGGTGGCCAACTGGCGACGGCGCTCGATCGCACCGAACGCATCGACCGCGCCCTGCGGCAGGCGGTGGCGCGGGAAAGCCGGCGCCTGCGCGGCGGGCTCACGGTACTGGCGGCCATCGGCTCGTCGGCGGTGTACGTGGGGCTGTTGGGCACGGTGATCGGCATCTACTACGCGCTGATCAACATCGGGACCCTGGGCCAGGCGTCGATCACCGCCGTGGCCGGGCCGGTGGGCGAGGCGCTGATCATGACCGCCTTCGGCCTGTTTGCCGCGATCCCCGCCGTGCTGGCGTACAACTACTTCAACAACACCCATCGCGTGACCTGCCAGCAATTCGACGAGTTTGCGCGGGACCTGCACGACTTTTTCGTGGCGCGCGCGAAGGCCAACGACGATGTCGGGTGATCGCGGTTACCTCACGCCATTGGACGACGATTCCGGTCACGTGGCGCACATCAACATCACGCCGTTGGCGGACGTCATGCTGGTGTTGCTGATCATTTTCATGATCACGGCGCCCTTGTCCGCGCATCGCATCCGCGTCGCATTGCCGGACACCGGCCTCGCGCCCACGTCCGGGCACCAGCCGGCACGGCCGATCGACCTGGCCGTTGCGCGCGATGGCGCCCTGTTTCTCGATGGCGTGCCAGTCCCGGCCGCGCAGTTGACCACCCGGCTGCGCGACCTTGCGGGGCGTGATCCGGGGCGGCCCATCAACATCCGTGCCGACCGGCATGTACGCTTCCAGCGGGTTCGCCGCGTACTCGAAGCCGCGCGCGACAGCGGTATGGCGCACGTCCGCCTGGTGACGCGTGCCGCGGCCGATGGCCCGGTCCATGATGGGAGCGCCGGGCGATGAGTTATCCCGACGCCGACGGGCGGGCACGCGAGGGCGGTCCGATGGTGGAAATCAACATCACGCCGCTGGTGGACGTGATGTTGGTGTTGGTGATCATCTTCCTGATCACCGCGCCGTTGCTGACGCGCGACATCGCCCTGGACCTGCCGCGCGCCAGCACCGTGGCGGCCGCGTCCGTCGTGCCAACGCACCCGGCCAGGGTGGTCATCGAGGCCAGTGGCGCGGTGTTGCTCGACGGCAGGCTGGTCAATCCGCGGCAGCTCGAGCGGGCGCTGGTTGCGTTCCGGTCCACATCGAAAGGCGATGAGGCGCGCGTGCGGATCCGCGCCAGCGATGCCGTGGACTACGGCGTGGTGGCCCGCACGCTGGCGATCATCCGCAGCGCAGGCATACGGCGCATCGGCTTCGTTGACGACGCTGGACCGGGGCCGGCCGCCGGACATGCGGGTGGACAGTGACAGTGGCGCGGACACGCGATCCGTCGCGTGCCCCACGCGATGCCGGCGGCGCGCACCATTTCGGGCACGCACGGGATGCCCGGGCGATGCATGCGGTAAGATGCGCGCTCACGTCATGAGTACCGCAGCTTATGGATATCCTTGAAGGCGACCTGACCCCTCCCAACGGGCGATTCGTGATCGTGGCCGGACGTTTCAACAGCTTCGTGGTTGAATCGCTGTTGGCCGGCGCGCTGGATGCCCTGAAGCGCCATGGCGTTGGCGACGACGACATCGACGTGGTGCGCGTCCCCGGTGCCTGGGAAATCCCCCAGGCCGTGCAGCGCTTGACAGCTGTGGACAAGTACGCGGCCG
Source organism: uncultured Rhodanobacteraceae bacterium (assembly GCA_964402805.1). Classification (GTDB taxonomy): domain Bacteria; phylum Pseudomonadota; class Gammaproteobacteria; order Xanthomonadales; family Rhodanobacteraceae; genus Oleiagrimonas. Next base: position 1,183 of record CAYOEF010000125.1, on the reverse strand, counting down.
TGATCGCGCTGGGCGCCGTCATCCGTGGTGCCACGCCGCATTTCGACTACGTGGCCGGCGCCGCGGCGACGGGACTTGCGCAGGCAGCCAGCGAGGCGGGCATCCCGGTGGCTTTTGGGGTACTCACCACCGACACCATCGAACAGGCCATCGAGCGCGCCGGCACCAAGGCCGGCAACAAGGGTGCCGATGCCGCCCTGGCGGCGCTGGAAATGGTCAATCTGTACACGCGCCTGCCATGACCGCCAAGCGTGCCGGCGCCGTTGATGCGGCGGCGCGTTCGCGCGCGCGCCGGCGTGCCTTGCAGGCGGTCTATGCCTGGGAGATGAGCGGCCAAGACATGGGACGCATTGCGGCCCAGTTCCGCGCCGAACAGGACATGAAGGTCGTCGACGGTGCATTCTTCGATGATCTGTTGGCAGGCGTCGCGGCGCACCGTGACGAACTCGACCAGGGCCTTGCCCCGTACCTGGACCGCGCCATCGAGGATGTCGACCCCGTCGAGCGGGCAGCCCTGCGCCTTGGCGCGTATGAACTGAAATACCGCCCCGACGTGCCTTATCGCGTGGTACTCAACGAGGCGGTGGAGGTGACCAAGCGCTTCGGCGCCGAGCACGGGCACACCTACGTCAACGGCGTACTCGACAAGCTCGCCACCGCGTGGCGTGTGGTGGAAAAAGGCCAGTAAGAGGCCGCGAACAACATGGGTGGGACTACCCTTGCGCCTGCGGCCACGCCACATGCAGGCAAGACGCCCCACCATGGCCTCACCTACCTGGTCCGCAGGGTGCCGGCATTCCGGCGGCAGGCGGGCACTCGTGCCAGCGTTGCGCGATCGCGAGTTTTTTTGGGGGCGCCCACATCTCGCCGCCGCACGGGCCACGTCATTGCGGATGGCCACATGCCTGCATCGCGTACCCGGCTCGCGTAGTCGCCAGGACCCGCATCACCGTCATGTTGCAACCGACCGCATGCCATCCGTGGCTTGCCGTCGCGATTCAACCCGCGGGTGGCTCAGAGCGGCTCAAGCCACCCGTACTTGTCTTCGGTCCTGCCGTCGAACAGGCCGAAGAACAGCTCCTGCAGGCGCTTGGTCACCGGCCCGGCCTTGCCGGCACCGACCTGTTTGCCGTCCACGGAACGAATTGGCGTCACTTCGGCCGCGGTGCCACACATGAACACC
>CAYOEF010000124.1:1209-7705 GCA_964402805.1 uncultured Rhodanobacteraceae bacterium | reverse complement strand
GGTGTCGAGGCGACATCGCCGGCGGAGTCGTCTTCCACGACCATGGTGGATGTCGTGCCGATGATCTTGGCCAGTTGCTGCGCACGTGCCGACGACAAGGAGATGCCGGTCGGATTGTGCGCCCGTGGTTGCATGTAGATCGCCGCCGTCGGACGCGCCGCCAGTGCCTCGGCCAGGGCGCCAGGCAACATGCCCCCGGCATCGAGCTTGACGCCGACCACTTCGGCGCCGGCGGCCTGCAGTCCGTCGATCACCATGGGAAAGCCGGGGTCGCCGACGATTACCCGGTCACCAAAGCGGATGGTCGTGCGGGTCACCAGATCCATCGCGTCCATGGCGCCGTCGACGATCATGAATTCCTGGTCCCGGGTTGGCCACGTCGCGTGCAGGATTTCGATGAGTTCCGGTACGTTCGGTTCGTCCAGGTAGCTTCCGGGAGACGTGTTGGAGGCCTCGTCGGCCAGTGCCTTTTCGAGGCTCGGCAACAGCGCGAGGTCGGGCGTGCCGGTGGAGAGGTCCACCTTGAATCCGTGGTGGCCCTCGAGGGCGCGGCTGTAGCGCACCGGCCCGGAATAGGTTTCCGCGACGGTGGTGCCGCGCCGACCCTCGGCGTGGACGACCCCCGATCGTGCCAGCATCGCCCACGCCGAATGGACCGTTGCCGGCGACAGTCCCAGTTGGGTCGCCACGGCACGAATGGGCGGCAACTTGGCGCCGGGTTCGAGCTTGCCCTGCCGCACGGCCTGGCCGACAGCGCGCGCCAAACCACGGGCGGAGCGTTCGGTCAGCGGGGTGTCCAGGAACTTCACGGCATCGTCATCCATTGTGCTAGTACAACACAAAAAACGTATTGTACAAAGTGCAAGTGCGTGTTTGAATGAATTGACCCTGTATGTCCAGAACCATGATTCGGGATGCCCATGGGTATCGTCGTGGCCCTGGATGCTCGCAGCTTGCTTCGAGGATCTTCCCGACATGTCACAAGTTCAGCCCATCGCTGCCCCCCACGCCGACCACGAAGCCGGCGAGCGGATACGGCGTGATGATCGTGCCCACGTCTTCCACACATGGTCCGCGCAGGCGGAGATAAATCCCATCGCCATCGCGGGCGGAAAGGGATCGTATTTCTGGGATTGCGACGGCAACCGCTATCTCGATTTCAAGTCGCAGCTGATCAATCTCAACATCGGTCACCAGCATCCCAAGCTGGTGGCCGCCATCCAGAAGCAGGCCGGCATCATGTGCGCGCTGGCACCGCAGTTTGCGGCCGAGCCGCGTGCGGAAGCGGCGCGACTCATTGCCGAAGTGGCGCCGGGCAACCTGAACAAGGTGTTTTTCACCAATGGCGGTGCGGATGCCAATGAGCACGCCGTGCGCATGGCGCGTCATCACACCGGCCGCGGCAAGGTACTGGCGTGCTACCGCAGCTATCACGGCGCCACGGCCGGCGCCATTGCACTCACCGGGGATCCGCGACGCTGGGATTCGGAACCGTCCATGCCCAACGTGGTGCATTTCTGGGGCCCGTATACATATCGTTCGGCGTTTTTCGCGCACGATGACGAGGAGGAGTGCGCGCGCGCCCTGGAGCATCTGCGCAGCGTGATCATGGTGGAAGGGCCGGAAACCATCGCCGCCATCACCATGGAAACGGTCGTGGGCACCAATGGCGTGCTGGTTCCGCCGCCGGGGTACCTGGCCGGGGTGCGGGCAATCTGCGACGAATACGGTATCGTCATGATCTGCGACGAGGTCATGGCCGGGTTCGGCCGCTGCGGCGAGTGGTTCGCCGTCGACCACTGGAACGTCGTGCCGGATCTGATCACGTTCGCCAAGGGCGTCAATTCCGGCTACGTGCCGCTGGGTGGCGTCATCATTTCCGACCCGATCGCGCACACCTTCGACCACCGCACCTACCCGGGCGGGCTGACTTATTCAGGACATCCGCTGGCCACTGCATCCGCGGCCGCGTCCATCAGGATTTTCCACGAGGAGCACATCGTCGAGAACGCGCGCAAGCTGGGCCAGGAAGTGCTGGGCCCCGGCCTGCGCAAGCTGGCCGAGCGTCATCCGAGCATCGGTGAAGTGCGTGGCCTTGGCGTGTTCTGGGCGGTCGAACTGGTCAAGGATCGCAAGACGCGCGTGCCGCTGGTGCCCTTCAATGCGAAAGGCGAGGACGCGGCACCGATGCGCGAGTTCGATTCCTTCTGCAAAAAGAACGGTGTGTGGCCGTTCGTGCACTTCAACCGGACGCACGTGTTGCCGCCATGCACCGCCACGCCCGCGGAAGTGCGCGAAGGTCTGGAAATCCTTGACCGCGCATTCGAGGTCACGGACCGGCATTACACCGGCACCGACGCCTGATACAGCATTCCGCCGCAGTTACATACACATCCGATTCATTCAAGTCTCAAGCAGAGGACGCAATGGCTATTACAGCACTGAAAGGCAAGAACACGCCTTATACGGTGGCCCACTACATCGACGGCAAGGTCGTCGACTCCACCGGCTCACGTACCAAGGACATTTACAATCCGGCTTTGGGCGAGGTCTCGGGCCACCTGCAACTGGCCAATCAGCAGGATATCGACGCGGTTGTCGCGTCGGCCAAGGCGGCTGCTCCCGCGTGGGCGGATGTGCCACTGACCCGTCGCACCAAGATTTTGTTCAAGATGCGCGAATTGCTGAATGCGCGCACTGACGACATTGCCGCCATCATCACCAGTGAGCACGGCAAGGTACTGGACGATTCCAAGGGTGAAATCAATCGGGCGCTGGAGTCGGTCGAGTTTGCCTGCGGCATTATCGACCAGCTCAAGGGTGGCTATTCACAGCAGGTCGCCAGCGGTATCGACGTGTATTCGTTCCGCCAGCCCTTGGGTGTCGTGGCCGGGATCACGCCATTCAATTTCCCGATCATGGTGCCGATGTGGATGGCGCCGCTGGCGCTTGCGACGGGCAACGCGTTCATCCTGAAGCCCTCCGAGCGCGATCCCTCGGTCTCGCTGGTTTTGGCCCAGTTGTGGACTGAAGCCGGGTTGCCCGATGGTGTGTTCAACGTGTTGCAGGGTGACAAGGAATCGGTCGACGGATTGTTGACGCATCCGGACGTGGACGGGATTTCCTTCGTCGGTTCCACCCCGATTGCCAAGTATGTGTACGAGACTGCCAATGCGCATGGAAAGCGCGTGCAGGCCCTGGGTGGTGCCAAGAACCACGTGGTTGTCATGCCCGACGCCGACATGGACATGGCAGCCGAATACGTCAGCAAGGCGGCTTTTGGCTCGGCCGGGGAGCGTTGCATGGCCATTTCCGTGGCCGTCACCGTGGGTGATGCAGGCAAGAAGCTGGCCGCCAAGCTGCGAGAAGAAGCCAAGCGGGTCGTGGTGGCCGAAGGCACGCGCGCCAAGGCGGACATGGGCCCACTGGTCACGGCGCAGGCCAAGGAGCGCGTCGAGCGCATCATCGGTGAGGCGGAAGCCGACGGCGCCGAGCTTGTCGTCGATGGGCGCAACTTCACGGTTCCCGGGCATGAAAAAGGCTTTTTTGTCGGGCCGACGGTGATTGACCGCGTCAAGACCGACATGAGTGCCTACAAGGAAGAAATCTTCGGGCCGGTCGTCATCTTGACGCATGCCGACACGCTGGATGATGCCATTGCCCAGATCAACGCCAACCCGTATGGCAACGGCACGGGCATTTTCACCAATTCCGGCGTTGCGGCGCGTGAATTCCAGCGCCGCATCCATGTCGGCATGGTCGGCATCAATATTCCCATCCCCGTACCCGTTGCCTGGTACAGCTTCGGTGGGTGGGGCGATTCACTGTTCGGCGATTACCACATCTATGGTTCCGATGGCGTGCGCTTTTACACGCGCAAGAAGGTCGTCACGCAGCGCTGGCCGGACACTGACGAGGTGACACACGCTTCGTTCTCGTTCCCAAGCCACAACTGAGACAGGCACCCGTTTTTCATCAACGCCGAGCTGCCGTATTGCTTGCGCGCAGGTCGGGTGTTGCAACGTTGATGTGAAGGCCAATGTCTTTTGATAACACGCCGGATTTCCTTCGGCGCATGAGGTGACGTCGCACGTTTGTAATGAGTTGAGGCGCAAATACGAAGGTTGTCGTGGCATGTAACAGCCGATGCCATGGCTGTCCGCTACACGCAGGTGAGGATAAACACCATGGGAATGGTGAGTAGCCAAAACCAGGCAGTTGGTGTGCGAGCACGCGATCTCGGTATTCCGCTCGATGGCGATACCGGGCCCAACAACGCCATTACCGATGTTGCGGATATCGCGGTCGGATATACGACGCTGCGTGATCCTGCGGCCGGCACATTTACGGGAGTTACTGCCATATTGCCGCGCAGCCGGTCGGATATCGGCATGCCGTGTGCGGCCGCGACGTTTTCGCTCAACGGCAACGGTGAAATGACCGGGCGTTCGTGGATCGACGAAGCCGGACAATTCACGACGCCGATCCTGTTGACGAACTCGCATGCGGTCGGCGCCTGCCACACGGGCGTGGATCGTTGGCTGCACCAGCATTATCCGCATCTGTCCGAACAGTGGATATTGCCCGTGGTGGCGGAAACGTGGGACGCCTATCTCAATCGCATCAATGAACCGTCGATCGAACCCTCCCATGCGCAAGCCGCATTGGATGCCGCGGCATCGGGGCCCGTGGCGGAAGGTTCGGTTGGCGGCGGCACGGGCATGACGTGCTACGGCTTCAAGGGTGGGTGCGGGACGGCCTCGCGCGTTTTCCAGGCATGTGGCCGCACGTATACCCTGGCCGCCTTCATGCAGGCGAATTTTGGCCATCGTGCCGAACTGCACATAGCCGGTATTCCCGTCGGTCGCCTGTCCAGGGCACCCAACCCGATGGCGACGCAGCGATGGCTGGCGCCGCTCGATGAAGCCGCGAGCCGTACCCGCGCCGGAGCAGGGTCGGTAATTGTCGTGGTAGCCACGGATGCTCCGCTGATTCCAGCGCAGTTACAGGCGGTCGCCCGACGCGTGCCGCTGGGACTGGCACGCACCGGAACCTGTGGCAGCCACTTCTCGGGCGATATCTTCATCGCCTTTTCGACAGCGAACGAAGGGTCGTTGCGGTCGATCCTCCCGGTGCGGACAAGTACGCCGAGACTGGATTCACTGGACTTCATTCCATGGAGCCACGTGGATCCGGTGTACGACGCCACCGTGCAATGTGTCGAGGAAGCCGTCTTGAACGCCCTGGTGAACAATGCGGATATGGTCGGGCGTGACGGTCACTACATACCGGGTTTACCGCATGACGAGGTTCGTCAACTGATGTCTGGGCGATCAAGCGTCGTACACGAGTAGTGAAGGATGAGTGTCATGTCGGGCAATTGGTTTCACGGTAATTGCCCGGCTGCAGGCAAGCGGGCCATGTGCCACCTGCATGCAGTATTTATGTACCCCGCGCACGCGAGTGTGCAATACGGGATCACCATCGTATAAGCACCATCATACAAGTGTGTTTGGCAGGTGATCCGATAAACCATATTGGAGGTAGCCAATGTACGAGAAAGTGCTGAACTCAAGGTGCAATGACCGGCGACTGCCAGGAAAACGCAAGTTGTTACGACAGGTGGCGGGTAGCGCTGCGGCAGTTGCCATTGCATGCACGATGGGCGGCTGGCCGTCGACCAGCCGGGCTGCCCAGCCCGGACCGGACGGCGGTTATACGGTCACTTACGCGCAGCAGCCAGGATCGGCGCCCAATTACATCTTCCCGCTTCAGGCTGGCGAATGGTTTACCTTTGAGAATGATCAGCAGTTCGGTTATCTCATGTATCGGCCGTTGTACTGGATCGGAAAGGGCGGACAGCCCCTTTTCAATGCGGAACTCAGCATAGCGAAGCCGCCGGTTTACACCGAAAAGGATGGCCATACCATTGCCAAGGTCACGTTGAAGGATTACGAGTGGTCCGATGGCAAGCCGGTGACGACGCGGGACGTCAAGTTCTGGATGAACCTCCTGAAGGCCGAGAAGCCGAATTGGGGTGATTACATTCCTGGATTGTTCCCCGACAACGTGGTCTCGATAAAGTATTTGTCGGACAAGACGTTCGTCGTCACTTTCGACAAGGTGTACAACCACACCTGGCTCACATACGACGAACTCAATCAGATTTTCCCGATACCACAACACGCATGGGATCGCCTGTCGCTTGACGGGCCGATTGGCGACTACGACGAGACGCCAGCTGGCGCGAAGAAGGTTTATACGTTTCTCGACAAGCAGTCCAAGCAGGGCAGTACATGGGCGTCGAGCAAGCTGTGGCGGGTCGTTGACGGGCCGTGGAAAGTTGGCGAATTCACGACGTCCACCGGCAGGGTCGTCCTGGTACGGAACAAGAATTATTCGGGAACCGTCACTGGTAATGTAACCAAGGTAATCGAACAGCCATTCACGACGGCGGCAGCGGAGTACAACGCCCTCAGGTCAGGAAAGGTCGACT
>CAYOEF010000124.1:0-1199 GCA_964402805.1 uncultured Rhodanobacteraceae bacterium | reverse complement strand
ACTACGGGTATGTGCCGTTCCCGGATGCGACGAAGCGTCAGCTCGCCGCCATCAAGAACCTTGGATACAAAGTCGGGCCCTGGGACATCTTCGCCTGGAATTTCTGGCCGATGAACTTTGCCAACCCGGAAGTTGGCTCGACCTTCAATCAACTGTACGTTCGGCAGGCACTTGAGCATTTGATCAATCAGAAGGTCTGGATCGAAAAGATTCTCCGCGGTTACGCCGTGCCTGAATACAGTGCCATTCCGGTACGCAAAGGCAATCCCTACCTGGACAAATTCCTGAGCACGAACCACTACCCGTTCAGCATCGACAAGGCAAAGGAACTGCTTTCGGCGCATGGGTGGACCGCAACCGACAATGGGATACGTACCTGTACCCGCCCCGGCACCGGAGCCAACGAGTGTGGTGCCGGCGTAAAGGCCGGTGCCAAGCTGCAGTTCAACCTTGAGTATGGCTCCGGTATTCCGGCGCTCAAGCAAGAGGTCGTGGCGTTCCAGTCGGCAGCACGCAGAGCCGGGATCGGAATCTCGCTGACGGCCCGGCCATTCAGCCAGGTATTCGCAGATTACTTCTCCTGCATGGGTGCGCCGGCCTCCAGCTGCCACTGGCAAATTCTTGCGCCGCAGTCAGAGTGGCTTTATGGCTGGTATCCGTACTATTACCCGGTCGGCGTAGCCAACTGGGCGACAGGCGCCGGATTCAATGGCGGGCAGTACAGCAACAAGAAGATGGATGCAATTCTGGCGGCTGCCACGCAAGAGCAGGGCAAGAAATCCCTGTTTGCCGCCGAGCACTACGTGGCCATCCAGTTGCCAACGCTGTGGCCACCCGGCGGCCCCTTCGACATCGCCGCAATCCACAAGACGCTGCATGTGCCGGTGCTGGGCATGATGACCAACCTCTACCCGGTCGACTGGACCGTCAGTGACAAGTGACGTGGATTGCTGACGGATGCTTTCCTATATTGCCAAGCGACTGCTCCAGGGCGCCTTGACGGTACTCGGGGTCATCATCGTGGTTTTCATGTTGCAAAACGTGATCGCGAGTGGCCCCGAGCTTGCCCGTGTCCTCAGTGGTGGAAGGGCAACACCGCAGCAAGTCCATGCTTTCGTGCAGGAGTATGCACTGGATCAGCCCGCGATGACCCAATTTGGCCACTATCTGTGGCACCTGCTGCACGGCAATTTGGGCTA
>CAYOEF010000123.1:0-7789 GCA_964402805.1 uncultured Rhodanobacteraceae bacterium | reverse complement strand
CCTGGCCGGCATCGACTTCCACACCCGGCTGTTGCCCGACCAGCTCACCTACCCGCTGCTCTGGCTCGGCCTGCTGGCGTCGCTCGTGCCCGTGTTCACCCATCCGGCGCAAGCCATCATCGGAGCGGTGGTCGGCTACCTGATCCTGTGGGCGGTGTACTGGCTGTTCAAGCTCGTGACCGGCAAGGAGGGCATGGGCTACGGCGACTTCAAGCTGCTCGCGGCAATGGGCGCCTGGATGGGACCGCTGGCGCTGGTGCCGATCCTGCTGCTGTCATCCCTGGCCGGCGCCATCATCGGCATCGTGATGATCGCCATAAATCGCCACCAGCGTGGTACGCCGATGCCGTTCGGCCCGTTCATCGCCATTGCCGGCTGGGTATGGCTCGTCGCCGGCCCCTCACTATGGGCGGCATATGCTCACATGACCGGCATGGCCTGAGCGGGGCACGTGCGGATGGCTGACGTGGATCCAACGATGCCCTGGACGGTCGCCCTGACCGGCGGGATCGGGGCCGGGAAAACCGCCGTCAGCCGCCAGTTCGAGGCACTCGGCGTGCACGTCCACGATGCCGACACCGCCGCGCGCGTGGTGGTCGCGCCAGGCACCCCGGGACTCGACGCCATCGTCGCCGCTTTCGGCCGCGGGGTACTGCGCAGGGACGGCCACCTCGACCGCGGCGCCGTGCGCGACCTGGTATTCGCCGATACCCCTGCGCGGCAAAAGCTCGAAGCCATCATGCATCCGCGCATCCATGCCTGGCTGCGCGCCCGGGTCGACGCGGACCCGGGCCCATGGTGCATGCTGGCGATTCCCCTGTTGGCGGAAACCTGGCCGAAATACCGCTGGGTCGACCGCATCCTGCTGGTCGAGGCCGCCCTGCCACTGCGCATATCCCGCCTGATGCAACGCGACGGTATCGACGCGAACGCCGCACAACGCATGATCGCCGCCCAGGCAAGCGACACCGCGCGCCGCACCCTGGCGGACGACATCATCGACAACAGCGGCACCGAGGAGACACTCGGCAAACAGGTACGCCGGCTCTACGAGCGCTACGGCGATCTTGCCGCCTCAAACGGCAGACGCCAGCGGTGACGCCGGCAGCCGGCCATGCGAGGGCACGGCACGCCGAGAAGGGCACGGCACGCCGTGCCCCTACGTCGCATGGTCAAAACACGACGCGGGATCGCGACGCGCGCGCACGACCTGGGCAATCACCCGATCCGCCCATGCCATCACACTTATGTCAATGCCCGCCACGTCGCACCATTCCAGTCCCGCATGCTCCACGTTGCGCGGCTGGCCGATCCAATCACATACCCGATAGGCACTCACCGTCAGTCGCGCGCTGCCATGCAGGACCCGCACGCTTGCCAGCGGCAGCGGGTCGATCACTTGCACATCGATGGCCAGTTCCTCGTCAAGCTCGCGCCGCAGCGCCGACAGGGGCGTTTCACCGGGTTCGAGCTTGCCGCCCGGAAATTCCCAGAGGCCGGCGAGCTGCTTGCCTTGCGGGCGCTGCCCGAGAAGTACCCGCCCGGCCGGATCCACAAGCACGCCCGCGACCACTTCGATCACGGCGGCGCGCACTGGCACGGACGCGGCCACCTATTCGCGCACGTAGCTCACGAAATCGAACGCGAAGGCGTGCTTGTCGTCCTTCGCATGGTGCACACGGGACACTTCCGCCCATTCGCGAAAGTGCACGTTGGGGAAGAATACGTCCGCGCCCTCGACAGTGGTATCCACCCACGTGAGGTGCATGCGCCGGGCAAACGGCAGGGTTTGCCGGTACACGTCACCCCCGCCAAGCACCAGCAGGCCCGTGCCGCCCGCGATCGTTTGCGCCTCGGGAAGGGAACGGACCGTGGTCTGTCCGGGGAAAGGGGCCTGATGGCGGCGGCTGAGCACGAGGTTCTCACGGTCGGGCAGCGCCTTGCCGATGGACAACGCCGTCCGATAGCCCATCAACACGTACTTCCCCAACGTCAGTTCCCTGAAGTGCCGGAGATCATCGGGCAAGTGCCAAGGCATTTGTCCGCGTTTGCCAATGGCCATGTCATTATCCACGGCAGCGATCAACGAAATGGACATGGAAACTCCTTAGCAAGAAAACACGGGGCACGTCGACTGCCGGCATGCCTTGACGCAGGCTAATTTATTGCGGAAACCAGCGCAATTGCCCACGCTCCGCGCATATCGGCTCGTTCGCCATCATATTGTTCTTTTCGCCCGTCGGCAGGTTGCGTGACGGGCAAGCCATGCACAAGGCTCTCCGCCCACGCCTCACACGGCCACGGGTGCCTTGATCGCCGGATGTGCTTCGTAGCCATCGAAGCGGATATCCGCGTAGCTGAAATCTCCGAGCTGGTGCACCCTGGGATTCAACACCACGCGCGGCAACGCAAGTGGCTCGCGCGTCAGCTGCAGCCGCGCCTGTTCCAGGTGATTGCGGTACAGATGCGCATCACCAAGCGTATGCACGAATTCGCCGGGCTCGAGGTCGCAGACCTGCGCCACCATGTGGGTCAGCAACGCGTAGCTGGCAATGTTGAAGGGGACGCCGAGAAACACGTCGGCGGAGCGCTGGTAAAGCTGGCAACTGAGCCGCCCGCCGGCTACATGGAACTGGAACAGGACATGGCAGGGCATCAAGGCCATCTGCGCCAGTTGCCCCACGTTCCATGCACTCACCACCAGGCGCCGCGAGTCCGGATTGTGGCGGATCTGTTCGACCACCTGCGCCAACTGGTCGATCGGCTGCCCGTCATAGCCAGGCCATGCCCGCCATTGGCGACCGTAGATGGGGCCAAGATCTCCGTTGCCGTTGGCCCATTCATCCCAGATGCTGACGCCGTGCTCGTGCAGGTAGGCCACGTTGGTGTCGCCGCGCAGGAACCACAGCAGTTCGTGCACGATGGAGCGGGTGTGCAGCTTCTTGGTGGTCACGAGCGGGAAACCGGCGGCCAGGTCGAAGCGCATCTGATACCCGAACACGCTCAGGGTACCGGTACCGGTACGGTCGTCTTTCGGCACGCCGTGGTCGAGGATATGGCGCAGCAGGGCGAGGTAGGTGTGCATGGCGCAAGGATACCCCAGCCGTCACCGCCAGGCCCGGCCCGGCGACGGGACGGTGGAACGCCTCGCCGCCACAGGCCTTACGCGGCCTCCGTGCCGGCCGTGGAGGCCACCACCGGCGAGACTGGTGCGTGCCTGGACATGACCAGCAGCACCACGCCGATGATGATCAACGGGACCGACAGGATCTGCCCCATCGTCACCCATCCCCACAGCAGGTAACCGAGCTGCGGATCGGGCAGGCGCACGAACTCGACGGCGAAACGGAAGCAACCGTAAAGCAGCGCGAACAGTCCCGAGACCGCGTAGCGCGGGCGCGGCTTGCGCGAATACACCAGCAGCACGGTAAACAGCACCACGCCTTCCAGCAGCGCCTCGTACAATTCCGAGGGTTGCCGCGGCAACCCGCTGTAGCGCTGCAACACGCCTTGCCATGCGGGATGGGCAGCGGCCCAGGCCAGGTCCTCACCATGCGCGAGCGGATAGATCATGGCCCACGGCAGATGGCTCGGCTTGCCCCACAACTCGCCATTGATGAAGTTGCCGATGCGTCCCAGGAACAGGCCGATCGGCACCAGCGGCGCGATGAAATCCACCGTGTCGAAATAATGCAGCTTGCGGCGGTGCGACCACCAGCCGACGGCCACCAGCACGCCGACCAGGCCGCCATGGAACGACATGCCGCCATCCCAGATGCGGAAAAGTTGCAACGGGTCGTTCCAGATCCAGTCGATGGGCTGGTACACCAGCATGTAACCCACGCGTCCACCGACGATGATCCCGAGTATGGCGTAGTACAGGAAATCGGCAAACGCGCCGGCATCGACCGGCAGACGGCCCGCGCGGCGGCGATGCTCGCCCAGCCACCAGCCACCGAAAAAGCCGCCCAGGTACATCAGGCCATACCAATGGATGGCCAGTGGGCCGAGTTGCAGCGCTATCGGATCGAGGTCTACGACAAAGGGAGCACTCATGGGTCATCGCCATCGAAACCGCCGCCCAGTGTATCCGCTCGCGCCGCGTGCATAGCGACGAACATTGCCGCAGATTCAGGCTGGCGCGCCGCCGCGCGGGCAACGTCAGCGTGCGCGGCCGTGCAATGTCGTCTCGCCCTGCGCGACGCCATCGGGCCCGAAGCGCCGTTCGATGATGCAGCCGGCACCGGCGTGGTCGACGGCAATCAGCGTGCTGGCGCGGGTTCCGTAGCGTCGCCCGCGGATGAAGGCCGCGGACAACTCGCGTTCCAGGTCGATGCCCACGCCGGTGTCCGGCAACACGTCGTCCGGCCAGCGGCTGTCATCGGCAAGCGCATCGAAAAGCGGTTCGAAGTCGGTTTCGTCGCCACTTGCCACCCAGTTGCCAAGCCGCCGCACCAGGGCGCGGGTCTTCGGCCAGGGTGTATGCAGGTCCGCATTGGAAAGCCCGTACACGCCGGCGGCGAGCAGTTCCATGCCGGAGGCGGGGTGGTTGCCCAGGTAGATCGCCTCACGTGCATCGAAAAGCAGCAGGTTGAACGGCCGATAGGTGCCGGCATGCGCCAGCAGCGCACGGCCCTGGTCCGAAGCCGTCGCCCCGCCGCGCAGGTAGTCGGCCACCAGATGACCACGCGATGACCCGTTCTTGTCCGCGGCCGGATCGCGCACGTTGGTCACCACCGCCGCGCGTCCGCTGTCGTCGACGCCCATCCACGTCCCGCCCGCCTCCAGATCGCGGCCGGCCATGACGTGCGGGGCATCCGCCCAGCGCGCGAGCGGCGCCGCGGGACGCGCATGCAGTTCGTCGCGATTGCCCAGCAGCAGCAGGCGCCAGCGGGGATGGACATTCCAGGCACAGGCAATCAGGCACATGGCGCCATTGTCACGCGTGTGCAGATGATGGCCAAGCGGCGCGCCCTGCGCGGACCGGACCCCGCCACCGCGGTCTTTCGCCGCGCCGCCGGCACGTACCGCGACCGACCGCCCGGATCACCGCCAATACGGCACTCTCGTCTCACGGGCGGCTTGCGGCGATAATCGGCCACATGCGCCGTACCGGTTTCCACTTCACGCTCCGTCTTTTTGCATGGACCGCATTCCTCACATGCCTCGCCTGCACTCCGACGCACGCCGCGACAACCGGGGACAAACAGGCGGCCACCGAGAAAAAGCTCGCCCAGGTCAAGCAGGACATCGCCCACCTGGCCCAGGAGGAACGTGCGACCAAAGGGCGGCACGGCAGCATCCAGGCGAAACTGGCGCAACAGTCGGACAAGCTGGCGGCGGCATCCGCTGCCCTGCGCAAGAGCCACGCGGCCATCAAGGACAACCAGCAAAAGCTCGATGCGCTGGAGCAGCAGCGCGATGCGCTCAAGGCGCACCTGGCAACCCAGCGCCACGCACTCGCCGCGCTGTTGCGCGCCATCTACCAGGTCCCTCCGCACTCGGACCTGCAACTGTTGCTTGGCGGGACCGACATCACCCGCATGGCGCGCACACTTGCCTATTCGCGCTATTTCCAGGGCGATCGCGCGCGGCGTATCCACGACCTGCTGGGTGAATTGACCCGGCTGCAACAGCTGCGCCAGGCCATCACGGCCCGCCGCGACCAACTCGAGGCCGCACGCATGGACAACCAGCAGCGGGTGCAGCAACTGGACGCGGCACGCGACGAACAAAAGCGGCTGCTGGCCAAGGTCGAGGCCACCATGCAAAACCAGCAACAGCGCATGCAGCAGCTCAAGCGCGACCGTGACGCGCTGTCCGACCTTCTCGAAAAACTGCGTACCGTCATTGCCGACATCCCCGAGAACCTGCCCGCCAACACCGCCTTCAGCAAGCTGCGCGGCAAACTGCCGTGGCCCGTCGCCGGCAAACATCGACCGGCCGACCAGGGCCTGCACATCGCCGCACCCCGCGGCACCGTCGTGCATGCGGTCGCGCACGGCCGTGTGGTCTATGCAAACTGGTTGCGTGGCTACGGCTTGCTGGTGGTGATCGACCACGGCAATGGCTGGATGAGCCTGTACGGGGGCAACGAGTCGGTACTGCGCCAGCCGGGCGACTGGGTCAACGCGGGCGACCCCGTGGCCACCGCCGGCGCCAGCGTGGGCAGCGACGCGGGGATATATTTTGGCATTCGACACGACGGCAAACCCGTCAAGGCGATACAGTGGTTGCACAAATGAACCCCCTGCGCGTCGCGTGGCATACGCGCGCCGCCAAACATGCATTCTTCCGGAGACACTGCATGCGTCACACCTTCATCCTGGTCATGCTTGTTGCGCTTGCCTTCACGGGCGTGGCGCAGGCCGGCGGCCCCGCGCCGGCGGCAAGCAGCGCAAACGCCGCGCCGGCCCCGGCGACGAGCGTGTCGCTGCCTGATCGGCCGAGCCTTGCAGACATCCGCGATTTCACGCAGGTATACGAAATCATCCGCCAGGCATACGTCGAGAAAATCGACAACAAAACCCTGATGAACGCTGCCATCAGTGGCATGTTGAGTGAGCTCGACCCGCACAGCGCATGGCTGGATGCCAAGGGCATGCGCCGGCTCGACCAGGAAACCAGCGGCACGTACGCCGGCCTCGGCGTCGTCGTCACCAATCGCGACAACCAACTGGTCGTGGTCGCGCCCATCGACGACACGCCCGCCGCCAGGGCCGGCCTGAAGCCTGGCGACGTGATCGAGAAAATCAACGGCGTCACGGTCGACCCGCAGGACGTCCAGGCATCGATCGACCAGTTGCGCGGCAAGGCGGGCACCAAAGTCACCCTGACCCTGCGCCATGCCGGCGCGGACACGCCCGTCACCGTCGCCATCACCCGGGCCATGATCCGCATCACGAGCGTCAAGCTGCGCGAGCTCCAGCCTGGCTACCTGTACATCCGCATCAGCGAGTTCCAGAGCAACACCGCACGCGAACTGAACCACGAGCTTGCCGAATTCATCCACAAGCACAAGATGCCCAAGGGCGCCATCCTGGACCTGCGTACCAACCCGGGCGGACTGGTCTCGGCGGCCGCCGGCGTCGCCGACACGTTCCTCAACTCCGGAGTCATCGTGAGCATGCGCGGGCGCATCAAGGACAGCGACGTCACCTTCAGCGCACATCCCGGCGACATGCTCGACGGCGCGCCGATGGTGGTGCTCGTCAACCATGGCACCGCCTCGGCCGCCGAGATCGTGACCGGTGCGCTCAAGGACCACCATCGCGCGCTGGTCATGGGGCGGCGCACCTTCGGCAAGGGCGTGGTGCAGACCATCATCCCGGTGGGCAAGGAGCATGCGTTGAAACTGACGACGGCGCGCTATTACACGCCGAACGGCACATCCATCCAGGCCGAGGGGATCACGCCCGACATCACCATCCCGGATCTGGTCGCGCATGCCGACAATGCCCCCGCGGCCCTGATCAACGCCGAATCGGACCTGCCACACCATCTCGCGAACCAGAACCCGGGCAACGTCGAGACCTCACTGGCGCATGCCACCACGCAACTGGACGACATGAGCCAACTGGCCCGCGACGACTACGCCCTGGCGCAGGCGCTCAGCGTGCTCAAGGGCATGGTGTTGTCGCGTCAGGCACACGCCGCGCCGGCAGCGGGTGGCAGTGTGCCCGCGCCCGCGTCAAGCGCACCCTGATTGCCGGTGGGCGAGGATGGTGACGAGGGCGCGACACGCCAAAAGGGCACGGCACGCCGTGCCCCTACGAAATCCAGGCGGGTA
>CAYOEF010000122.1:0-7826 GCA_964402805.1 uncultured Rhodanobacteraceae bacterium | reverse complement strand
GACGGCAACACCATGACCGCCAACCCGCGCGCCCTGGACGTCGCCTGTGCCACGCTCGGCCAGCTCACCGACGGCGTGCGCGCCAACATCCGTGCGCGCGGCAAGGAGTTCGTGGACAAGCTTGAGGCACTCAAGAACGAACTGGACGGACTGATCACCAAGGTGCAGGGCACGGGCCTGCTGTTCTCCTGCGAGCTGGCTCCGCAATTCAAATGCACCGGCGCCGGCTCGATCGAGGAGTACATGCGCGAGCACGGCATCGGCGTGATTCATGGCGGGGTCAATTCGTTGCGCTTCACCCCGCACTTCAACGTGACCAGTACCGAGGTCGACCTCGTCGTCGAGCACATCCGCCAGGCGCTGCTGGAAGGCCCACGCCAGAGCGAATCGAAAGCCGCCTGACGGCACACGAACGGCGACGCCTGCCGCGGCGTTGCCGTATTTCGAATGGGGTGCGCCCACGCGGGCACACCCCGTTTTTTGCGCGTCGTTGCGGCACGGCCGGGCCCGACCTTCGGTTTGGGCCGGCATCGGCGTATGGTTGTCGGCCGGCTTCCATTCAACGACTACGCATGCCAAACACTCCCCGCGAACTTCTGGACAAAAACCTGCACTGGGCGGACCGGACCGCGCACGAGCACCCGGGGCTGTTCGACCAGCTCGCGTCCGGGCAGCATCCCGACTACCTGTGGATCAGCTGCGCCGATTCGCGCGTGTCGCCCAACCAGGCGCTGGACGTGGAGCCGGGCGAGGTGTTCGTGCATCGCAACATCTCCAACGTCATCGTGCAAAGCGACCTCAACGCATTGAGCGTGGTCCAGTTCGCCGTCGAAGCCCTCCAGGTCAGCCACGCGTTGATGGTCGGCCACTACGGCTGCGGCGGTTGCCTGGCGGCACTCCAGGAAACGAAACTGGGCCTGATCGACAACTGGCTGGCGCATGTCGTCGAGGTCGCGCACCGGCATGCGGCAAAGCTTGACCAGGCCGCGGATGCGCACGAGCGGCATACCCGCCTGTGCGAACTCAACGCCATCGAGCAGGCCGTCAATTTGTGCCACACGACCGTGGTGCGCGAGGCATGGCAACGCGGGCAGAAGCTGACCGTCCACACGTGGATGTACGCGCTCGCCGATGGGCGCATCCACGACCTTGGCATGGATGTAGCCGGCCCCGATGCACTCGCGCCGGCCTATGCCACGGCGCTGGCGAATCTCGAGGCGCGCTGGGCTGAACGTGCGGCGTGACGGGGGGACCTCGCCGGGCACGGCACGCCGTGCCCCTACGTCGCATGGTTGAGGCAACAGGGCTCATGCGCGCGTGAATTTCGTGGGGGCACGGCGTGCCGTGCCCGGCGCCATCACGCGAGACATGTCTCCAGCAGACGGCGGATGATGGCCTCGACCGGTCGCGCGCGCTCCGGGAGATAGGCGAAGCTGTCTTCGTCCATGTAGGTTACCTGCGCGAGCTCCAACTGCACGGCGTCCACGCCATGTTCGGGATCCCCGTAGTGGCGCGTGATGTAGCCGCCCTTGAAGCGGCCATTGACGACGTGCGAGTAATCGCTGCGCCCGGCCAGCACGCTTTCCAGCGCGCTGATCAACGCGGCGCGGCAACTGGTGCCGCCGCCCGTACCGAAGTTGAAGTCGGGCAGGCGCCCCTCGAACAGCATCGGCACTACCGAGCGGATCGAATGGCCATCCCACAGCACCACATGGCCGTGCACGTCGCGCAGGCGCCGGAGTTCCTCCTCGAGCGCGCGATGATAAGGACGCCAGTAATGTTCGAGCCGTGAGGCGATCTCGTCCGGCGTGGGGGTCTCGCCGTCGAGATAAATCGGGTCGCCATCGAACATCACGTCCGAAACAAGGCCCGTTCCGCGCTTGCCGGGATACAGCGAGTGGCCGTCGGGCGGCCGGTTGAGATCCGCCACGTAACGCGAATAGCGTGGCGTCAGCACGCTCGCGCCAAGTTCGCGCGCGACGGCGTAAAGGCGGCTCACGTGCCAGTCGGTGTCGGGCGACTGGCGCGCCCTGGGATGCATGCGTTGGGCGAACTCGTCCGGGATCACGCTGCCATCGTGCGGCAGGCTGACCACGAGCGGCGCCGTGCCGCGTTCAAGGGTGTATATGTCCATCGCGCCAGTGTAGCCCGTTTGCGCTTGGCCGGAAGGGGTACATCGGCACATCGATCAGGCGCCGGAGCGACTCGCACCGGCCACGCGGCGAGGTGTGATGGCGTGTGCCCGCACGCAATGGGGCATTCGACTCCTTCGCCACGATATTCGTCGCTTATACTGGGTGATACGCGCGTGTCTTCGTATTTATGGTAACGACTTTTCTCCAATCCATTGACTTGGTAAGCTAAGGCCAAGTTTGCATGGGGACGATCCAATGCCCGGCTGTTGCACTGGACGCGCACTGCGATGGGGTGCCATCCTCGCCGCCTCCCTGTTGCTTGGGGCCTGTGCGGGCAATTCGCAGCGCGTCCACCACCAGGCGGCCACCGGCACGCCGATCCACGACACCGTTCGCCTGCCGCCACGGGTTGCCGCGGAGGCCAACAACGTGCTGTTCCACGCCATCAACCTGATTGGCACGCCCTACCAGTGGGGTGGCGACACGCCGTCCGACGGCTTCGATTGCAGCGGGCTGGTCGATTACGTCTATCAGCGCGCCGTGCACCTCGACCTGCCGCGCACGTCGCGCGCCATGTCGCGCGTGGACGCGCCGAAGATCACGCGCATCACCCACCTGGCCAGTGGCGACCTGCTCTTTTTCCGCACGAGCGGTCACCGCATCAGCCACGTGGCCATCTACGTCGGCAACGGACGCTTCGTGCATGCACCAAGCAGCCGCAGCCACGTGCAACTGGGCTACATCACCAACCCTTATTGGGAACGGCACTTCGCCTTTGCCCGGCGCGTACTCGAGGAGCGCTGACGATCAATGCGCCGGCATGTCCGGCGTATGCGCATGACCGTGGCTGAGTTCCTCGGCGCTTGCCGCGCGCACGCCAACCAGTTCCACGTCGAAAACCAGGTGCTTGCCGGCCATGGGGTGGTTGGTGTCGACGTCGACGGTGGTCATGCCCACCTTGCGCACGGTGACGGGCCGCCGACCGCCCTGCTTGAGCGTCAGCACCGTCGTCATGCCGGGCTTGAGCTTTTTCGGCGCATGGAAATACTTTTTGGGCACGCGCTGGATGGCGCCTTCGCGACGCGGGCCGTACGCCTGGTCGGGAGCCAGCTCGACATGCACAGTTTCGCCTTCCTGGTGTCCATCGATTGCCTCCTCCAGGCCCTTGATGAGCTGCCCGCGACCCAGCAGGACCATGAGCGGTTCGCCGGAACGCGAGCTTTCCACCGGCTGGCCGTCGCTGGAAAGGTCGTAGTGGAGCGTTACGACGGTGTCTTTTTCCGCTTTCATGCCGATCAACACGCGTGACGAGGAAGCGCGCATGGTAGCCGCGGGCTGCGCCCAAGTCACGTACGCGCGCGCCGGTGTGGCTTGTGTCGACGTGGTGCTGGACGATCCGGGGTGACGGGCCGCTCCATCGCCAGCAGGCAGGGGGCAAGCTGGCTACCCACATACAGGTGTGAACCCACCGCGGCGAGCCCGGCCTCGGCGAAGCAGCGCCGATACCAGCCGGGTGTGCGGGCGACATATCCGACGGCGTCGCCCGCCACCTCGTCACGTGCCGTGTAGACCTCGATGAACGCCACCCCGCGCATCAGTTCATCGAGGCCCGACAGGCCCCGTCGCACTTCGGCGGCGCCGACGTAGTGAAGTACGTTGCTCAGGATCACCAGGTCGAATGGCGCCTCGAAGCGCAGGTGTTCGAGGGCCCCCAGCGTCGCCAGGCCAATGTGCCGCGTGCGCCCGTAGCGTGCGACGGCGTATTCGCTGGAATCGAGGCCGCGGTACTCCGCGCGTGGCCGCAACTTCAGGATGGGTGCGCGCCAGTTGGCCTCTCCGCAGCCGATATCCAGGACGTTGCGCAGCGGCCGTCCGAGGTAGTACTCCGTTGCACCGACGGCCAACGCGACCTTGCGCCGGGTCAGTGCCGGCGAGTCCACGGCATGAACCGGGTCGCGGTACCACTTGTCGAAATAGGCACGGTCGTAGCATTTGCTCATCCGGCGCAGCATACCTGCCGCGGGGCATCGGCGCCGGCGCTACACTGGTGCCGTACCCGCATCGCGATACACGCGGGTACCGGAGCACACATGAATACAATGGCCATACGCCGCCCCACCTATATCGTCGCCATGCTTGCCGCGATCGCCATGGCGGTCGCCACGATGGCGGCGTGGTCGCCGCGCGCACACGCGGTGCAGGCACCGGAGTTCACCGGGATTGCCCACTGGATCAACTCCAAGCCACTCACCATGCAGGAATTGCGCGGCAAGGTGGTGCTGATCGACTTCTGGGCCTACTCGTGCATCAACTGCCTGCGCACGTTTCCGCATGTCACGCATTGGTATGACAAATACAAGGACGACGGCTTCGTGGTGGTGGGCGTGCACTCGCCCGAATTCGACTTCGGCAAGAACCCGGCCAATGTCGAGCGCGCCGTCAAGCACTTCAACATCCACTACCCGGTGGCCATGGACAACAACATGGACACATGGCGGGCATGGCGCAACGAATTCTGGCCCGCGGAATACCTGGTCAACCAGAAGGGCGAAGTGGTGTTGCACCACTTTGGCGAGGGCCACTACCGCGATATGGAAAATGCCATCCGCCACCTGCTTGGCCTGGCGCCGTTGACTGGCCCGGAAAAAGCGACCGGTCCCGATTTTGCCGCCATCGGCTCGCCGGAGATGTACTTCGGGCTGGCGCGGGTTCGCAACATGGCCAATACCGATGGCCCGTCGAGCACACCGCACACCTACCACGCACCGGGTACTCCCGGGCTCAACCAGTACGTGCTCGACGGCACGTGGCGCATGACTCCGGAATTTGCGGAATTGACCACGGGCAGCGGTGCGATCCACCTGCGTTTCCAGGCCAGCAAGCTCTACATGGTCGCCGCGAGCGACAAGCCGATCACCCTCACGATCACCGTCGACGGCAAGCCGCAACCATCCGTGACCGTCCACGCGAGCAAGTTGTATACCCTGTTTGACGGCAAGGACTACCGCACGCACACGGTCTCCATCAACATACCGGGGCCGGGCCTGCGCGCCTACACGTTCACATTCGGTTGACCATGCCACTACGCACCGCAAAAGCGGCCTTGCCATGCGCCGCCACCATCGCCGCCCTGATCCTCGCCGGATGCGCGCCGGCGCCGATCTACAAGACCGGCAATGCCGTCATCAAGGCGGATCCTGTCCAGGTGGCTGCCGCACCCGACACGTTCGTCCGGCAACGGGTGATCTGGGGCGGCAAGGTCATCCGGGTCGACAACAAGTCGCGCGGCAGTGAAATCGAGATCCTGGCCTATCCGCTCGACAAGTCGCAGCGACCGCGCAGCGGCGCGCACTCCACTGGCCGGTTCGTGGCCACCGTGGCAACCTACCTTGAACCGCTCGACTACCCGCCGGACAGCCTGGTCACGATCAGCGGCCGGATCACGGGAACCCGCAGCGAAATGGTTGGCGGCGCACAGTACACGCTGCCGGTCGTTGCGGCCAGCCAGTACCACCGCTGGACCGCTGCCGAGTTGCGCAGCCCGTGGCAGAACATCCACTTCGGCCTGGGCGTGGGCATCGGGGTCAACTAACCCGTCGCGACCCGGCCGCACCGGCCGCTGCAGTAAACTGTGCAGCCTCCACTGATCCGCACCGGTCACCATGGTGACTGGTGCCATTGCGCCCGTTGCTCCGATGTCCCTGCTCAACACCCCGCTTCCCTCCAGTGTCAAACAGCGCCGCTTCTGGGTGACGCCGACCGGTTCGGCCTCGGCGCTGGCCATTGCCGAGGCCGCACGCCAGCACGATGGGCTCGTGGTGGCCATCGCAAGCGACAGTGTGCGTGCGCGACAGTGGGAGGATGAACTCGCGGTATTCGCGGGTGATCTCTCACGACTGCATTTCCCGGACTGGGAAACGCTGCCCTACGACCTCTTCAGTCCGCATCCGCAAATCGTTTCGCAGCGCATCAGCACCCTTTACCACCTGCCGGGGACCCGCCGCGGCATGCTCATCGTGCCCGCGCCGATGTTGCTGCAGCGGCTGGCGCCGCGCGCGTACATCGGCGGTTCGGGCCTGGCCGTCCGCCAGGGCGAGAGACTGGACCTGGAAGCCGAGCAGCAACGCTTGCAGGCAGCCGGTTATCGACACGTGCCACAGGCCATGGAACCGGGTGACTTCGCGGTCCGCGGTGCATTGATCGACATCTTCCCGATGGGTAGCAGCACGCCCTACCGCATCGAGCTGTTCGACGACGAGATCGACTCCATTCGCAGCTTCGATCCCGAGACCCAGCGTTCGCGCGACCAGGTGGACGCCGTGCGCCTGCTGCCGGCACGCGAACTGCCGCTCACGCCCGAGGCCACCCGCGCGTTTCGACACCGCCTGCGCGAGCGCTTTCCCATCGACGTGCGCCATTGTCCGTTGTACCAGGACGTGAAACAGGGCATCACGCCGGGCGGCATCGAGTATTACCTGCCACTGTTTTTCGAGCACACCGAAGCGCTGTTCGACTACCTGCCCGACCATTCCCTGTTCGTGCTGGACGAAAACATCGGCACAGCCATCGATCAGGCCTGGCAACAGGCGACGGCCCGCCACGAGCAGCGCGCGCACGACATCGAGCGCCCGGTCCTGCCGCCAGCGGATCTCTACCTCCCGCCAGACCAGGTACGCGAGCGGCTCAATACGTGCCTGCGCATCGAATTCGTGCCGGCGGGCCATACGCACGCCATCGACCTTGGCGTGACCGCCCCGCCCGAGGTCACGCTGCCGGTTCGCGGCGAAGCAACGGCCACCCCGCTCGACGCGTTTCTCGAGGGCCATGCCGGGCGCACCTTCATCGCCGCCGACTCGCCCGGCCGGCGCGAGGTACTCGCCGACCTGCTCGCCACCCACGGCCTGCGTCCCGCCAACGTGGACGACTGGCAAACCTTCGTCGCAGGCGGGGACGCCGACGCATCCCACGTCCTTGCGGTGGCCCCGCTGGCCCAGGGCTTCGTGCTGGAACATGCCGGCATCGCAGTCCTGACCGAACGCGAGCTGCTTGGCGAGCGCGCGACGCGCACCCGCCGCGGACAACACGGCGGCAAGGCGCGCGATCCCGAGGCGATCATCCGCGACCTGACGGAACTGGACGAAGGCGCGCCCATCGTCCACGTCGACCATGGCGTCGGCCGTTACCGCGGGCTGCAGACCCTGGACATCGGCGATGCCCGCGGCGAATACCTGGTTATCGAATACGCCAGGGGCGACAAGCTGTACGTCCCCGTCGCCCAGCTCGACCTGGTCAGCCGCTACACCGGCACGTCGCCGGAAAATGCCCCGCTGCACACCATGGGTGGCGATGCCTGGAAAAAGACACGCCGGCGCGCCGCCGAGAAGGTGCGCGACGTGGCCGCCGAACTGCTTGCCATCCATGCCCAGCGCGCGGCACGCCCGGGTACGGCAACGCCCGTCGACCGCGCCCTGTATCGCCAGTTCGCGGCCGGGTTCCCGTTCGAGGAAACCCCCGACCAGGAACAGGCGATCGAGGCCGTCCTGGCCGACATCGAGGCGCCGCGCTCGATGGACCGCGTGGTGTGCGGGGACGTCGGTTTCGGCAAGACCGAAATCGCCCTGCGCGCGGCGTTCGCGGTGGCCAGCGCCGGCCGCCAGGTGTGCGTGCTGGTGCCGACCACGCTGCTGGCCC
>CAYOEF010000121.1:0-7836 GCA_964402805.1 uncultured Rhodanobacteraceae bacterium | reverse complement strand
TCCGCATTACCGTTACGCACCGTTGTGGGCACGGCACGCCGTGCCCCTACACCTGGGGTGTCGAACCATTCGTACGGGCACGGCGTGCCGTGCCCTGGCGGCGTGCCATGCTCCTACGACATGCTCTCCGCGGGCACAAACGGGCCACGAATGCCTGGCTACCGGGATCGCGCACGGTATCGTTCGATCTTCGCCCGGTTGCCACAGGTCTCCATCCGGCACCAGCGCCGGCCAGCTCCACGGCCGTGATCGAAGAACAAGCCGGTGCAGCGGCCGCACTCGCGGAGCCGGTCGAGCGGCCCACGGGAGAAGATCTCGGCCAACTTGAGTGCCATCCGGGCGCGGACGAGCCCCATCCCGAGGCCAGCCTCGACGCCCACGGACAACTCGACCGCGCGTCCATGCTGGGCCAGTGTCGCGTGTTCCCCTGCGTAGACCATTTCCCGCTTCAGTGTGATCAGATCCGCCGGGGCCGCCTTCGCGCCGGTTGCCATGGCGCTCAGGACACGCCACGCGGCCTCACGCATGGCGTGTAGTGCACTCAACTCCCGCCCCGCATCTGTGGATGGGGGACGAATCGCATCGCTCTCTGTCGGATTGATCACGCCAGCCGCGAGGGCCCACGCAATGACGGTATCCCAGTCGGGAATCCCCGAGCGGGCACGTCCCTTGTCCTCGTCATCAACCGTATTGACGAAGTCGAGCGCGACGTGGCCCCCGAAGAAACCGTTGGATTGCCAGCAATGCATCTCCGTAACCCTTTTTATGTAATTTACTGGTTGACTTGTTTTACAGCGTTGCGTAACCTTTATTCAAATATATAAGAGTTACGGGAGGCGAGGCAATGCTGGCGCTTGGCCAATACTTCACCCACGCGGGACAGCGCGTGGCCTGGGGCAAGATCGGTAACGGCAAACCGGTGGTACTCATTCACGGCTTCCCGTGGTCATCCCAAGCCTGGCGGCGGATCGCACCCTGGCTGGCGGAACGCCGTACCGTCTATTATTTCGACATGCTGGGTGCTGGCGAGTCGGACAAGTTCGACGGCCAGAACGTCACGCCGGCAGTCCAGAGCGACCTGCTCGCCGCACTTGTACAGCATTGGGGGCTTGAACGGCCACACGTCGTCGGCCACGACTTTGGCGGGCTTGCCGCGTTGCGTGGCGCCTTTGTCAACGGTCTCGCCTACGGCAGGCTCACCTTGATCGACGCCGTCTGCCTCCTGCCGTCCGGATCCCCCCTGTTCGCACACATTCGCGAACACGAGCAGGCTTTCGCCGGCATGCCGGCCTACGCCCACGAGGCCTTGTTTCGTGCATTTGCCCGTGACGCGGCTTGGCATCCGCTACCGGACGATGCGCTTGACCTGTACTTGGCAAGCTACAGCGGCGAGGCTGGCCAGCCCGCTTTCTACCGCCAGATTGCACAATCCGGTGCGCAATACATCGAGGAAGTGCAGCGGCGGTATGCGCCGATGGATTGCGTAGTCGATCTGGTCTGGGCAGAACACGACGAGCGTATTCCCATCAGCCAAGGCGAAGCGCTGGCGCGCCACCTCGGTACTGATCGCCTGCTGCGCGTCCCGGATGCCGGGCATGCCATTCAGGAGGATGCCCCCGAGGCCGTGGTTGCTGCCCTGTTCGCGGGCATGCAATGAGTTTCGACCAACCGTTGAATCCGGATACCCATTCAAGTGGAGCCCTGGTGCCGACATGCCCGGGTGTAGCCCGAAAGGCAGCGTGGGCATACCGTCAACGCGTACGTCGCGCCCTGCTCGTGCATCTCGCTCCATGAGATCCAGAAGGTGTACATTTGTACACCCATGGAAACCACGCCCACCCAATTGAACACCTTGCGCCTGATCCGCGCGCACCTGGCCCGGCATGGCTATCCGCCCAGCCTGCGCGAGTTGGCGCGGGCGGCGGGGGTGACGCCCAATGCGGTAACCAAGCATCTGCATGCGCTGGCGCGCGCCGGGCTGATCACGTTGCCGGAGCGGCGCACGGCGCGCGGGATCCGCCTGACCGGGATGTCGACGGCCGCGAGTGATGCGCTGGCCTTGCCGCTGATCGGGCGCGTCGCCGCTGGAGCGCCGATCATGGTGGAAGCGAATGTCGAACGCACGCTTACCGTGGACGCCAGCGTGTTCAAGCCGGCGCCGGATTACCTGCTGCGCGTCGAGGGCGAGTCGATGCGTGACGCCGGCATCGAGGATGGCGACCTGATCGCGGTGCGGCACACGCCCGTGGCGGAGAACGGCCAGATCGTGGTGGCGCGGCTGGACGATGCGTTCACGGTCAAGGTGTGGCAACGCGATGCACGCGGGGTGCGGTTGTTGCCGCGCAATGCGGCCTATGCGCCGATCGTGGTGGATGCGACCCGCGACCTGGCCATTGAAGGCCTGTACTGCGGCCTCATCCGGGGAGCGACATGAATGCAGTGGTGAACCTGGATTCGCTGATCCGCGAGCGCCGCGTCTGGCGCGGTCGGTCCGCCGCTTTGCCGGCCAGCGCGCAGCCAACCGGCTGGCCGGACCTGGATGCGGCATTGCCCACGCGCGGCTGGCCGGAGGCCGCGCTTTCGGAAATCCTGCTGCCAGCCGATGGCGTGGGCGAGCTGCAGCTGGTATTGCCGACGCTGGCGCGGCTGACGCAGGCCGGCGGACACGTGGTCCTGGTCGCGCCGCCCTACCTTCCGCATGCGCCGGCATGGCAGGCAGCAGGCATGGATTGGCGCCGGGTATCCATCGTCGAGGCTGGTGCGGGCCAGTGCGCCTGGGTACTGGAACAATGCCTGCGCGCAGGCTGCTGCGCGGCCGTGCTGGGCTGGTTGCCGCATGCCGGGGACAAGGTGTTGCGCCGCCTCGAAGTGGCGGCCGATACCGGCCATGCGCTTGCCTTCGTGTTTCGTGACCGCGCCGCGCTGGCTAATCCTTCACCCGCGGCCCTGCGCCTCGAAATCGAGCCGGGTCTGCTGCACGTGCGCAAGTGCCGCGGCGGCAATCCGCCCGCACCCATCGCGTTTGCGGTGCAGTGAAGGTGCGGCATGCTGTGGGCCTCGCTGCTGCTGCCATCGCTGGCACTGGATACCGCCCTCCGCGAACGCCCGCTGCCGGGGCAACCGTTTGCCCTGGTGCACGGCCCGGCGCGGCAGCGCACCCTGCTGGCCGTGGATGGGGCCGCGCGCCGGGCCGGCTTGTATCCGGGCCAGCGCCTGGCTGAAGCCGAGGCCATTTGCCGGCGTTTGCAGACAGCCGGATACGATGCATCACGCGTGCGTGCCGCTCTGGATCTGATAGCCGCCTGGGCGTATCGCTATTCTTCCGACGTGCTGCTGGATCCGCCCCGCGCGGTGGCGCTGGAAGCCAGTCGCAGCCTGCGCCTGTTGGGGCCGTGGCGGCAGTGGGAACCGCGTCTGCGCGACGAACTGGCCGGATTGGGCTTTCATCATCGCGTCGCGCTGGCCCCCAATCCACGTGCCGCCCGCGTCCTGGCCGGTGCCCGGGATGGCGTCGTGGTCATGACGGACGACGCTTTGCCGCATGCCCTGGCGCACGTGCCGGTCACGCGGGCGGGCCTGCCGCGGGAGGCCGCCGGGCTGCTCGCTGGCATGGGCCTCGATACTCTGGGCAAGGTGCTGGCCTTGCCACGGGCGGCGCTGCAGCGGCGCGGCGGAAAGGCGCTCGTCGATGCCATGGACGTCCTGCTGGGCCGCCGGCCCGGCAATCTGGCACCCTACCGGCCGCCGGACCGTTTCGTCGCACACGTCGAATTTGCCGGCGAAGTCCGGCATGTCCACGGCCTGCTGTTCGCGGTGAAGCGCATGCTTGGCGACCTGGCTGCCTTCGTGGCGGCGCGTGACGGCGGCGTCGCGCGTTTTGTCGTCCGTTGCCGGCATGCCGATGCGTCGCCCACCGACATCCGCATCGGCCTGCTCACTGCCGAGCGCGAGGCACAGGCCCTGTTCGAGGTGGCGAAGCTGCACTTGGATCGGCTGCGCCTGCCGGCGCCGGTGCTGGAACTGGAAGTCATCGCCGACGAGTTGCCCCCGCTCGTGCCGGCTGGCACGGACCTGTTCGGTTCGCGTCGCGCCAACGCGCTGCCGTGGCCGCAATTGGTCGAGCGCCTGCGCGCGCGGCTGGGCGAGGAGGCCGTGCACGGCCTGCGTGCCGACGCCGACCCGCGCCCGGAACGGGCCAGCGTGCGTGACGACGCATCCTGCGGGCAGGTTCCCGGAACGGCTGCGCAAAGCCGGTGCGGGCAGGCACTGCCGATGATCCGGCGCCTGCCCCGGCCGACGTGGCTGCTGCCGCGACCGATCCCCCTGCGTGGGCCCGCGCCACGTGTGCTGGCCGGGCCGGAACGCCTCGAGACCGGCTGGTGGGATGGCGAGGACGTGCGGCGTGATTACTACGTGCTGGAACTTTCCACGGGCCAGCGCGCCTGGGCGTTCTGCGCGCCGGGCGAGCACGGGCCGTTCATGCTGCACGGGTGGTTCGCATGATGCCGGACTACGCCGAGCTGCATTGCCTGTCGGACTTTTCCTTCGGGCGCGGCGCATCCAGCGCGCGCGAGTTGTTCGAGCGCGCGTTGCACTGCGGCTATGCGGCGTTGGCGATTACCGATGAATGTTCCCTGGCGGGCATCGTGCGCGCCTACGAGGCGGCCCGCGCGACCGGCGTGAAACTCATCGTGGGTACCGAGGTGCAACTGGCCGACGGTCCGAAGCTGGTGGTGCTGGCGCACAACCGTGCGGGCTACATGCGCCTGTGCCAGCTCGTCACGCGTGGCCGGCGCGCGGCGGAGAAGGGCCGCTATCACCTCGTGCGCGCCGACCTGGCCGACGGCCTGCCCGGCACGCTGGCCCTGTGGCTGCCTGCGCCGACGCCTTGCCCGGAGCATGGCCGCTGGTTGAAAGCCGTGTTCGGTCCGCGCCTGTGGCTGGCCGTGGAACTGCTGCACGAGGGGGACGATACAGCGCGGCTGGCCATGCTGACGGCGCTGGCGGCCGGGCACGGCATCCCGCTGGTGGCGACCGGCGACGTGCACATGCACGTGCGCGCACGCCGCGCGCTGCAGGATACGTTGACCGCGATTCGCCATCGCCGGACCCTCGTCGAGGCGCGCGGCCTGCTATACCGCAACGGCGAACGGCACCTGCGTTCGCGCCGTGCCCTGGCCGCGATCCATCCCGCGCCGCTGCTCGCCGAGACCCTGCGCATTGCCCGTCGCTGCACGTTTTCGCTGGACCAGCTCGAATACCGCTACCCGGCCGAACTGGTGCCGCAGGGCCATACCTCCGACAGCTGGCTGCGTGCGCGTACCGAACAGGGCATGGCCTGGCGCTGGCCGCATGGCGTTCCCGCGAAAGTGCGCGCGCAAATCGCGCACGAACTGGCGCTGATCGAAGCACTCGGCTACGCGCCGTACTTCCTCACCGTGGATGACATCGTGCGTTTCGCACGCGACCGGGGCATCCTGTGCCAGGGACGCGGCTCGGCGGCGAATTCGGCGGTGTGCTTCGTCCTTGGCATCACCGCCGTGGATCCCGAACGCAGCAACGCCCTGGTCGAACGGTTCATCTCGAAGGAACGCAACGAGCCGCCCGACATCGACGTCGATTTCGAGCACGAGCGGCGCGAGGAAGTCATCCAGTACATCTACCGCAAATACGGACGCGAGCGCGCGGCACTTGCCGCCACCGTCATCACCTACCGTGGCAAGAGCGCGGTGCGCGACGTGGCCAGGGCACTGGGATTGCCGCCCGACGCCGTCAACCGGCTGGCGTTCGCGCTGGGGCGCTGGGATGGCGAGACGCCGGTGGACAGGCGCCTGCGCGAAGAGGGCTTCGACCCGGCAACGCCGATCATGCGCCGGGTGCTCGCGCTGACTGCGCAGCTCATCGGCCACCCGCGCCATCTGTCCCAGCACGTGGGCGGTTTCGTCATTTCCGATGCGCCGCTGGCGACGCTGGTGCCGGTCGAGAATGCGGCCATGCCGGCGCGCACCATCATCCAGTGGGACAAGGACGACCTGGATGCCCTGGGCCTGCTGAAGGTCGATTGCCTGGCGCTGGGCATGCTGACCTGCATCCGCAAGTGCCTCGACCTTCTGCGCACCACCCGTGGGCGCGACCTGAGCCTGGCGACGATTCCGGCCGAGGACCCGCAGACCTACCGCATGCTGCAACGCGCCGACACCGTGGGCGTGTTCCAGATCGAGTCGCGCGCGCAGATGAGCATGCTGCCGCGCCTGAAGCCCGCGCATTTCTACGACCTGGTGATCGAGGTGGCCATCGTGCGACCGGGGCCGATCCAGGGCGACATGGTGCATCCGTACCTGGCGCGCCGCAACGGCGAGGAGCCGGTGACCTGGCCTTCCGACGAGGTTCGCCATGTACTGGAACGCACGCTCGGCATCCCGTTGTTCCAGGAACAGGTGATGAAGCTCGCCATCGTCGCGGCGGGATATTCCGGTGGCGAGGCCGACGAACTGCGCCGCTCGATGGCAGCATGGCGACGCCATGGCGATGTCGAGACGCACCGCGAGCGCATCACCCAGGGCATGCTGGCACGCGGCTACACGCGGCAATTCGCCGTGGAGCTTTTCGACCGGCTCAAGGGATTTGGCAGCTACGGCTTTCCCGAATCCCACGCCGTGAGCTTCGCCCTGCTGGCTTATGCCAGCGCGTGGCTGAAGTGCCACGAGCCGGCGGCCTTCGTGTGCGCGCTCCTGAACTCGCTGCCGATGGGCTTTTACAGCCCGAGCCAGCTGGTGGCCGACGCACGCCGCCACGGCATTGCCGTGCGCCCGGTCGACGTGCGTGCCAGCGACTGGGACTGCACGCTCGAAGCCGATCCCCGTGAACCATCGCGCCAGCCCGCCGTGCGCCTTGGCCTGCGACTGGTGCGCGGCTTGCGCGGGGATGTTGCCGGGCATATCGGCACGGCACGGTCGCAAAAACCGTTCACGGACCTTGCGGACCTCGCCACCCGCGCCGGCCTGGATGTGCGTGCGTGCCGCCTGCTGGCCGATGCCGGTGCCCTGCGTGGCCTGGCGGGCCATCGCCATCGCGCACGTTGGCAGGTGGCGGGCATCGAACCGCAACGGCCCCTGTTCGGGCGCGCCAGCCCCGGCGAGGCAGGCGTCGTCATCGCGCCGCCGCGGGCGGGCGAGGATATGTTTGCCGATTACGCCAGCACGGGCCTGACCCTCGGCGCACACCCGGTCCGGCTGGTACGCGCGCAACTGCATGCGCGCGGCTGCCGGTGCTCACGTGAACTGCACGCGCTGGCCAACGGCACCCGCACGCGCGCGGCCGGACTGGTTACCCTGCGCCAGCGGCCTTCCACGGCCAGCGGCACCGTCTTCGTCACGCTGGAGGACGAGGGGGGCACGGTCAACGTGATCATCTGGCCAAGCCTTGCCGAACGCGCGCGCCGCGTGCTGCTGACCGCCTCGCTGCTCGGTGTCGACGGATGCTGGGAGACCGCCGAGGGCGTCGGCAACCTCGTCGCCTCGCACCTGCATGATTACAGCGCACTGCTGGGCCCGCTCAGCGTGCGCTCGCGGGATTTCCATTGACGGACATCCCGTCGTGCCGTGCCCTCGGGCGCAAGCCGGGGTTCATGTTCGTTGCAGAAATAGCCGTTCAATATCAATTGAATGGCCTTGTACAAATGGATACCAACCTACGCCGGCATGACGTGGGGCCTGGGTCGGCCTGCCGCCGAAACCAGGCTCCTGATCTTTTCGGGTTGGTAGCCGGACCATGCGTCGTCACCGGTTTCGACGACCGGTGCGACACGGTAGCTCATGGCCACGAGGCGCGCCAGCT